>NZ_JAWVWP010000003.1:0-458632 GCF_033657285.1 Erwinia sp. MMLR14_017 | reverse complement strand
CCCGAAGAGCAAGCTCTTCTGTGCTACCGTCCGACTTGCATGTGTTAGGCCTGCCGCCAGCGTTCAATCTGAGCCATGATCAAACTCTTCAATTAAAAGTTCGATTTGCTGAAACAGGTTCAGCGGTGCTCAAGTGTAAAACACTCATAATGAATTTCATTATGTGTTCACTCTTAAGGCTTGATATTTTTTTGCGCCTTGCGGCGCTGATATCAATCCTGCGAGTGCCCACACAGATTGTCTGATAAATTGTTAAAGAGCGTTGCGGTAAGCGCCCTGAGGCGTTACTGCGAGGTGGCGTATATTACGCTTTCCTCCTTCAGAGTCAACCTCTGTTTCAGAAGTTTTTCTCCGGCGATTCAGCGAGCTGAACCTCTCAACCCGGCGGCCGGTAAGCCGTTGTTCCGTGTCAGTGGAGGCGCATTATAGGGAGTTTCTGGCAGACCGCAAGCCCTGAATGCAAAAAAATATTCAAGCGCTCATCTTTTAATCAAAAACGGTTAAAACAGCCATTTTCAGCCTGGTTAATAAACAAAAATGGGCCCGAAGGCCCATTTTTTAATGGCATAATTATTGTGTTGCCACAATAACGCCATCCTTAACATCCATTTCAACTGGTTTTCCGGGAACCAGAGCACCAGAAAGTATCTGCTGCGCCAGCGGGTTTTCAATCTGCTGCTGAATAGCACGCTTCAGCGGCCGTGCACCGTAAACCGGGTCATAACCGTTTTCACCCAGCAATTGCAGCGCACTCTCAGAGATAGTCAGTTCAAATCCACGGTCAGCCAGTCGATCATAAAGACGTTGCAGCTGAATCTTCGCTATAGAAGCGATATGTTTCTCACCTAATGGATGGAAGACCACCAGCTCATCAATACGGTTGATGAACTCCGGACGGAAGTGCTGGCCTACTACGGTCATCACTACCTCTTTCATTTCCGGATAGCTGAGTGCACCGAAACGCTCCTGAATCAAATCGGACCCCAGGTTAGAGGTCATGATCACCACGCTGTTACGGAAGTCGACCGTTCTGCCCTGCCCATCGGTCAGGCGGCCATCGTCCAGCACCTGCAACAGAATGTTGAACACATCCGGATGCGCTTTTTCAACTTCATCCAGCAGGATGACGGAATAAGGACGACGACGAACCGCCTCAGTCAGGTAACCGCCCTCTTCATATCCGACGTAACCAGGAGGTGCCCCAACCAGACGGGAGACAGAGTGCTTCTCCATAAATTCTGACATATCGAGGCGCACCATCGCATCATCACTGTCGAACATAAAGTTAGCCAGCGCCTTACAAAGTTCAGTCTTACCTACCCCTGTTGGACCAAGGAACAGGAACGAACCAATCGGCCGGTTTGGATCGGCCAGCCCTGCCCGACTGCGGCGGATCGCATTTGAGACAGCTTCAACGGCTTCGTTCTGTCCAATAACGCGCTGATGCAGATCCTGCTCCATGCGCAGCAGTTTCTCCCGCTCCCCTTCCATCATCCGGTCTACCGGAATACCGGTCCAGCGCGCCAGCACGTCAGCGATTTCAACTTCGGTAACGCGATTGCGCAGCAGACGCATCGTTTTGCCTTCAGATTGGGTGGCCAGTGCCAGCTGTTTTTCCAGCTCAGGGATTTTCCCGTACTGCAGCTCAGACATCTGCGCAAGGTCACCCATACGGCGAGCCTGCTCCATAGAAAGCTTCGCCTGCTCCAGTTCAGCTTTAATTGTCTGCGTACCAGAAAGGGAAGCTTTTTCTGCTTTCCACTCTTCTTCCAGCTCAGAGTAGTCACGCTCTTTCTGATTCAGCTCAGTTTCCAGCATTTCCAGACGCTTGATGCTGGCGTCGTCTGACTCTTTCTTCAACGCCTGCTGCTCCAGTTTCAACTGGATAATGCGGCGCTCCAGCCTGTCCAGCGCTTCAGGTTTGGAATCGATCTGCATACGAATGCTGGAAGCGGCTTCATCAATAAGGTCAATCGCCTTATCCGGAAGCTGACGGTCAGCAATGTAGCGATGCGATAAGGTCGCCGCTGCCACGATAGCCGGGTCAGTAATCTGTACATGGTGATGCAGTTCATAGCGCTCTTTCAGCCCGCGCAGAATAGCAATGGTATCTTCCACACTTGGCTCAGCCACAAACACCTTCTGGAAGCGACGTTCCAGCGCGGCATCTTTTTCAATGTACTGACGATATTCGTCGAGCGTAGTGGCGCCAACACAGTGCAGCTCCCCGCGAGCCAGCGCAGGCTTCAGCATGTTACCGGCATCCATTGCGCCATCGGCTTTACCGGCGCCAACCATGGTGTGCAGCTCATCGATAAACAGGATGACGTTGCCTTCCTGCTTGGAAAGATCGCTAAGCACGCCTTTCAGACGTTCTTCAAACTCACCCCGATATTTAGCGCCAGCCACCAGCGCCCCCATATCCAGCGCAAGCACACGGCGGCCTTTCAGCCCTTCCGGCACCTCACCATTAATGATGCGTTGAGCAAGGCCTTCCACAATTGCTGTTTTACCGACGCCGGGTTCACCAATCAGCACCGGGTTATTTTTGGTGCGGCGTTGCAGAACCTGGATGGTCCGGCGGATTTCTTCGTCACGACCAATTACTGGATCTAACTTGCCTGACTCCGCCCGTTCGGTCAGATCAATGGTGTATTTTTTTAAAGCCTGGCGCTGATCTTCAGCTCCCTGGTCGTTCACGTTTTCACCTCCACGCAGTTGGTCGATTGCTTTGCCTAGTTTGTCGCTGGTTGCACCGGCAGATTTTAAGAGGTCGGCCAGTGAGCCACGCGATTCCAGAGCGGCCAGCACGAACAGTTCGGATGAGATAAAATTGTCAGCGCGCTTTTGGGCCAGCTTATCGCAAAGGTTAAGGACGCGAACCAGGTCAGCAGAAGGCTGAACGTCGCCATCCGTACCTTCAACCTGCGGCAGGCGGCCAATAGCCTGATCGACGCCGTTTCGTAAGGCAGCCACATCAACGCCAGCTGTAGTGAGTAAAGGACGAACGGATCCCCCTTCCTGAGTCAGTAAAGCACTCATCAGGTGGAGAGGTTCGATAAATTGATTGTCGCGCCCCAGGGCTAAAGACTGGGCATCGGCGAGAGCGAGCTGAAATTTATTAGTAAGACGATCCAGACGCATAATTCCCCCATTCAGGTCAAATTGCTACTGGAGATTAAATGAGGTCAACCCTCAAATTTTCAAGTTTAATGACCCAAATATATTGGTGAAAAATACATCAATCTGGACCGTCTTATGGCGCTAGGTTATATCAGCCAGATCAAACTTGCCATACGGCCCGTGACGCCATTGCGTCGGAAAGAGAAGAACTTAGCGGGATCAGAAACGGTACAAAGGCCGCCACCCGTGATGTGGCGTACTCCGCTGCGGTTCAGACGCGCCCTGGCGAGCTGCCAAATATCAGCATAATATTTTTCACCTGCCACACGAAAAGCTGCCGCATCGTGCAAATTTTGTGCTAAAAAAGCCTCCCTTACCTCGGGTCCTACCTCAAAAGCATCCGGGCCGATAGCGGGACCAAGCCAGACCGTTACCTCTTCGGGCGGAGCCTGAAATGCCGCCAGCGTCGCTTCCAGTACGCCGGCACAAAGTCCACGCCAACCAGCATGAGCCGCCGCAACTTCTTTACCGTCCATCGAGCAAAAAAGCACCGGCAGGCAGTCTGCCGTCATCACCGCGCAGGGTAAACCCTGTTCACGTGTGTAAACGGCATCAGCGCAGAGAGTTTGAGGTGTGTTTCTGGTGAGATGTAAAACATCGGTGCCGTGAACCTGCTCCAGCCAGAGTGGCTGAGTGGGTATTGCACCCAACTCAACCAGACGCTGACGATTTGCTGCCACATGGAGAGGATTATCCCCTACATGGGCACCAAGATTCAGCGAATCCCAGGGAGCGCCGCTTACGCCGCCCACCCGGGTTGAGCTTATGGCTCGCACCATTGGGGGCAGCGCCCACTCAGGTTTAATCAGGCTCATTACCAATCCAGCTGATGCTTAAACTCTTCGGTATCCGCTTTCAGGGCAGCGATCAGATCGACCATATCCTGCGGTAACGGCGCATGCCATTCCATTTCGATACCGCTGATTGGATGGTAAAGACGCAGCATGGTGGCATGCAGCGCCTGACGGTCGAACGAACGCAGCGTGCCGATAAAGGCTTCGGATGCACCTTTAGGCGGGCGGGGACGGCCGCCGTATAGCGGATCGCCCACCAGCGGATGACTGATATGGGACATATGGACACGGATCTGGTGAGTACGACCAGTCTCAAGACGCAAACGCAAACGGGTATGCGCACGGAAGTGCTCCATAATGCGGTAATGCGTAGTGGCCGGTTTACCCATTGGGTGTACCGCCATGTGCGTGCGTTTGGTGGAGTGACGGCTGATAGGCTCATCAACTGTGCCCCCAGCAGTCATTCGGCCAATTGCTACTGCTTCATATTCACGGGTGATCTCTCTTAATTGCAGAGATTCCACCAGGTGCGTCTGCGCAGGCACCGTTTTCGCCACAACCATCAGGCCAGTTGTGTCTTTGTCCAGGCGGTGAACGATACCCGCGCGTGGAACATCAGAGATGGCGGGGAAATGGTGTAACAGTGCATTCAGTACCGTGCCATCAGGATTTCCCGCACCAGGATGCACCACCAGGCCGCGAGGCTTGTTGATCACCAGAATGTCTTCATCTTCGTAAACAATGTCTAAAGGGATATCCTGCGCTTCCCAGCGAGCTTCCTCTTCAATTTCTGCATCAATAGCGATTTGTTCGCTGCCAAGCACTTTTTCTTTTGGTTTGTCGATGATTACGCCATTGACGGTGACGCGACGGTCGAGAATCCACTCTTTTATGCGTGATCGGGAATAATCAGGGAACAATTCGGCCAAAGCCTGATCTAAGCGTTGTCCGAGTTGCGATTCGGATACCGTTGCGTTGAGTTTTACTTGTTGTGCCATAAACAGCTTCTTCGTTAACGTTGGGTTTTCACGGCGATGCCGTTTAATATAATGTGCTATTGTACCTGGTCACTATCGGGAGCTACATGGACAGCTTCCTGAATAACACTCTGAGGATAATCAAATCGTCATGACGCGTATGAAATATCTGGTGGCTGCAGCCACGTTGAGCCTGGCATTGGCGGGTTGTTCCGGCTCGAAGGAAACGGTGCCCGACAATCCGCCTTCTGAGATCTATGCCACAGCCCAGCAAAAACTGCAGGACGGTAACTTTAAAGGAGCAATAACGCAACTGGAAGCGCTTGATAACCGCTATCCGTTCGGGCCTTACTCCCAGCAAGTTCAGCTAGACTTGATCTACGCTTACTACAAAAATGCCGATTTGCCGCTGGCGCAGGCCGCAATTGACCGCTTTATGCGTCTTAATCCAACCCACCCGAATATTGATTACGTGATTTATATGCGTGGTCTGACGGATATGGCACTGGATGACAGCGCACTGCAGGGCTTTTTCGGCATCGACCGCTCTGACCGCGATCCTACGCATGCGCGTGACGCCTTCCATGACTTCTCTCAGCTGCTGCGCGGTTACCCGAACAGTCAGTACGCGACCGACGCCAGAAAGCGTCTGGTCTATCTGAAAGATCGTCTGGCGAAATATGAATTATCCGTTGCTCAATTCTACACTAAGCGCGAGGCTTATGTTGCAGTAGTTAACCGCGTTGAGCAAATGATGAAAGATTATCCGGACACCCAGGCTACCCGCACGGCGCTGCCGCTGATGGAGAATGCTTACCGTCATCTGCAATTGACGGCTGAGGCAGATAAAGTCGCGAAGCTGATTGCGGCGAATCAGGCTTAAGCGTTGTAAACGAAAAATGGCAGCCTGAGGCTGCCATTTTTTATGCTCAAAACAGAATGCGTTACGCCTTGCGTCCTGAGTCATCCCATCAATCATGCCCGCTTAAGCCCCCGCAGACAACCCCCTTTTGGCCAATTACCACCCCACCTCACAGATTTTCCAGACTTGACAAAAAGTGACAAAAAAACGTGATGAAAATCACGCATTAACCCCTTTTTCAGGGTATGCTGATCCTACATTCGACGGAAATGACAGAGAGGTAAGCACTATGGTTCTGAACATTACCAGCAAGCACATGGAAATCACTCCGGCTATCCGCCAACATGTCGAAGACCGTCTCGCCAAGCTCGAAAAATGGCAAACTGACCTGATAAAACCCCATATCGTTCTTTCAAAGGAGCCGAAGGAATTTGTCGCTGATGCCACCATCAATACGCCCAATGGCCCGCTGGTAGCCAGCGCGAAACATATTGATATGTACACCGCCATCAATGACCTTATCGCCAAACTTGAGCGCCAGCTGAACAAGGTTCAGCACAAAGGTGAAGCGCGCCGTGCTAACGCCAGCGTCAAAGACCTGAGCGTTGACTTAAGCGCTGTCGATCAGGAATAAAGAGCAGCATAAAGATAACGCGCCTCAGGGCGCGTTTTTTTATTGACAGCAATAATTTGCAGCGGTTACTTTAAACACTTGCTGATTCCGGACACACTAATGAAAAAACTGTCGTTCTTCTTCGCCTTCTTTTTTACCTTCCGCTGACCGGGAGGCGATTCGTCGTGTAAGAAACAATGCGAAGACGAACAACAAAGCCTCCCAAGCGGGAGGCTTTTTTTTTATGAACTTCTGACAGGTAGCACTTATGACACCCGAAAATCCCCTGCTGGGCCTGCGCGATAAAATCAGCGCGCTGGATGAACAACTGCTGAACTTGCTGGCTCAACGCCGGGCGCTGGCGGTTGAGGTTGCGACGGCAAAGATGGCTACCCATCGCCCCATCCGCGACATCGACCGCGAGCGGGACTTGCTTGAGCATCTCATTACTCTGGGCAAAGAGCATAAGCTGGATGCACATTACATCACGCGTCTTTTCCAGTTGATTATTGAAGACTCGGTGCTGACTCAGCAGGCGCTGCTGCAGAAGCACCTGAATAAAACCGCTTCACACTCGGCGAGGATCGCCTTTTTGGGCCCGAAAGGCTCCTATTCCCATCTTGCCGCACGCAACTACGCTGCCCGCCATTTTGATAACTTCATTGAAAGCGGCTGCCTGAAGTTTCAGGATATTTTCAGTCAGGTCGAAACCGGTCAGGCTGACTATGCCGTCCTTCCGGTTGAAAATACCAGTTCTGGTTCAATTAACGATGTTTACGATCTGTTGCAGCAGACCAGCCTCTCTATTGTTGGCGAGATGACTCTGCCGATCGATCACTGTGTGCTGGTCAATGGCAGCACCGATCTGCAGCAAATTAAAACGGTATATAGTCATCCTCAACCTTTCCAGCAGTGTAGCCAGTTTATTAACCGCTACCCGCACTGGAAAATTGAGTACACCGAAAGCACCGCCGCAGCGATGGAAAAAGTCGCGGCGATGAACTCGCCTGAAGTTGCCGCCATTGGCAGCGAGGCTGGCGGTGAACTCTATGGCCTGCAGGTGCTGGAGCGTAATCTTGCTAACCAAAAGCAAAATATTACCCGCTTTATTATCCTTGCCAGAAAACCAGTTGAAGTGACACTGCAGGTTCCGGCCAAAACTACACTGATTATGGCCACAGGCCAACAGGCAGGCGCGCTGGTAGAAGCCTTACTGGTGCTGCGTCAGCACAACCTGGTCATGAGTAAACTTGAGTCGCGTCCCATCAACGGCAATCCGTGGGAAGAGATGTTCTATATCGATTTCCAGGGTAATTTGCGCTCCGATGCGGTTCAGCAGGCGCTGAAAGAGTTAACACCCATCACCCGCTCCCTGAAAGTGTTGGGCTGCTATCCAGGCGAAAACGTTATTCCGGTAGAGCCGGTATAGCCTTCCTGTTTCTCGTCAGCCGCCGGGTGTACGGCTGACGCGCGTTTCTTTTTATTGTGCAGAATCAATTTCCCCTGCCTGATTAACGTTATATCATGATGTATATAACGTTAATCAGGAATGTCATATGCTTCGTTCGTTCAGGGTAACCGCCCTCACCGCTCTACTCTGCTTTATTCCTTTCTGCTCTCAGGCCGCGCGTCAGGTGGTTGATCAGCTCGGTCGCCAGGTGACGATCCCGGATCGGGTCGATCGTGTGGTGGTATTGCAACATCAGACGCTCAATTTGCTGGTGCAGCTGGATGCCACCAGCACAATGGTTGGCATTCTGGGTAACTGGAAACAACAGCTGGGCGAGGGCTATCAGCGCCTTGTGCCTCAGCTTAATTCCATTCCGACCCTGGGCGATCTCACTCACGTGGATGTCGAAAAGCTGGTTGCCCTTCATCCTCAGGTGGTTTTCGTGACCAACTATGCGCCTGAAGAGATGATCAACCAGATCCAGAATTTGGGCATCGCGGTGATTGCCATCTCGCTACGCAGCGGCGATGCGAAACAGCAGAGCAAGCTTAATCCCGACCTGCAGGATGAGGATCGCGCTTATAATCAGGGGCTGAAAGAGGGGATCAAACTGATCGGCGAAGTCGTTAATCATCAAAAGCAGGCTGAAACTTTAATTAAAGCTACCTTTGATGAGCGTCAGCAAACGGCCGATCGTCTGAAAGCTATCCCGCCCGCTCAACGCATTCGCGCCTATATGGCAAATCCAGATCTGACCACCTACGGTTCCGGGAAATATACCGGCCTGATGATGGCGCATGCTGGTGCTCTCAATGTCGCAGCGGCAACGCTCAAAGGCTATAAGCAGGTCTCTATGGAGCAGATCGTTGCCTGGAACCCACAGGTTATCTTTATACAGGATCGTTATCCTCAGGTGATGGATGAGATTAATCAGCAACCCGCCTGGCAGGCTGTAGATGCGGTAAAAAATCACCGTGTTTACCTGATGCCGGAATATGCCAAAGCCTGGGGATACCCGATGCCGGAAGCGCTGGCGCTGGGTGAGCTCTGGATGGCGAAAAAACTGTATCCGGAAAAATTCAGCGATATCAATATGCAGAACAGAGCTGACAGCTGGTATCAGCGCTTCTACCGCACCCACTATGTCGGCAACAATTGATGAGTGACATCCGCGTTTTCGCTGCCGGTAGTCTGCGTATTGTCTGGCCAGAATTAATGCGCCAGTTTAAGCTGCAGAACCGTCATACCGTTACTACTGATTTTGGCCCTGCCGGTCTGCTTTTGCAGCGCATTGAGCAGGGAGAGCCCTGCCATCTTTTTGCTTCTGCGAATAGCGCTCACCCGCAAAGACTGTTCGATGCGGGGCGTGCCCTGACAACCCGCATTTTTACCCATAACAGCCTTTGCCTGAGTATTAGCCCATCCCTTGCCGCAGAAAAAAGAGAGTGGCTGGATATGCTGCTTGATCCCTCCCTGCGCGTGGCAACCTCTACCCCGCTGAGCGATCCTTCCGGCGATTACGCCTGGGAGCTTTTCGAGCTTATTGAAGCCTCTCACCCCACAAGAGGAGATGAGCTAAAACGACGGGCGATGCCGCTGGTTGGTGGACCGGAAAGTCCGGCCGTTCCTGCGGGAAAAGTGGCGGCAAGCTGGCTTTTGGAAAGCGGCCAGGCAGATTTGTTTATTGGTTATCAGAGCTATAGCCCACTACTGAAGGCGGAAGGCAAAGTGGTCATACTGCCCATTCCTGCACCCTGGCAGATTCAGGCCGACTATACATTTGCCCTCTGCTCAAGGGAGGCTGAAGCGCTGGGGGAATTTTTATTGTCGAAGGAGGCGAAGGCTCTCTTTCACCGGGCCGGTTTCGGCCGCTAAAGAAAAAGGCCGTTTCCGGCCTTTAAAAAGTTACTGACGATTATCGTTCGCCTGCCGCAGCAGCGTACGGCTTTCCAGCATAAATCGCTGGGCATGGTCGCCAAACCAGTGTTCGACTTTGCGGAAGCTGTCGATAAATGCCTGCTTATCGCCCTGCTCCAGCAGCTTGATCGCCTCGCCAAAACGCTGATAGTAACGTTTGATCAGCGCAAGGTTGCTTTCCGAAGACATAATGATGTCTGCGTAGAGCTGAGGGTCCTGAGCAAAGAGCCTGCCTACCATCGCCAGCTCCAGACGGTAGATTGGGGATGAGAGCGCCAGCAGCTGCTCAAGCTGTACATTCTCTTCAGCCAGATGTAACCCGTAAGCAAAGGTCGCAAAGTGGCGCAGCGCCTGAATAAAGGCCATGTTCTGGTCGTGCTCTACCGCACTGATGCGATGTAAACGCGCCCCCCAAACCTGGATCTGCTCCAGCAGCCACTGATACGCCTCTGGCTGACGGCCATCACACCAGACCACCACCTGCTTAGCCAGACTGCCGCTGTCGGGACCAAACATCGGATGCAGCCCCAATACCGGGCCGCTGTGGACAGCCAGCATCGCCTGGAGCGGACCATTTTTCACCGAAGCCAGATCAACCAGAATACAGTCCTCAGGCATTGGTGGCAGACTGCCGATGACTTGTTCGGTGAGATGTATCGGCACGCTGATGATCACCATTCCGGCATCCGCCAGCATATTCTCTGCCTGCGCCCACTCTTCCTTGTCGAGGATCCTGACCTGATAGCCAGAGAGGGTGAGCATCTTTTCAAACAGTCGCCCCATCTGTCCTTTACCGCCAACAATCACCACCGAACGAAGTTCGGGATTCAGCGTTTTAAAGCCTTTGTCATTCTCGCTCGAGTAGGATTCACGCATCACCCTGCGTAAAACATCTTCGATTAAATCAGGCGGTACGCCAAGCAGCTCCGCCTCTTTGCGCCGTGAAGCGAGCATTGAGGCTTCCCGTTCAGGCACATAAATCGGTAATCCATAACGGCTTTTTACTTCGCCCACTTCAGCGACGAGGTTCAGCCGTTTGGCCAGCAGATCGAGCAGCGCTTTATCAACTTCATCAATTTGATCGCGTAGCGCGGTCAGTTCAGCCACCATACATAGTCCTCTTACGACAGACGCGCCGCCAGCACACCGTTCAGGTCCTGATGAATTTCCCGCAGCAGGGTTTCCGTGGTTTCCCAGTTAATACAGGCATCCGTTACGGAAACACCGTAGCGCATCTCTGCTTTAGGCTGCTCGGAAGACTGGTTGCCTTCATGGAGATGGCTTTCCAGCATCAGCCCCATAATTGAACGGTTGCCATCTTTGATCTGCGCTACGGCAGATTCAGCCACACCGGACTGACGACGGAAATCTTTATTAGAATTGCCATGGCTGCAATCTATCATCAAGGAGGGACGGAGTCCCGCCTGGCGCATCTCTTTTTCACACTGCGCCACATCTTCCGGCCCGTAATTAGGGGTTTTGCCGCCGCGCAGAATGACGTGCCCATCCGGATTCCCCTGCGTCTGCAGCAGGCACACCTGACCGCTCTGGTTAATACCTACAAAACGGTGCGGCATTGCAGCGGCGCGCATCGCATTGATTGCGGTACCGAGGCTGCCATCGGTGCCGTTTTTAAAGCCAACCGGCATCGATAAGCCAGAGGCCATTTCGCGGTGGGTTTGCGACTCCGTAGTGCGCGCGCCAATGGCTGACCAGCTGAACAGATCGCCCAGGTACTGAGGGCTGTTGGGGTCAAGCGCTTCTGTCGCTAATGGCAGCCCCATCTCCACCAGATCCAGCAGTAGACGACGGGCAATATGCAGCCCCGCCTCCATATCAAAGGAGTTATCCATGTAGGGATCGTTGATTAATCCTTTCCAGCCAACCGTAGTCCGAGGTTTTTCAAAGTAGACACGCATAACGATATAGAGCTGATCCTTCAGCTGTTCAGAGAGAGTTTTCAGATGACGGGCATAGTCGAGCGCGGCTTCAGTATCGTGAATGGAACAGGGACCACAAACCACCAGCAAACGGTGATCCTTGCCGCTGATAATATCGGCGATGGTCTGACGTGAGGCGGTAATCTGTGCTTCCAGAGTCGGATTCAACGGAAACTGTTTTTTTAACTCTTCTGGCGTAATTAAAATCTGCTCGCCAGCGATATGGACATTGTTCAGCGCGTCTTTTTGCATGATTGTCATCCTGTTTCTCTCAATATGCGTAGGTCAGCCCTCTGTAGGGTGAGAGATACTGTACCAGAAAAGGTACATAACTCAATGCCAGTATGTACAGTTTTCTTACCATCAATTTAACGCTCTATAGAATTTCCATATAACCACCTTATAAACAATTAGTTATATATAAAAGCACGCGCAAAACACCCTTAGCACCTGTATAGTATTATTTACAACAAATACTAAAGCCTTATCGCCCTTGCTTAAAACCTGGCTGCGGTTTTTCGTGATTCAAAAATTTCCTGATACGGAGTTAAGCGGGAAATTGCTTCCTCATTGCTGTGAAATAATCCTATGATGAAGTTCAATAAGGGCTGTTTACGAGGGAGTGTAAGCGATGCAGATTATTTTACGGCCTTATCAGGATAAGGATGCAGAAGCGTTCGCCGCCGCCGTTAATGCCTCGCTGGATACGCTTCTTCCCTGGCTTCTGTGGGCACATGCCGGGTTCACGCCCGCAGAAGCGCGTCAGTGGTTCAGCATTACGCACCTGCTGAGAAACAAAGGTGAAGCTAATGAGCTGGGACTGTTTGCCCCGGATGGTCGTCTGCTGGGTGGAGCAGGTTTGCGCTACTCCAGAGAGCAGCGCGATCACTGTTCTATTGGTTACTGGGTGCGTAGCAGTGAACAGCGTCAGGGGATAGCCAGCTATGCCGTGCGCCATCTGGTGGAACTGGCGTGGCAAAGCCCGGAAAGAAAGGTGGTGGAAATTTTGGCCGTAGAGGAGAATGTGGCCAGCCGTGGCGTCGCAGTTCGTTGTGGTGCTGAGTTCAAAGGTATCAAATATGGCCTGATTGTGCTGGACAGCGGACCGGTCAATACCGCGATTTACCATTTTCATCGCCAGGCTCAGAGCCACACCAGGTCAAACTCTTTTGCTTAACCTGAACAGGAAATAAGAATGAACCACCCCCTTCGTATTGCTCTTGTAGGTGATTACCGCGCTACGGCGATTGCTCATCAGGCGATCCCTCCCGCAATCCAGATTGCTGCACAGGCTACAGGCCTGACAGTTTCTGCGGACTGGCTGCCAACAAAATCAATAAACGACATTGGCGCACTGAAGAATTTTGCTGCGATTTGGGTCGTACCCGGTAGCCCGTATGAAAATGATGCCGGCGCTTTCCTGGCAATTACTTATGCGCGGGAAAACAACATTCCTTTTCTGGGATCGTGCGGAGGATTTCAGTACGCGCTGGTCGAATATGCCCGTAACGTAATGGGCTGGGCCGATGCAGCACATGCAGAGAGCCAAAGTGAAGGGCGCATCGTTATCTCCCCTCTTAGCTGCTCACTGATCGAGAAATCCGGGGATATACGTATCAGGCCCGAATCGCTGATCGCTCGTGCCTACAACAAGCTCACCACGCAGGAAGGCTATCACTGTAATTTTGGCGTAAATCCGGAGTTTGTTAGCCATCTGGCAGAGTATCCGTTACGTATTACCGCCTGGGATACTGAAAGTGACGTGCGTGGAATTGAACTGCCGGACCATAAATTTTTTGTCGCTACGCTGTTCCAGTCTGAACGTGCAGCGTTAAGGAATGAACTTTCCCCGCTGGTCGTCGCTCTGTTGAAAGCCGCTGCCGACTGATTTTTTGAGCTTTGGCTGATGACAGGAATAAAAAAAGGGGCCAACCTTTCGGTTGACCCCTTGTTCGCTATTAACTTAAGAAGCTGCTTTAGCGCCCAGACGTTCTTTGATACGGGCAGACTTACCAGTACGCTCACGCAGGTAGTACAATTTGGCCTTACGTACGGCACCACGGCGTTTCACAGCAATGCTGTCGATAACCGGTGAGTGAGTCTGGAATACACGCTCAACACCTTCGCCGTTAGAAATCTTACGAACAGTGAATGCAGAGTGCAGACCGCGGTTACGAATAGCGATAACCACGCCCTCGAATGCCTGCAGACGTTTCTTAGAACCTTCAACGACCCATACTTTCACTTCCACGGAATCACCCGGACGGAATGAAGGTACGTCCTGTTTCATCTGCTCTTGTTCAATTTGCTTAATAATGTTGCTCATAATTAAATCTCTTATCCTGGGTAAACTGATATTCAGGCGCCCGACTGTTGTCGCGCATGCCCATCATCGTTATGTTGCCTGCTGAATTCCCGCTGGAACTCTTTCAGCAACCTTGCTTGCTCTTCAGTCAGAGCCAGGTTTTCCAGAAGTTCAGGTCTTCTTAGCCAGGTACGGCCCAGCGACTGTTTCAGGCGCCACCGGCGAATTTCAGCATGATTTCCCGACAGCAGAACTGGCGGTACCTCCATACCTTCTAACACTTCAGGTCGGGTGTAGTGTGGGCAATCCAGCAAACCATCAGAAAATGAATCTTCTTCGGCTGATGCCTGCTTGCCCAATACGCCGGGTATAAACCGGGCGACCGAGTCAATCAGCGTCATCGCTGGCAGCTCTCCACCACTGAGTACATAATCCCCAATCGACCACTCTTCATCGATTTCGGTTTTGATTACGCGCTCATCAATCCCTTCATAGCGACCACACACCAGAATAATTTTCTGGTTAGTCGCCAGTTCGCAAACGCCATGCTGATCGAGTTTGCGCCCCTGAGGTGAAAGATAAATCACCTTTACGCCTTCTCCTGCCGCCGCTTTTGCTGCGTG
The DNA here is from genome assembly GCF_033657285.1 of Erwinia sp. MMLR14_017. Taxonomy (NCBI): domain Bacteria; kingdom Pseudomonadati; phylum Pseudomonadota; class Gammaproteobacteria; order Enterobacterales; family Erwiniaceae; genus Erwinia; species Erwinia sp. MMLR14_017. Next base: position 443,968 of record NZ_JAWVWP010000003.1, on the reverse strand, counting down.
GATGGCATCCCGTAAGGGTTGAACCATCATAAGCATTCCCGGTCCGCCGCCGTATGGACGTTCATCCACGGTACGGTGCCGGTCATGAGCGAAATCACGAGGACTCCAGCTCTGAATGCTGAGCAGGCCATTTTTTACTGCCCGGCCGGTTACTCCGTAATCGGTAATCGCACTGAACATCTCAGGGAACAGGCTGATAATGCCAATCCACATTGATGGCGCCATACCGTTTTTACCGGAGCTCAAAAACCAGGATCCCAATCTACTTCAATGGTGCCGGTAGTGAGATCGACATTCTTGATAACCTGTCCATCAAGGAACGGAATAAGCCGCTCCTTCGCACCGAATGCATCCTTCAGATTAGCCTGCACGACGAGAACGTCGTTTGAACCGGTTTCCATCAACTCTGTGACTTTACCCAGTTCATAGCCTTGAGTGGTGACAACCTGGCAACCGATAAGGTCTTTCCAGTAATAGTCTCCGCTCTCCAGCGCTGGCAACTGCTCAGAATCCACGACTATTTCGCAATTAGTCAGCAGACCGGCAGTATCACGATCGTCAATGCCTTTGACTTTGATGATCATGTCCTGATTGTGGCGCTTCCAGCCTTCCAGCTCGACAAGCTGCCATTGACCCGCTCGTTGGATAAACCACGGCTGATAGTCAAAAATGCTTTCGGCATCTTCGGTGGAGGAAAACACTTTGAGCCAACCACGGATACCGTAGGCAGATCCCATCTTCCCTAAAATTAAAGGGCTGGCAGGAGACTGCGCGGTGAGTTGCTTGCTCATGTTGACCACCGTGACAGATTAAGCTGCTTTCTTAGCTTCTTTGATCAGCGCACCAACGCGATCAGAGAGAGTAGCGCCCTGGCCAACCCAGTGCTCAATGCGATCCAGATCCAGACGCAGTGCTTCAGCCTGACCAGATGCGATCGGGTTGAAGAAACCAACGCGCTCGATGAAGCGACCGTTGCGAGCATTACGGCTGTCAGTGACGACTACCTGGTAGAATGGACGCTTTTTAGCGCCGTGACGTGCCAAACGAATTGTTACCATAACATCCTCTTGAGTTAATAAAACATCCGGGCCCCATTGAGGGAACGGGGCCCGGATGCAATATAAAAAGCCCGAAAATTTTACTCATTTTGGCGCAAAAAGCAATCTAATTCGCCAAAGTGCTTTTCCGGCTCACTTAACGGCCCGGGAAGCCTGGCGGCATCATACCTTTCATGCCGCGCATCATCTTCGCCATACCGCCCTTCTTCATCTTCTTCATCATGCGCTGCATATCGTCAAACTGCTTGAGTAAGCGGTTAACGTCCTGCACCTGCATACCTGAACCTGTTGCAATGCGGCGCTTGCGGGAGCCTTTGATAATCTCCGGCTTTTCACGCTCTTTGCGCGTCATGGAGTTAATCATCGCTTCCATCCGCACCAGCACTTTGTCATCCATCTGTGACTTCACGTTGTCCGGCAGCTGCCCCATGCCCGGCAGTTTGCCCATCAGGCTGGCCATGCCGCCCATGTTGCGCATCTGCTTGAGCTGGTCAAGGAAGTCATTGAGGTCGAAGCCGTCGCCCTTTTTAAGCTTGCTGGCGAGTTTTTCCGCCTGCGCACGGTCAACTTTGCTCTCGATATCTTCGATCAGCGACAGGACGTCGCCCATGCCGAGGATGCGCGAGGCAATACGCTCCGGATAGAACGGCTCCAGGGCATCGGTTTTTTCACCCACGCCCATAAATTTAATTGGCTTGCCGGTTATCTGACGAATCGACAGCGCAGCGCCGCCACGGGCGTCACCATCCACTTTCGTCAGGATGACCCCGGTCAATGGCAGCGCTTCGTTAAACGCTTTAGCGGTGTTTGCCGCATCCTGACCGGTCATGGCATCGACCACAAACAGCGTTTCTACCGGATTGATCGCGGCGTGAACCTGTTTGATTTCATCCATCATCGCTTCGTCTACGTGCAGACGACCGGCGGTATCCACCAGCAGCACGTCGTAGAACTTAAGCTTCGCCTGCTGCAGAGCGCTCTTGACGATATCAACTGGCTTCTGGCTGAGATCGGATGGACAGAAATCGACGCCAACCTGTTCGGCCAGCGTTTCCAGCTGTTTAATCGCCGCCGGGCGATAAACGTCAGCAGAGACCACCAGCACTTTCTTTTTGTGCTTTTCGCGCAGGAATTTACCCAGTTTACCGACGCTGGTGGTTTTACCCGCACCCTGCAAACCGGCCATCAGTACCACGGCTGGCGGCTGAGCGGCCAGGTTGAGCGTATTGTTCTCTGCGCCCATCGCCACGACCAGTTCGTTTTGAACAATCTTGACGAACTCCTGACCCGGCGTCAGGCTTTTATTTACGTCCTGACCTACCGCCCGCTCTTTTACGCGGTTGATAAAGTCACGCACTACCGGCAGCGCAACGTCTGCCTCAAGTAACGCCATGCGCACTTCACGCAGCGTATCCTTAATGTTGTCTTCGGTCAGCCGTCCACGGCCACTGATATTGCGCAGGGATTGCGACAATCTGTCGGTTAAATTATCAAACATCGTCTCTCGCTCAACGTAATGAGAGGTCGCCAGGCGACACAATGGGACGGATTATAACATGAAGCTGCTGCGATCTCAGCCATCTGCGATGAGATCGTTTGGAGCCTGCAGCCGCTGGCGCTATACTGCTTTTTTTCTTCTCTGGCTGGTACCTGACAACATTTATGTCCGTTTTCGCGATTCTGGCGCTACTCGCCTACTCCTTCAGCCTCGCTTTGATCATCCCCAGCCTGCTGCGTAAGCAGAGTGCATGGCGTCGTCTGGCGGTGATCTCCGCGATTATTGCGCTGATTTGCCACGCTGTGGCGCTGCAACAGCGTATTTTTGCCTTCGACAGTGGTCAGAACCTGAGCCTGCTGAACATTGGTTCGCTGGTCAGCCTGCTGATTTGCGCCATTATGACGATTGTTGCCTCGCGCAACCGGGGATGGATGCTGCTGCCGATTGTTTACAGCTTTGCGCTGATCAATCTGGCGTTTGCCACTTTTGTGCCTAATGCTTTTATCACCCATCTGGAAACGACCCCGGGCATGATGGTGCATATTGGCCTGGCGCTGTTTGCTTATGCGACGCTGATTATCGCGGCGCTTTATGCCCTGCAGCTGGCGTGGATTGACTATCTGCTGAAGAATAAACGGCTGGCGTTTAATAACGACATTCCTCCGTTGATGACCATTGAGCGCAAGATGTTCCACATCACCCAGGTAGGTGTGGTGCTGCTGACGCTGGTGTTATGCACCGGCCTGTTCTATATGCACGATCTTTTCAGCCGCGAGAATGTGGATAAAGCGGTATTGTCGATACTTGCCTGGTTTGTTTATATCGTTTTACTTTGGGGTCACTATCATGAAGGCTGGCGCGGCCGTCGCGTTGCCTGGTTCAACTGCGGCGGAGCTTTTCTGCTGACGATGGCCTATTTTGGTAGCCGGATGCTGCAGCACTTCCTGACCTCCTGACCCTTCACTACAAGGAATTCCCTCGTTGGAACATGTTTCAACCACCACACTGATCATCACGCTGGTCATTATGATTCTGGTTTCGGCCTACTTCTCAGGTTCCGAAACCGGCATGATGACCCTTAACCGCTATAAGCTTCGTCATCAGGCTAAAAACGGGGATCGCGCCGCTCGCCGGGTTGAGAAACTGCTGCGCCGGCCAGACCGTTTAATCAGCCTGGTGCTGATCGGCAACAACCTGGTCAACATTTTGGCTTCCGCGCTGGCGACCATTGTCGGAATGCGCCTGTATGGCGATGCGGGCGTGGCCATAGCGACCGGTATCCTGACCTTTGCCGTGTTGGTATTCGCCGAGGTGCTTCCAAAAACCATCGCCGCACTCTACCCGGAGAAAGTGGCTTTCCCAAGCAGCGTGCTGCTGGGGCCGTTACAGATTGTGATGATGCCGCTGGTCTGGCTGCTGAACACCATTACCCGCCTGCTGATGAAGATGATAGGAATAAGAAGTGATGGTGCCATCAGCGGCGCGTTGAACAAAGATGAGCTGCGCACGCTGGTTTATGAGTCACGTTCGCTAATGTCTCGTCGCAATCAGGATATGCTTCTCTCGGTGCTGGACCTCGAAAAGGTCAACGTCGATGACATCATGGTGCCGCGCAATGAGATTGTGGGTATCAACATCAATGATGACTGGAAATCGATCGTTCGTCAGCTTACTCACTCCCCTCACGGGCGTATCGTGCTCTATCGCGACTCGCTGGACGATACCATCAGCATGCTGCGCGTGCGGGAAGCCTACCGGTTGATGACCGAGAAAAAAGAGTTTACCAAAGAGGTCATGCTGCGGGCAGCGGATGAGATTTACTACGTGCCGCAAGGCACGCCGCTTAACGTGCAGCTGGTTAAATTCCAGCGGAATAAGAAAAAAGTTGGGCTGGTTGTTGATGAGTATGGCGATATTAAGGGGCTGGTGACTATCGAAGATATCCTTGAGGAGATCGTGGGTGACTTCACGACCTCCATGTCCCCAACGCTTGCAGAAGAGGTTGTGCCGCAGAACGATGGCTCTGTACTGATCGAAGGTAGCGCGAATATTCGGGAACTGAATAAGGCCTTTAACTGGCTACTGCCAGAAGATGAAGCGCGAACCGTGAACGGGATGATTCTGGAAGCGATCCAGGATATTCCCTTACCGGACACCACTGTAACGATTGGCAACTATGCGATTGATATCCTGGACGTGCAGGAGAATATGATTAAGCAGGTGCGGATTACGCCAAAGCAGTCGCTGAAGGAGTCGGTAGGTTCTTAAACGTTAAGGGCGGGAAACCCCGCCCTTAACAGAGCATCAGCCAGTTTCCCCGCTTCTGCCAGAGGCAAAGTGTTCCGCCCCATCAAAACTAGATGTGCAGTTCCTGCAACTTATCTTTCGGCAGCGCCAGTTCATCGTTGTGGTTAACGCGAATGTCGTTGTCGATGATATGACGCGCAATATCCTGCGCCTCATCTAAAGAGTGCATTTCAAACGTGCCGCACTGATATTCATTCAGTTCAGGGATTTTGCGCTGATCGGTTACTTTCAGCACGTCCTGCATCGCCTCTTTCCAGGCTTTGGCAACACGCTGCTCATCTGGCGTACCGATCAGGCTCATATAGAAGCCGGTACGGCAACCCATTGGAGAGATGTCGATGATCTCCACGCCATCACCATTCAGGTGGTTACGCATAAAGCCAGCAAACAGGTGTTCCAGCGTATGGATACCACGCTCTGGCATCACTTCTTTGTTTGGCTTGCAGAAACGCAGATCAAAAACGGTAAGGGTATCGCCATGAGGAGTGTTCATGGTCTTAGCAACACGAACCGCAGGCGCCGCCATGATAGTGTGATCGACGGTAAAGCTATCCAGCAATGGCATGTGGTTACCTCAACTAATAAATTTATTTTAAAAAAAGTGAAACTTTCTCTGTAGTGCCCGGTCTGAATCTATGAAAGACGCGCATTTTGTTATCATCATCCCTGACAACAGAGATGTTATTTTGGCCACAACTTTGTGGCCATTTTCTTTTCTTAACTGCGACTCTTTAAAAAGTCTTCAAAGCTAAGCGTATCACTTTCTTCAATTTCCTGCTGATTAACCTTTGAACGCACAGCTTCCTGTTCGAAGTCTGCCTCAGTCAAAATTTCAAGCTGCTCTTCCGCTAACTGATGGCGGTACTGCTCTGACAGCGCCAGCCCCGTGCCACCAATGCCATTCTCTTTTAACGCTGTCAGGAAACGCGCTGAATAGGTCAACTCCGGATCGTCAAAAGAGGCAACCAGGCGGTCACAAACTTCCTGATAGTGGTGAGCACCCTGCTGACCATCCAGCGTCTCCGCTACCCGTCGCAGATCTGCAAACAGCTTCTTACCTACTTCAGCAAGCGGATGTTGCGCTTCGTCGCAGCCAATGCCCAGCAGCAGCCCAGGTTTACGCCCCTCCAGTATCACCCTGTTCCAGTTTGCCCGCGTACAGAGCAGTTCATCACTACTCATCTCTGGCGCATCGGCCAGCGCACACCACACCAGGAAAAGATCAAGGAAGCGCACCTGATTCTCATCCACGCCAATCGGCGAGAAGGGGTTGATGTCCAGCGAACGAACTTCAATATACTCAATGCCACCACGCAGTAAGGCATCCGAGGGATTTTCACCTGAACGGGTTACGCGTTTAGGACGAATAGGTGCGTAAAGCTCATTCTCAATCTGCAGGACGTTGGTATTAAGCTGCAGCCAGTTACCCTGCTCATCCTTCACGCCCATTTCAGCATAGGCTTGCGAAGGTGTTTTGATCGCCGCCTTCAGCGCCTTCACATAATCAGGCAGATTGTTAAAGGTAATGCCCAGCCCGCTCTGAGATTTGTTAGTGTAGCCCAAATCACTCAGGCGCAGAGAGGTGGCGTAAGGCAGATAAAGCATGCCTTTATCCGTTTTCTCAAACGGCAATTTCGTCTCTTTGCCTTGCAGGAAAGAGGAGCAGATGGCAGGAGAAGCACCGAACAGGTAGGGAATGACCCAGCCGAAACGATAGTAGTTACGGATCAGACGCAGATAGCCTTCAGAGATCGCTTCCTGGCCGCTCTTCTCATCTTTTACATCCGCCCAGGCTTGCCAGAAGGAGATGGGCAGGGAGAAGTTGTAATGCACGCCAGAGATGACCTGCATCAGCGCACCGTAACGGTTTTTTAAGCCTTCACGGTAAAGCGTTTTCATTTTGCCAATATTTGAGCTGCCGTACTGCGCCAGCTCAATAGTTTCACTCTCTTCAATCAGGCACGGCATGCTCATTGGCCACATGCGCTCTTCGCCTAAATCGCGGGAAACGTGACGATGGATATCCCGCAGAAAAGCCAGCAGATGGTCGATATCTTTATCAACCGGCGTGATAAATTCGAGCAGCGTTTCCGCAAAGTCCGTGGTTATCCACTTGTGCGTTAAAGCTGAGCCAAGAGATTTCGGGTGCCCGGTGGTCGCCAGATGACCATCTGGTCTGACGCGCAACGTTTCGCGTTCAATACCGCGACCAATACCTTTTAATGCGTCAGGATGAGCTTCCAGCCAGGAAAGCGCCTGTGATACGTCCGGGATCAAATTGACCTCCCGCTCGGAGAAAAATTTATTATTGTTTAGCATAATGTTAACCGTAGCGCCGATTATTCGCGAATCAATGCCACCATTCCATGCCCTGAAGTGTTGCGTACGCCAGCGCTACGTAGCGCAGAGTCTTACCTACAGCAAGAAAAATCACCGTGGGAAGCCAGGCAAAACGAAGCCAGCCAGCGAGAACGCATAGCAGATCGCCAATCACTGGCAACCAGCTAAGTAGCAGCGCAGCAGGCCCCCATCGGTGCAGCCACGCCGTTGCTGTGTCATGCCATCGCCCCTGCTGCTTTATAGGCAAAGAGCGACCAATGATAATGTTTGTCAAACCGCCCAGCGTGTTCCCGAGTGCGGCAAGGGTAATAATTCCACTCATTGAGACTTTTCCTGCCATCAGCAGGCTGACCAGCAGCAGTTCTGAACTGCCAGGCAACAAAGTCGCACTGAGAAAACTGCTGGCGAACATTGCCCCATACGCGAGCCAGTCACTCACAGCAGGCGAACATCCACATAATCCATCCCCGCCGCTTTTGCCGCCTGGATGCCGAAATCAGCATCTTCAAACACCACGCAGCGCGCTGGCGTCACCTTCATCAATTCTGCACAGCGTATAAAGGTTTCAGGTTCAGGTTTATGCTGCGTGACGTCATCTGCGCCAACAATCACATCAAAGTATGATCTCAGTCCCAGATGCTGCAACAACGCTTCTGCCATTGCATGTTCGCTACCGGTACCCACTGCCATAGGCAAACGCCCCGCATAGGCTTTAACCACCTCGATCAACGGGAGCGGACGCACGGTATCAAAAAGCATCTCTTTCAATGCCGCCGTTTTTTCCGCTGCCAGCGTATGGGGATCCAGGCTACTCTGATGACTGGCAATGATGACTTCTGCAATCCGCCAGGTTGGCGAACCATTCAGCCCAATCACCGCTCGTTCATCAAACTGCAAACCATGACGAGCCAGTACCTCATGCCAGGCTTTACGATGGGTAGGCTCCGTGTCCAGAATGGTGCCATCCATATCGAAGATTAAGCCTTCATATCCGTCATACATCCTGATCTTCCTCCCTGCTCCAGCGAACAATTACTTTAGCGTAAAGCCGTTCACTTGTCGCTGTTGGCATGGATCTGCAAATGCCTTGAATTACATAGGGTTTTTCATTATCAGAATTTGGCGTGAGATAAAGCTCAGAGAGAATAAGCGGGGGACGACTCAACAAAAGCACTATATATCATAAGGTTATTATAGCTGACAAAAGCAGGAGAGCTTTTCAGAGGATTTACTGAGAGGGAGCAGAAGAAAGATTTATCAAAAAATATTTATTAAACGGAGCGCATCCGGCAGGATGATTCGGCTTCGCCTCACCCTGGCGGGCTGTTGCATAGGCAACGTTATCATCCTTAGTGCTGGCTTTAGCTGCTTACTGCTCTGCCAGAACTCTGTTGCCACCAGATTTTTTAAATATGGTGCATCCAGGAGGATTATTCGGCGTTGCCTCACCCTTAGGGGCCGTTGCATACGCAACGTTATCATCCTTAGTGCTGGCTTTAAATGCTTACCATTCTGCCAGAACTCTGTTGCGTCCAGATTTTTTAAATATGGTGCATCCAGGAGGATTCGAACCTCCGACCGCTCGGTTCGTAGCCGAGTACTCTATCCAGCTGAGCTATGGATGCAGGGGTAAAACGTGGGGATAACGCAATAGATCTGAGATGTTACAAAAGTGTCGTTCTTCAGAACGCTTTCACTTCTCAAAATATGGTGCATCCAGGAGGATTATTCGGCGTTGCCTCACCCTGGCGGGCCGTTGCATAAGCAACGTTATCATCCTTAGTGCTGGCTTTAAATGCTTACCATTCTGCCAGTACTCTGTTGCGTCCAGATTTTTCTAAATATGGTGCATCCAGGAGGACTATTCGGCGTTGCCTCACCCGAACGGGCCGTTGCATAGGCAACGTTATCATCCTTAGTGCTGGCTTTAACTGCTTACCATTCTGCCAAGACTCTGTTGCGACCAGATTTTTCTAAATATGGTGCATCCAGGAGGATTCGAACCTCCGACCGCTCGGTTCGTAGCCGAGTACTCTATCCAGCTGAGCTATGGATGCAGGGGTAAAACGTGGAGAGATAACGCGACAAACCTGAGGAGATACAGAAGAAACTAATTGTCGTTCTAAGAACGCTTTCACTTCTCAAAATATGGTGCATCCAGGAGGATTATTCGGCGTTGCCTCACCCTTGCGGGCCGTTGCAAAAGCAACGTTATCATCCTTAGTGCTGGCTTTAACTGCTTACTGCTCTGCCAGAACTCTGTTGCGACCACATTCTCAAAATATGGTGCATCCAGGAGGATTCGAACCTCCGACCGCTCGGTTCGTAGCCGAGTACTCTATCCAGCTGAGCTATGGATGCATTTCAAATTTTGGTATAACGCAGGGGTGCTGACGACTCACCTTGATACAGGCTACTAACACTGCATCGGTACTACTTACAAAACAAGAAAAAACGCTACCGGTCGATGTTGCCTGCCAGTAATGTCTGCTTCTCGTCATGCAGAAGAGAGTGCATCCAGGAAGATGATGTTGCTTTGTCCTACCCATTTGGGAAGGTAGCAATGCGCTGTCATTATCCTTTGTACTGACTAAAAGCCGAGAGTGCTTTTGCCAGGACGTTGGAGCTATCCGCTTCTAAAACCTGGTGCAGGCTGGCTTTAACTGCTTACTACTCTGCCAGAACACTGTTGTCACCAAATTCTTTAAATATGGTGCATCCAGGAGGATTCGAACCTCCGACCGCTCGGTTCGTAGCCGAGTACTCTATCCAGCTGAGCTATGGATGCAAATGGCGGTGAGGCGGGGATTCGAACCCCGGATGCAGCTTTTGACCGCATACTCCCTTAGCAGGGGAGCGCCTTCAGCCTCTCGGCCACCTCACCATACGCACTCTTGCGAGTTGTGCTGCTGAACTTGATAACTGCTCATCGGCACTGCGTGGCGCACATATTACTTTCCCGCACTTATAAGTCAAACAATTTTTCCCCTTACGTGTTTGATTGCACAATTCCCACGCAATCCGGGTATTTTGGCGACAAAAAGAGTGATTTATCAACAATGAGGTGTACGCCAGCATGCAATAAATACCACGAAGAAAATCGCGGCAGAGAACATTGCAGGGGGAGAAAAAGAGAAGAGAGGCAGAAAGAAGGGAAAACCGGTAGCGCCTCGCTATGGTTAGCGAGGCGCTGGATCCGTTAGTAACTTGTTTGCTGAGTTTTTTCGGCCTGGATGCGCTGATAGATCTCTTCGCGATGAACCGAAACTTCTTTAGGGGCGTTCACACCAATGCGAACCTGGTTCCCTTTCACTCCCAGCACCGTTACAGTCACCTCATCTCCGATCATGAGGGTTTCACCAACTCGACGAGTTAGAATAAGCATTCTTTGCTCCTTGAAAGATTAAAAGAGTCGGGTTAACGGGCGCCCGGCATTATCCATCATATAACGCTAAATGTAGACTATGACAAATACACTACAAGTGCATCAACACACCAATACATTCTGCTGATACTTAGTTTAGCCGAAATACACACTGCTAACCTGACTTTGTGTTTTTTAAGAGCGCACCTGACTCGAAGGCGCGGTGAGTCACTCTCACAGCGCCTTCAACGTGCATTTTTTATTGTCTTACAGTTTTGCTGCCACCCAGGACTCAACGCCAGCCAGAGCCGCAGGCAGAGCCTGAGCATCAGTACCGCCCGCCTGGGCCATATCAGGACGTCCACCGCCTTTGCCGCCGACCTGCTGAGCCAGTTGGCCCACCAGCTCGCCCGCCTTAACCCGATCGGTTAAATCTTTGGTGACGCCGGCAATCAGCGAAACTTTCCCATCCGCCACCGTAGCCAGCACGATAACGGCAGATTTTAACTGATTCTTCAGTTCGTCGACCATGGTGCGTAACATCTTCGGCTCAACGTTGCTCAGTTCGCTGACCAGCAACCTCGTTCCTTTGACCTCAATAGCTTTGCTGCTAAGAGAGGCGCTCTCCTGTGCAGCCTGCTGATCTTTGAGCTGTTGCAGTTCCCTCTCAAGTCCGCGTACGTGGTCAATCATTCCACGCACCTTTTCGCTGAGGTTACTGTTATTGGCTTTGATCAGATGAGCAATTTCCTGCAATTGTTCATTTTGCGCATACATCTGTCCCAGCGCGCGCTCGCCAGTCACCGCTTCAATACGACGCACACCAGCCGCCGTACCTGACTCAGAAAGGATGCGGAACAAACCAATGTCACCCGTGCGGCTGGCATGGGTGCCGCCACAAAGTTCGGTAGAGAAATCCCCCATGCTCAATACGCGCACGTGGTCATCATACTTTTCGCCGAACAGCGCCATAGCACCCTGTGCTTTAGCGGCTTCCAGCTCCATAATTTTGGTTTCAACGGGCAGATTACGACGGATCTGAGCGTTAACGATCTCCTCGACCTGGCGGATCTCCTGTGGCTTCATCGCTTCAAAATGCGAGAAGTCAAAGCGCAGATATTTGTCATTAACCAGAGAGCCTTTCTGTCCTACATGATGCCCCAGAACCTGACGCAGCGCAGCATGTAACAGGTGCGTTGCAGAGTGATTCAGACGAATTCGCGCCCGACGAGCTTCATCAACCTGCGCGGCAACCTTGTCGCCTGTACGAAGCTGGCCTGCTGTCAGCTTACCGGTGTGACCAATGGCCTGACCATATTTCTGGGTGTCTGTGACGCTGAACAAGGCGTTGTTGCCCTTGAGTTCGCCAGTGTCACCCACCTGGCCGCCAGACTCACCGTAGAATGGCGTTTCATCCAGTACGATAACCCCTTCCTGGCCTGCAGAAATCTCTGTAGCGGGTTTACCCTCGACAAAAATAGCGGTCACGGCGGCATTCAGCGCCAGCTGGTCGTAGCCTTTGAAAGCAGAAGCCGCATCAATGCTGATCACTGTGCTGTAGTCGGCACCAAAACCGCTGGCCTCACGCGCACGCTGGCGCTGCTGCTCCATCGCTTTTTCGAAGCCAGCTTCATCAATTTTCAGGTTCCGCTCGCGGCAGACGTCCGCCGTCAGATCAGCCGGGAAACCAAAGGTGTCATACAGGCGGAAAACGGTTTCGCCATCCAGCGTATCGCCCTGCAGTTTCTCCAGCTCTTCATCCAGCAGCGCCAGACCGCGCTCAAGCGTTTTTGCAAACTGCTCTTCTTCCGTTTTCAGGATCTGCTCGACATGGGATTGCTGATTTTTCAGCTCCTCGCCAGCAGCGTCCATCACCGCAATCAGCGGCCCAACCAGTTTCCAGAAGAAGGTACCCTGCGCGCCCAGCATGTTGCCATGACGAATAGCACGACGAATGATACGACGCAGCACGTAGCCACGGTTTTCATTGGAAGGAATCACGCCATCAGCAATCAGGAACGCGCAGGAACGAATATGATCCGCAATAACGCGCAGTGATTTGCTGGTCAAATCTGTTGCACCGGTCACTTCCGCTACCGATTTGATCAGCTTCTCAAACAGGTCGATTTCATAGTTGGAATTAACGTGTTGCAGTACTGCGGAGATACGCTCCAGCCCCATTCCGGTATCGACGGAAGGTTTAGGCAGCGGCAGCATGGTACCGTCTGGCTGACGGTTAAACTGCATAAAGACGATATTCCAGATCTCGATATAGCGATCGCCATCCTCTTCTGCGCTGCCCGGAGGGCCGCCCCAGATATGGTCGCCATGATCGAAGAAAATCTCGGAACAGGGACCACAAGGGCCGGTATCGCCCATCTGCCAGAAGTTATCGGAGGCGTAGGCGCTGCCCTTGTTGTCACCGATGCGAATAATACGTTCACGCGGGACGCCAACCTCTTTTTCCCATATGTCGTAGGCCTCGTCATCCGTCTCGTACACGGTCACCCACAGTTTCTCTTTCGGCAGGTTAAACCACTGCTCACCGGTCAGCAGCTCCCATGCAAAGCCAATCGCCTCACGCTTGAAATAGTCGCCAAAGCTGAAGTTGCCCAGCATCTCAAAAAAGGTATGGTGACGGGCGGTATACCCGACGTTTTCCAGATCGTTATGCTTCCCGCCTGCACGTACGCAGCGCTGGGAAGTGGTGGCGCGGGAATAGCTACGCTTATCCTGGCCCAGGAAAACATCTTTGAACTGGTTCATACCGGCGTTGGTAAACAGCAATGTCGGATCATTAGTTGGGACGAGGGAGCTACTGGCTACAACCTGATGTCCCTTGCTCTGGAAAAAGTCGAGAAACGCCTGGCGAATCTCCGCAGTGCTCTTGCTCATAATTGTCCTGGAATCACGCTAACGAATGTCTCGTGGGTCTTACTACGCCAGAAGGGTCACCCTTTCCTGGCAACTCACGAACAAAAAGTGGTGAATAAGATAAATTTTCTTCGGGGGGAAGTAAAATCCCATCGGCGGTCATTCGTCAAATTTTGAGAAAATGGCGCGAATATCTTCGGAAAAGAAGCCTTTCGTCATCAGATAGCGCTGTACTTTGGATTTTTCCTTCCAGTCGCTGGGCAGAGGCAAGCCAAATTTGCGTTCTGCCACCTCGAAAGCCTGTCGCGTCCAGTCAATTTCGCAACTGCTCAGTACCTCGTCCGTCAGCGCCTTGTCGATGCCCTTTTGTCCCAGCTCCATACGAATACGCTGTGGGCCATAGCCTTTCCGGCTGCGGCTGGCAACAAACCTTTCGGCGAAATGGGCATCATCCAGATAGCGGTTTTCGTAGCACCAGGCGACCACCCTGTCGATCTGCTCGGGGGAAATCTGTTCAGGTTCCTGCGATTTATTTTTAGCGTAGAGCGCCGCCCGCTCGGCCGAAAGGTTCAGCTTGCGGCGGAACTCCATTTCGCTGTGATCGCGCATAGCCAGGATGCGCATTGCCCTGTCCAGCAGGCGTGTAAACTGGCTGCGTTCGGTGGATTCAGACATCTTGCTCCACGAGTTTCAGGTTAACGTAAGGGTGAAGAGATAAAGGTAGCGAGGATTAAGGCAGGAAACAAAAAAAGGAACGGGTTTTCACCCATTCCTTTTTTCCATCTGACCCGTTTTTACCGGTGGTCAGCAACGAAATCAGAAGTTTTCGTTGGTTTCGCTGGTTTCATCCTTTTCTTCAGCCGTGGCAACAAAGTCAGGCTTGGTATCTGGATTACTCATCAACGTGGCACGCAGTTTGGCTTCAATTTCGGCAGCCACAGCACTATTTTCTTTCAGGAAGTTGCCAGCGTTGGCTTTACCCTGACCGATTTTATCGCCGTTGTAGCTGTACCAGGCGCCCGCTTTTTCAATCAGCTTGTGCTTGACGCCCAAATCCACCAGCTCACCGTAGATGTTGATGCCTTCACCGTACATGATCTGGAACTCAGCCTGCTTAAATGGCGCAGCAATTTTGTTCTTGACCACTTTTACGCGGGTTTCGCTGCCCACCACTTCGTCGCCCTCTTTGATAGCGCCAATGCGGCGAATATCAAGACGTACGGAAGCGTAAAACTTCAGCGCGTTACCACCGGTAGTGGTTTCCGGGTTACCGAACATCACCCCGATTTTCATACGGATCTGGTTGATGAAGATCAGCAGAGTATTGGAGTTTTTCAGGTTACCGGCCAGCTTACGCATAGCCTGGCTCATCATACGTGCCGCCAGGCCCATATGTGAGTCACCGATTTCACCCTCGATCTCTGCTTTCGGCGTCAGCGCCGCTACGGAGTCGACGATGATCACGTCTACTGCACCTGAACGCGCCAGCGCATCACAGATTTCCAGCGCCTGCTCACCGGTATCCGGCTGAGAGCAAAGCAGGTTATCGATGTCTACACCCAGCTTCTTGGCATATACCGGGTCAAGCGCATGTTCAGCATCGATGAACGCACAGGTTTTGCCTTTGCGCTGTGCAGAAGCAATAACCTGCAGGGTCAGCGTGGTTTTACCTGAGGATTCCGGACCATAGATTTCAACAATACGGCCCATTGGCAAACCACCGGCACCCAGGGCGATATCCAGCGACAGTGAACCGGTAGAGATCGTCTCTACGTCCATCGTGCGGTCTTCACCCAGGCGCATGATGGAGCCTTTACCAAACTGTTTTTCAATCTGGCCGAGCGCTGCTGCCAGTGCTTTTTGTTTGTTTTCGTCAATAGCCATTTCTACTCCTAATCACGCGGGGTAAAGCACACGTTAACGCGGCTCTGCATAAATCAATCTGGGGCTAATTATACTGTATAGTCATACAGTATCAAGCTTAATTTTCGAGAAAGTGCGCCTGCAGGATAAGTAGCGCGCAGGCCGTGGCCTGGCGGCGTACAGCCTCTCTGTCGCCAGTAAAAACCTGGCGCTGCGCCAGCGTTTTCTTCCCTGCGGCGGCAAAGCCAAACCAGACTGTGCCAACCGGCTTTTCCGGCGAACCGCCATCCGGCCCGGCGATACCGCTGACCGAGAGGGCGTAATCCGCTTTCGCCTGCTGTAAGGCACCTTCAGCCATTTCACATACCACCTGCTCACTCACCGCGCCATAACGTGCCAGCGACTCGTCGTTAACGCCAACCAGTTCCTGCTTGGCCTCATTGCTGTAGGTGACGAAGCCCCGTTCGAACCACTGGGAACTTCCGGCGATATCAGTCAGCACTTTCGCAATCCATCCGCCGGTACAGGACTCAGCGGTGGTCACCGTCGCCTTGCGCTGCAGCAGCGACTGCCCCACCTGTTTGCCAAGCTGCATCAACTCACTGTCCGTCATGGTGGCCTCCTGAATAATGGATGCAAAGTATAGCATTTTTCCCGCACTGCCATGGCGGATGCCCCGGTTTTACAAGACACATTCCAGTAAAAATCTACCGGTCAGCGCTTTTGCGCCACCATAAACAGCCGGGGAAAAGGCATCAGCACGTTGCCATCCTGACGAAAAGAGTAAGCTGCTCTTAACTCATTACGGTACTGCAACAGAAACGCCTCCTGCTCCTGTTCCTCCAGCGGCGTCAGAAAGGGGCGCAGGCCGGTTGCCCTCAGCCACTCCACCATCGCCTGGTGAGAAGGCATAACGTGATAATAGGTTGTCCTCCAGATATCCACCTCGCAGCCCGCCCTGGTCAACAGGTCATAATAGGCTTCAGCAGTGAGCAACTTTTTGCGTTCTGCCGCACTGGCGCTAATCTTTGCCGACCAGGCCGCGTTACCGGCCACTTTGCGCATCAAAGCGTGGGTGGGCTGATCGAGGTTGTCAGGCATCTGGACAGCCAGCGCACCGCCTGAAGCAAGCTGGGTAACCAGGTGAGGGAAAAGCTGCTGGTGATCGTCCAGCCACTGTAAAGAGGCATTGGCATAGATCAGATCCTGCGGCACCGGAGCCTGCCAGTGACGGATATCGGCCTGTGTGAAATGGCAGTCTGGTAGCCGCTTCAGCGCCTGCTCAAGCATCGCCTGAGAGCTGTCCAGCCCGGTGATGTGCGCCTCGGGCCAGGTTTGAAAAAGCAGTTCGGTACTGTTTCCCGGGCCACACCCCAGGTCGGTGGCATAGCTGACATTGCGGCGGGGAACGCGTGAGAGCAGTTCAGCAGCAGGCCGGGTTCGTTCAGCCTCAAACTGACGATAAAGATCGGGATTCCACTCTTTCATGTTTTCCTCTTTATAACGATCGTGCTGCTCTTTTACTGTAGAGGATAATTGAGGCGTTCACTTTTCCGTCAGGGGGAAGTGCAGCGATTTTGCCGCTCCTCCCTGCGCCCCTTAGCGTGCGTCCCGCACTGCCAGCCCCAGCTGCCAGACCGCCATTGCGTAGTGATTGCTGTGGTTGTAGCGGGTAATGGCGTAAAAGTTAGGGAGTCCGAACCAGTACTGATAGCGGGTGCCCATATCAAACCGCAGCAGGCTGACCTGCTGATTGCCGTCGAGCTGCAACTCAGGCTGGAAGCCGCCAGCCGCCAGGGAGGAGACGGTATAGCGCGTCTTGAAGCCGGTTTCCCACGTTGTTGAAGGGCCTGTCGCCGGAACGGCCACCGTGCCGTTCTTAACCCAGCCATGTGCGCTGAAGTAGTGAGCCACGCTGCCGATAGCATCTACCGGGTCCCAAAGATTGATGTGCCCGTCGCCATTAAAATCTACCGCATAGCTTTTAAACGAAGAGGGCATAAACTGCCCATAGCCCATTGCGCCTGCATAGGAGCCGCGCAGGTCGAGCGGGTCATCATCTTCTTCTCTTGCCATCAGCAGGAAAGTTTCCAGCTCTGCGCTGAAGAAATCGGCCCGACGTGGGTAGTTAAAGGCCAGCGTGGAGAGCGCATCGATAATTCGGGTTTTGCCCATGACGCGGCCCCAGCGCGTTTCCACGCCAATAATGCCAACAATGATTTCTGGCGGCACCCCGTAAGTCTGGTAAGCGCGCTGCAGGGCATCCTGATACTGGTTCCAGAAAGCCACGCCGTTTTGCACGTTTGAGGGGGTAATAAATTTATTGCGATAGCGGATCCAGGCGCCGTTTGGCCCGGTTGGCCCCTGCGCTATCGGCGCCTGGCGATCCATCAGCCGGATCACCCATTCCAGGTTTTTAGCCTGCGCCAGTACGTCATGCAACTGCTGGCGATCGAAATTGTGTTCGCGCACCATCTTGTCGATAAAGGCCGCTGTCGCCGGATTATTGGCAAAGTCGCCCCCAAGTGGAGAGATATCGTGAGACGGCGCCAGCAGGAAACCATTGCCGCTGCGAAAAGGATTTCCATGCGCTTTTGCCTGCGGAGGCGCTTCACTGCTGCAGGCCGAAAGAAGCAGCAGTGCGGGTAAAAGTGTAGCCAGATAACGCATTGCATATCCCTGGGCGATAAATGTGGCCTTTATGGTAAAACATTGTCCGGCCAGAAGAAAAGAAGATGTCACAGAAAGCAGCCGCCATTTATCTTCCCTTTAAATTCCCTGCTCCTTATCGCATGCTGGCGACCAACAGATTGACACGATAAAAATAAAACGCTATTTCAATAAAATTAGTTGCTCAATTTTTAATTCAGGAGGAATGATGAGTAAACAGGCTGCCATACTGCTCGCCCCAGGTTTTGAAGAGGCAGAAGCTTTTATTATTATCGATATTCTCAACCGGCTGCATGTCAAGGTCACCACTGTGGCCTGCCATACCTCGCGTGAGGTTGCCAGCTATCATGCTGTACCGGTCATTGCAGACGCGCTTCTGACCGATCTTGCGGACAGGAAGTTCGATGCCGTAGTCATCCCTGGCGGACCAGAAGGCACGGTGAATCTCGCGGCCAACCCACAGGTCATTGAGTTTATCCGCCGACACGACGATGCCGGTAAATGGATAGCTCCCATCTGCTCCGCCGCCGCCCGCGTGCTGGGTGAAAACCATCTGCTAAAAGGCCGCAACTATACCTGCTCCGGCGATCTTTATAAGGCGGTCACCGAGGGGAATTATAGCGGTGATGATATTGTTGAGGATGGCAATCTGATTAGTGGAAAGGGGTTAGGCGTGAGTTTTGAATTTGCGTTTCAGCTGGCGTGGCGTTTAACCCAGGATACCACTACCGCCGATTTTCAGGCCGAGCATATTTATTTCGACCACTGGCGGAGCTACGAAGGGATCAACGCCAGATAATAATCTACCTCCCGCCCAGGCGGGAGGTTTGATTGATCAACGCTATCAGAGTTCTTTAACGAGCGCGGTTACGCACCAACTGATAACGCCGGGTCAGGTACTCCACCGGCGCGCTCCAGATATGCACCAGACGGCAGAACGGGAACAGCAGGAAAAGCGTCATTCCCAGCACCATGTGCAGGCGGAAAATCAGCGCCACGCCTTCCAGATGCTGCGAAGCTCCGCCGTGGAACGTCACCACCGCCTGCGCCCAGGCCACCAGCTTCATCATTTCGCTGCCGTCCAGATGCTGGGCGGAGAACGGGATGGTCAGCAGCCCCAGGCAAACCTGCACCACCAGCAGCGTCAGGATCAAAATATCACCGAAGCTGCTGGTAGCCCGCACGCGAGGATTGGTCAGGCGACGTTTAAGCAGCAGCGCCCCACCCACCAGGGTCAGCAGGCCACAGATCCCACCGGCGATCATCGCCAGCTTCTGCTTAACGTCGATAGGCAGAAAGGCTTCATACATCCAGTGCGGCGTCAGCATGCCGACAATATGGCCAAAAAAGATGCCGATAATGCCGATATGGAAGAGATTGGACGCCAGGCGCATCCCCTTTTTATCCAACATCTGGCTGGAACCCGCCCGCCAGCTGTACTGACCATAGTCGTAACGTAGCCAGCTGCCGATCAGGAAAACCGCGCCCGCCAGATAGGGATAGATATCGAAAAAGAACTGAGATAAATAGTGCATGATTACTCTCCTGTGGTGCGTGCCGCGGCCTGAGCCACATCCAGATACTGCGGAGCCACCGCCCCGGCAAAGCGGCGCTGATGAGCGGCCTGTTGGGCAGAAGCGCAGCCCTGCTCACCCAGGAACTTCACCTGCTCCTCTTCCCACACGGCATCCAGCGCAGCGGGCGTATCGTCACGAGCCTCTTTCTCTATTTGCTGCCTGAGCGATTCCGCCTCCACGCCGCTTGCGGAAAGCGCAATCAGCGCCTCAAACAGCAGCGCATAAGGCGTACCGCGCTGTTGTAAGCGCGCGGCCAGCAGCGCCAGAATCGGGGCAATATCCTGCAAACCGCCACGCGCCCGCTCAGCGGAACCGCTGCCAAGATACTCCAGGTAGAGCGGCAGATAGTCCGGCAGCTCTTTTGAGTCCAGCTCCAGGCCGTCGGCGCGGTACTGATCCAGCAGATCGACCATCGCCTGCCCGCGATCGCGGGATTCACCATGGACATGTTCAAACAGTAGCAGTGAGGTGGCGCGGCCACGGTCAAACAGCTCGCAGTACTCAGCCTGCACGTCCAGCAGAGGACGTGCGCAGAAGGTTTCAATAAATGCTGTCAGACGAGCAACCTGCTCCGGCGCAAGCTCCGGCACGCTTTGTAGCACTTCAACCAGTTCGGCATGGTGGTCAAAAAGATCCTGATCCGGGTAATCCAGCAGGCGGCCAATAACGCGTAAAACGATCATGAGCGATCCTCCTGTGGAGGCGTTTTGCGGCCAATATCAATGGCATCGATCCGGCGGCTGTTGAACAGGTTGAATTTACTGTCGCTGCCGTGGCAGCCATCGCCGAAGCTGAAGCCGCAGCCTTTGCTCTCGGGGAAAGCTTCCCGCGCCAGCTCACGATGGCTGGAGGGCACCACAAAACGATCTTCGTAGTTGGCGATCGCCAGATAGCGATACATCTCCTGCGCCTGCGCCTCCGTTAAGCCCACCTGTTCAAGGGCGCGGATATCGATCTGCCCTTCTACCGTCTCCGCCCGCTTGTAGTGACGCATCGCCAGCATACGTTTCAGCGCCAGTAGCACTGGCGCGGTATCGCCAGCAGTCAGCAGGTTTGCCAGATACTGCACCGGAATGCGCAGGCTTTCGACATCCGGCAGCACGCCGCTGTGGCCAAGTTGACCTGCATCGGCAACGGACTGGATGGGTGATAAAGGTGGCACATACCAGACCATCGGCAGCGTGCGATATTCCGGGTGCAGCGGTAAGGCGAGCTTCCACTCCATCGCCATTTTATAGACCGGCGACTGCTGCGCGGCGTCAATCACGCTTTGCGGGATACCTTCTGCCAGCGCCTGTTCAATTACCGCCGGGTCATGAGGGTCGAGGAAGATCTCCAACTGACGCTGATAGAGATCCTGTTCGTTCTCCGCTGAGGCGGCCTGTTCAATACGATCGGCGTCATATAGCAGCACGCCGAGATAACGGATACGGCCCACGCAGGTTTCCGAACAAACGGTGGGCTGGCCCGCTTCGATACGCGGATAACAGAAGATGCATTTCTCTGACTTGCCGCTCTTCCAGTTAAAGTAGATCTTTTTGTAAGGGCAGCCGGTCAGGCACATACGCCAGCCACGGCATTTATCCTGATCGATCAGCACGATACCATCTTCGCCGCGCTTATAGATGGCACCGCTTGGGCAGGTCGCCACGCAGGCGGGATTCAGGCAGTGTTCACACAGGCGCGGCAGGTACATCATGAAGGTGTTTTCAAACTGCCCGTACATCTCTTTCTGGATGTTGTCGAAGTTCTTGTCCGCCGAGCGTTTAGAGAACTCTCCGCCCAGGATCTCTTCCCAGTTCGGGCCATTCTCAATCTTCTTCATGCGCTGGCCGGTAATCAGCGAGCGAGGACGAGCAATGGGCTGATGCTTACCTGCCGGTGCGGTGTGCAAGTTCTGATAGTCGAAATCAAAGGGTTCGTAATAATCATCCAGCGCTGGCACATCCGGGTTGGCAAAAATCTTCGACAGCAAACCAACGCGGTTACCCATGCGCGGCTCCAGCTTGCCGTTAATTTTGCGGATCCAGCCGCCTTTCCATTTCTGCTGATCCTCCCAGGCATGGGGATATCCCACCCCTGGTTTACTCTCTACGTTGTTGAACCAGGCATACTCCATCCCTTCCCGGCTGGTCCAGACGTTTTTACAGGTCACGGAACAGGTATGGCATCCGATGCATTTGTCCAGGTTCAGCACCATGCCGACTTGCGAACGAATTTTCATGGCTGACTCTCCTGCTGGCTGCCCTGGCAATCGTCGGTGCCTTCACCGTCTAACCAGTTAATGTTGTTCATTTTTCTGACAATCACGAACTCGTCGCGGTTGGAGCCGACGGTGCCGTAGTAGTTGAAGCCATATGACTGCTGCGCATAGCCGCCGATCATATGGGTAGGTTTCGGACAGGTACGGGTGACGGAATTATGAATACCGCCGCGCTGGCTGGTGATTTCTGAGCCAGGTATGTTCACGATGCGCTCCTGCGCGTGATACATCATGGTCATGCCAGCCGGAACACGCTGGCTGACTACCGCGCGGGCGGTCAGCGCACCGTTGGCGTTAAACGCTTCAATCCAGTCGTTATCCGCAATGCCTAACTCTTTCGCATCCTCTTCGCTCATCCAGACAATCGGACCGCCGCGTGACAGCGTCAGCATCAGCAGGTTGTCGCTGTAGGTGGAGTGAATGCCCCATTTCTGGTGCGGCGTCAGGAAATTCAGCGCCTTCTCCGGGTTGCCGTTAGGCTTCTGGTTTAGAAACGGTTTTGCCGCGCGGGTATCGATTGGCGGACGGTAGACCAGCAGGCTCTCGCCGAAGGCACGCATCCACTCATGATCCTGATAGAGCTGCTGGCGACCGCTGAGCGTGCGCCACGGGATCAGCTCATGCACGTTGGTGTAGCAGGCGTTATAAGAGACGTGCTCATCTTCCAGGCCTGACCAGGTCGGGCTGGAGATAATTTTGCGCGGCTGCGCCTGAATATCGCGGAAGCGGATCTTCTCATCCTCTTTATTCAGCGCCAGATGGGTATGGTCCCGTCCGGTGATAGCGCTCAGCGCCTGCCAGGCTTTTACCGCTACCTGACCGTTGGTTTCGGGCGCCAGCGACAGGATCACTTCCGCGGCATCAATTGCCGTAGAGATATTTGGTCGGCCTGCTGCCGGGCCATCCGCCTTAACGTAGTTAAGCTGCTTGAGGAAATCGACCTCAGTCTGGGTATTCCAGCTGATGCCTTTCCCGCCGTTGCCGAGCTTGTCCAGCAGCGGGCCGAGGGAGGTGAATCGCTCGAAGGTGGCCGGGTAATCACGCTCCACCACTATGATGTGCGGCGCCGTTTTTCCTGGGATCAGCTCGCATTCCCCTTTTTTCCACTCTTTTACGCCAAACGGCTGTGCCAGCTCTGCCGGAGAGTCATGCTGTACCGGCAGCGTCACCACGTCCGTCTCCTGGCCCAGGTGGCCCACGCAGAGTTCAGAGAAGGTTTTGGCGATACCTTTATAGATTTCCCAGTCGCTTTTCGACTCCCAGGCAGGATCGACCGCCGCGGAGAGCGGATGAATGAACGGATGCATATCCGAGGTGTTCATATCGTCTTTTTCATACCAGGTAGCGGTCGGCAGTACGATATCGGAATAGAGGCAGGTACTGGACATGCGGAAGTCCAGCGTGACCACCAGGTCCAGCTTGCCTTCGCCGCCCCTCTCCTGCCACTCAACCTCTTCCGGCATCACACCGCCCTGCACGCCCAGGTCTTTGCCCTGAATACCGTTCTCGGTGCCCAGCAGATATTTGAGCATGTACTCATGCCCTTTACCGGAGGAGCCAAGCAGGTTGGAACGCCAGATAAACATGTTTCTCGGGAAGTTCTGCGGATTATCCGGCTGTTCGGCGGCAAACCGCAGCGAGCCGTTTTTCAGGCTTTCAACGGTGAAGTCAACGGGCGAGAGGCCAGCCGCCCGGGCTTTTGCTGCCAGCTGCAGCGGATTAGTATTCAGCTGCGGTGCGGAAGGCAGCCAGCCCATGCGTTCGGAGCGCACGTTAAAATCAATCAGGCTGCCGCTGTAGCGGGTTTTATCCGCCAGCGGCGAGAGCAGCTCTTCGGTAGTGACCGCCTCATAGCGCCACTGGCTGGAGTGGTTATAGAAGAACGAAGTGCTGTTCATATGACGGGGCGGACGCTGCCAGTCGAGGGCGAACGCCAGCGGGGTCCAGCCGGTTTGCGGACGTAGTTTCTCCTGACCAACGTAGTGCGCCCAGCCGCCGCCGCTCTGTCCAACGCAGCCGCAGAACACCAGCATGTTGATCAGGCCACGGTAGTTCATATCCATGTGATACCAGTGGTTCATCCCGGCACCCACGATAATCATTGAACGGCCACGGGTAGTTTCCGCATTTTGCGCAAACTCACGGGCAATACGAACGATGTTCTGCCGCGATACGCCGGTGATCTGCTCTGCCCATGCCGGGCTGTAAGCCTTCACTTCGTCGTAATTTTTCGCGCAGTTATCATCTTCCAGCCCGCGATCCAGCCCGTAGTTTGCCAGCGTCAGGTCATAGACGCTGGTCACCACGCCTTCGCTGCCATCGGCCAGCCTGATGCGTTTCACCGGCAGCTTGTGCAGCAGGATCTCTTCCAGTGCCACACTGTTGAAGTTTTCACTGGTGATGCCGCCAAAATAGGGGAAGCCGACCTCAACCACCTCGTCGTGGTTCCCCAGCAGGCTGAGCTGAAGCTCCACTTCCTGCTGCGTATTGCCTTCACGGGATTCCAGGTTCCATTTACCCTGTTCGCCCCAGCGGAAACCGATCGATCCCTGCGGTGCCACCAGTTCACCATCGGCCTGGTTAATCGCCACAGTTTTCCATTCAGGATTATTTTCCTGGCCCAGCCCGTCCACCAGATCGCTGGCGCGGAGCTGGCGACCGGCGGCGTAAAAACCGCCCTCACGCGGCTCCAGCAGCACCAGCATCGGCATATCGGTGTAGCGGCGTACGTAGTCGCGGAAATAAGGCACTTCGCGATCGAGGTGGAACTCTTTCAGCATTACGTGGCCCATCGCCAGCGCCATCGCGCTGTCGGTGCCCTGCTTCGGATTGAGCCACTGGTCGCAGAGCTTGGCCACTTCGGCATAATCTGGGGTGATCGCTACCGTTTTGGTGCCTTTGTACCGGACTTCGGTAAAGAAGTGCGCATCTGGCGTACGGGTCTGCGGCACATTCGAGCCCCAGGCGATGATGTAGGAAGAGTTATACCAGTCGGCCGATTCCGGCACATCGGTCTGCTCGCCCCAGGTCATTGGCGAGGCGGGCGGCAGGTCACAATACCAGTCGTAAAAACTCAGGCAGGCACCGCCAATCAGTGACAGGTAGCGGGCGCCTGCGGCATAGGAAACCATCGACATTGCCGGGATCGGTGAGAAGCCCACAATGCGATCCGGGCCGAAGGTTTTGGCCGTGTAGATATTGGAGGCGGCAATCAGTTCGTTGACTTCCTGCCAGCTTGAACGAACAAAGCCACCGCGCCCACGGGCCACCTTGTAGCTTTTCGCCTTCTCCGGATCGCTGACGATAGATCCCCAGGCCACCACCGGATCGCTGTGTTCCGCCTTCGCTTCACGCCAGAGCTTAATCAGTTTTTTGCGCATCAGCGGATATTTCAGACGGTTGGCGCTGTAGAGATACCAGGAGTAGCTGGCACCGCGTGGGCAGCCGCGTGGCTCATGGTTTGGCAAATCGGGGCGGGTGCGGGGATAGTCGGTCTGCTGAGTTTCCCAGGTGACCAGACCATTTTTTACGTAAATTTTCCAGCTACAGGAACCGGTGCAGTTCACCCCATGGGTGGAGCGCACAATTTTGTCGTGCTGCCAGCGGCTGCGGTAGCCATCTTCCCAGTCACGATTGGTGTTGAGAGTCTGGCCATGATTGCCAGAAAAAGGTTCCGCCAGCTGTTTGAAGTAGCGAAACCTGTCGAGAAACTTGCTCATCCGGAATTCTCCTGAAGGCTTGATTATGTTTATAGGGACGACATTGCTTAATCTGCAAGCAGGGTACTGATGCGTCGGAGATTGCAGATTGATAACGATCAACAGTCAGCGGTGGAGAAGCTGAGGGTTTTTATCGGGTTACCCCTTAAGGAGTAGCGGGAGTTTTATGAATAACTTTATGAATAAAAAAGGGAATCCCGCTTTACCGCTCTTTTTCCAGCCGCTTTTTTCACACGCTGGCTCTTAAGAGGTAGAAGGGTTCAGCCCGCCGTGGCGGGCTGAACATCAGGCTGCTTTCTTACGTCCATACACCAGCCAGGTGATCGCTACGCAGAGCAGGTAAAACGCCAGGAACACTTTCATTGCGCCTGCTGGTGAGCCGGTCATCGCCAGCGACATACCGAACATTTGCGGAATAAAAAAGCCGCCAGCGGCACCAATGGCAGAAATAAAGCCCAGCGCAGCAGAGGTTTCGGTTACGGCTTCGTGCTGCGCGGCGGCATCGCTTCCACCCTCTGCCTTTACGCGCTCCAGCGTATTTTTGCGGAAAATTACCGCAATCATCTGAAAGGTCGATCCGCTGCCTAACCCGGCATTGATAAACAGCACCATAAAGACGCTGTAGAACGCGATAAACGAGCCAGCCTGTCCCTCTCCCGGCAGCGTCATAAACAGCAGGCCGCTGAAGAAGGTCATCACAATAAAGTTGAGCAGGGTGACGCGTACGCCGCCAAACTTGTCGGAGAGCATGCCGCCTGCAGAACGCGCCAGCGCCCCCAAAAATGGTCCAAAGAAGGCATATTTCAGGATTACGATGTCAGGAAACTGGGTTTTGGAGAGCATGGCAAATCCGGCAGAGAAGCCGATGAAAGAGCCAAACGTCGCCAGATAGAGCACCGCCATAATCCACAGATGAGGCCGCTTCAGTACCGGTAGCTGCTCACGCAGGGAGGATTTTGACGAGGCGAGATCGTTCATGCCAAACCAGGCCAGCAGCGTCCCCACAATCAGGAAAGGCACCCAGAGCCAGGCCGCATTTTCCAGCCAGATGACCTCGCCATTGGCTGCGGTTTGCGCGCCGCCGCCGAAGGCGCTGAAGATGCCGAAGGAGATAGCCAGCGGCGCAAAGAACTGCATCACGCTGACGCCAAGATTCCCCAGGCCACCGTTGATTCCCAGCGCGCCGCCCTGCCTGGCCCGGGGGAAAAAGAAGCTGATATTGCCCATGCTGGAGGCAAAATTCGCTCCGGCACAGCCGCACATCAGGGCAATAATCACAAAGATGGAGAACGGCGTGCGGGTATCCTGCACGGCGAAGCCCAGCCACAGGCAGGGGATCAGCAGAATAGCGGTGCTGAAAGCGGTCCAGCGCCGTCCGCCGAAGATAGGAATAACAAAAGAGTAGGGCACGCGAAGCAGCGCGCAGGCCACCGAAGGCAACGCGGTCAACAGGAAGAGTTGTTCCGTGGTAAAGTTAAAACCCACTTTATTGAGGTTAACGGCAACCGCACTGAACAGCATCCAGACGCAGAAAGCCAGCAGCAGACAGAAAACGGAAATCCACAAATTACGGCTGGCAATTCGTTTGCCGCGCTGCTGCCAGAATTCGGCGTTTTCAGGCTGCCACTCCTGGATAACCGTCCCGCCTTTCAGGGGTATAGAAGAAGTTTGTGACATTTTGGGGTTCTCATCGACATAAGGATATTGCCGACATCCTGCTTATCCCCGGTTCGTCTGAGGTTGATGCAAATCAACGAGAGGCCAGGTAATTTCTCTGTCTGGCACCACCGGGTGCCTTAAGAGGTAGAGGAAAGAGATAAAGCAACTCATTGTTTATTAGTAAATTTTTTATCTCTTCGCTGAACTATACTTAGCCATTAGTGCAGTGCAGAAATAAATGATTACCCCTTAAGTAGTATAGGGATCGTCCTGGCAATCCGTAGAATAGCGCCGGTACCCTTTTCCACCCGCAAGCCATTCACTACAGTCAGAAGGATCAACGCCGTGAAAGAAGAAGCCGCCACTATATTACTGATTGACGATCACCCGATGCTGCGCAACGGGGTAAAACAGCTGATAGAGCTGGATGACCGTTTACAGGTGGTGGCGGAAGCGGGCAACGGCACGCAGGGGGTTGCGCTGGCGGGCGAGCACGATCCGGATCTGATCTTGCTGGACTTAAACATGCCCGGCATGAACGGGCTGGATACGCTGGTGCAGCTGCGGACGATCGAGCTTTCCGGCCGTATCGTGGTGTTCAGCGTCTCCAATCACGAGGATGATGTGGTGAATGCCCTGAAGCGCGGCGCCGATGGCTATCTGCTGAAGGATATGGAACCAGAAGAGCTGTTGAAATCACTGCATCAGGCCGCTGCGGGACAGATGGTGCTGAGCGAAACATTAACCAACGTGCTGGTGGCCAGCCTGCGGGAAAACCGTCCCACGGAGGAGCGTGATATTGAGCAGCTCACCCGCCGCGAACGCGATATTCTGAAACTCATTACTCAGGGGATGACCAATAAAGCGATCGCCCGTAAGCTCTCAATTACCGAAAGCACTGTTAAGGTACACGTTAAGCATCTGCTGAAAAAAATGAAGCTTAAATCCCGTGTGGAAGCTGCCGTCTGGGCTTTACAGAGCGGGCATGAATAACAGTTTGTGAAATAATCCCTGCCAGAATTAATTTCTGCTCTGGAAATGAATATTGCTATTTAGTTCATTGATTCTAATTTAAAAATGCTACCGGCCTGATTTATCCCATTGCGCTTACCATCATATAAGTCCCCCACCCTGCCAACACCACTAAAGCCAGCGCGCACAAGACATAAGCCGCTATTCGTCTCAAACTGTATACACCCACGTTAAACCCCTTTCAATTATTCATCTGAAGTTAAACATACCCGGTTTTTCTAAATGTAACTTAAACAGAGTTAATTCTGTTTACCCCGCAAGGCGTAAATTTATACAGCGTTGTTTCCGATCAATCCCCTCAGGCAACAGGTCTATTACTCTGCGCACAATTTCATCAATACCCTTAATTTATCCTTGTGGAGAAACACCTTGCCGAATATTACCTGTCACACCAATAAATATACTTCCCCTTCCGGATCGGAGAAAAAACCCTGGCAGCTGTCGACAGAAGAAATAGTAGAAATAACAGAGAGCCGGAAGGCCGGGCTTAGCCAGGCAGAGGCGGACGCTCGCCTTGCTGAATACGGCCCCAACACGCTGCCACAGCACAAGGGTAAGCCAGCCTGGCTGCGCTTTCTGGCCCATTTTCACGACGTGCTGATTTATGTCCTGCTGGCCGCTGCGTTGCTGACAGCAGTGATGGGCCACTGGATTGATACGCTGGTGATCCTTGGTGTGGCGGTGATTAACGCGCTGATTGGTCACATTCAGGAAAGTAACGCAGAAAAATCACTGAAAAGCATCGCTACCATGCTCTCCAGCGAAACGGTGGCGATCCGGGAGGGCAGCCATCAGACACTCTCTGCCGCCACCCTTGTGCCTGGCGATATTGTAGTCTTGCGTGCGGGCGATCGCGTGCCGGCCGATTTACGTCTTATTGAAGCCCATAATCTGCGGGCTGAGGAGGCTATCCTCACCGGCGAATCCACAGTTGTCGAGAAAACTACGGCGGCGCTGAGCGGCGACCTTCCCCTTGCCGATCGTAAGAATATGCTGTTTTCCGGCACTATGCTCAGCGCGGGCAGCGGCACTGGCGTAGTGACGGCGACAGGCGGCAACACTGAGCTGGGGCACATCAATCAGATGATTGCTTCCGTCACCAAAAACCGCACGCCGCTGTTACAGCAGATGGACAAACTGGGTAAAGGGATTTCGGCGATCATTTTTGTGATGATGATAGCCCTGTTTATCTTCAGCCTGATGATGCGCGATATGCCGCTGGGCGAATTGCTGCTTTCGCTGATAAGCCTGGCCGTAGCGGCGGTACCGGAAGGGTTGCCTGCCATTATCTCTATCATTCTTTCGCTGGGCGTGCAGACGCTGGCGCGCAAAGGGGCCATTATCCGCAAGCTGCCCACAGTAGAAACGTTGGGTGCAATGACCGTTGTCTGTTCCGATAAAACCGGCACGCTGACGCTGAACGAGATGACGGTGAAGGCGGTGATCACTGCCGAAGCCTGCTACCGCGTGGAAGGAAACAGCTATGAGCCGGTTGGCAACATTTATCTTCAGGGCAGTGACAGCCCGGTCACGCTGCAACCCGGCAGCGTGCTTGAGCGCTATCTGCGCACGCTGGATTTATGCAATGAGAGCCAGCTGACGCGTAACGATGAGAACCAGTGGGTGCTGACCGGGGGCCCGACCGAAGGGGCGCTGAAGGTACTGGCAGCAAAAGCAAACTTGTCACCGGTGGCCGTACGCCCGATCGACAAAATCCCTTTCGATTCACAATACAAATATATGGCAACCCGCCATGAAATTGGGCATGAGCAGCAAATCCTGATTACGGGTGCGCCAGATGTCCTGTTTACATTGTGTCAGCAGCAGCAGACCGAAGCGGGTCAGCAACCTTTTGACCGCCACTACTGGGAAGATCACATTGTTTCTCATGCCCGTGAAGGCTTACGGATGGTAGCGGCCGCCTGGAAGCCAGCACCGTCAGATAGCGCGCCTCTCACGCACGGACATTTGCAGGAGGGGTTAATCTTTCTGGGTATTGCCGGAATGATGGACCCTCCCCGTCCGGAGGCGATTGACGCTATCAAAATCTGCCAGCAGGCCGGTATCCGGGTGAAGATGATCACTGGCGACCACCAGCAAACGGCGATGAGCATTGGGCAGATGCTTGGCATAGGCAACAGCCACCAGGCGATTACGGGTACCGAACTGGAAAAAATGGACGACGGGCAGCTGACGGAAGCGGCGGTGAAATTTGATATTTTCGCCCGCACCAGCCCGGAACATAAGCTGCGTCTGGTGAAAGCCCTGCAACAGCAAGGGGAAATCGTGGGCATGACCGGCGATGGCGTTAACGATGCGCCAGCCCTTAAGCAGGCCGACGTCGGCATCGCGATGGGCATCAAAGGCACCGAGGTGACCAAAGAGGCGGCGGATATGGTGCTGACCGATGATAATTTCGCCACGCTGGCCAGCGCGGTAAAAGAGGGGCGCCGCGTCTATGACAATCTGAAGAAAACCATTCTGTTTATAATGCCTACCAATCTGGCACAGGGTCTGCTGATTATTATTGCGCTGCTGGCGGGTAATCTTATCCCGCTGACGCCGGTGCTGATCCTGTGGATGAACATGGCCACTTCCGCCACCCTCTCCTTTGGCCTGGCGTTTGAGCCTGCAGAAAACAACATTATGAAGCGGCCTCCCCGTAACGTCGCTCAGTCGGTAATGGATGGCTTCGCCCTCTGGCGTGTGGGCTTTGTCGGCCTGTTAATAGCGATCAGCGCTTTTGTGCTGGAAGCCTGGCTGCAACCACGCGGCCACAGCCCGGAGTTTATCCGCACCGTTCTGCTGCAGATGCTGGTAACGGCGCAGTGGGTCTACATGCTGAACTGCCGTCGTACCGATGGCTTCTCTCTGGACAAAAGCTTGCTGCGTAATAAAGGGGTCTGGCTGGTCAGCGGCCTGCTGCTGCTGCTCCAGTTGGCAATCATTTACCTGCCCTTTATGCAGATGCTGTTCGGCACCGAAGGACTCCCGCTGCGTTACTGGGGTGTCACCTTCGCCGTCGGGGCGCTGCTGTTCCTGATTGTTGAACTGGAAAAGCCCCTTACCCGCCGTTTCCGTCGGCAGTAAGGCCCGCAGACGCCCGAAAGGGCGTCCCTTTACCCAACTATCCGGAACACCTCCATGAACGCAATCTTCAGAATCTCCGCACTGACGCTGGTCATCGCATTCGGCTGGCCCGCGCTCGGGCTGGCCGCACAACCTGTGCAGGTGGAACGCATCACAGAGAGCATGCAGGCCAGCGAACGTCGCCTGCCCGGCCGCACAGAAGCCGTACACCATGTGGCGCTGCAAAGCCGCATCGAAGGCGTAATTACTCAGGTTCATTTTCGTGACGGGCAACAGGTGCAAAAAGGGCAACTGCTCTACGAGCTGGACCCGGCCGAATACCGTGCCAGTCTTGCGCTGGCTCAGGCTGAACTACGCAGTAGCGAAGCCACACTGCGGCAAGCTCAACAACTGCTGGACCGCTATCAGCGCCTGAAAAATTCTCAGGCCCTCAGCCAGCATGATCTCGATAATGCCCGCATGCAGCGGGATATTGCCCGCGCGGCAGTTGACCAGGCGAAGGCGCGGATCAAGACCAGAGAGATCCAGCTGAGTTACACCCGCATCCTCTCCCCAATCACTGGACGCGTGGGCCAGAGCCAGTTTCATGTTGGCAGTCCGATCGCGCCCGCCAGCGGCACGCTGGTAGAGATCGTCCAGCTTGATCCAATACGTATCGCCTTTGCCATTGAGGAACATAGGTTCTTCCAGAAAGCAGGGCAGCACCCGGATATCAGTGAACTGAAAAAGGCCTGGACGCCGGAGGTGGATCTGGCAGGACAGCGTGAACCTGGTGTTCTGGTGTCGGTAGATAACAAAATCGATCCGCGCACGGGCAGCGTTACGCTGCGTGGCGAGTTCGCTAACCCTCAGCAACGCCTGCTGCCCGGCGGCAGTATCGATGTTTATCTGCGGTCAACCAGGCCGAAGCCGATGCTTCTTATCCCCGCCAGCGCACTGATGCAGGACGCGCAGGGTTATTTCTGCTGGCGAGTCAATGACAACCAGCTTGTCGAACAGCGCCGCATCACCACAGGCAGCCAGCTGGGGCAATATTATCAGGTTCTGTCGGGCGTAGAAGCGAACGATCGGGTGGTGGTCAAAGGGGTGCAGCGACTGCGTTCCGGGGCCAGCGTGACGGTGACAGAGTAATGAGGAACCAACCATGCTGACATTTTTCCTCACCCGCCCGCGCTTCGCGATGGTGCTGGCGCTGCTGCTGACCCTGACCGGTGCGCTGGCGTTAAAGGTGATCCCGGTCGAACAATATCCGCAGATCACGCCGCCCGTTATCTCTGTTACCGCCACCTGGCCCGGAGCCAGCGCCAGCGATGTGGCAGAAGCAATAGCCGCGCCGCTGGAAACGCAGATCAACGGCGTGGACCATATGCTCTATATGGCCTCCACCAGCTCAGATGAAGGCACTTACAATCTGACGCTGACCTTTGCTGCCGGAACCGATGCGGATCTGGCAGCGGTCGATGTGCAAAACCGCGTGGCACAGGCGGTTGCGCAGCTTCCGGCTGATGTGCAGGCGCTGGGTGTGCAGGTACGCAAACGCGCCACTAACCTGATGCTGGGCGTGACTCTTTTCTCGCCCGGACAGACGCACGATCAGCTGTTTATCAGCAACTACGCCAGTACGCTGGTGCGTGATACGCTGGCTCGTCTCCCCGGTGTGGGGCAAGTGCAGATGTTTGGCGCACGGGACTACAGTATGCGCATCTGGCTGCGGCCGGAGAGGATGAACGCGCTGGATATCACTTCTGAAGAGATCAACCAGGCGCTGCGCCAGCAAAACGTACAGGGCGCAGCAGGGCAAATCGGCACACCGCCACAGTTCAGCGGCCAGCAACAGACGCTGACCCTGAACGGCATGGGTCGCCTGAACAGCGCAGAAGCGTTCAGGCAGATCGTCGTTCGCAGCTCGCCAACCGGACAACTGGTTCGTCTGGGCGACATCGCGACAATTGAACTGGGCGCGCGCAGCTATCACTCCAGCGCAAAACTTAACGGCACAGAATCGGCCTATCTCGCCATCTACCCGACGCCGGATGCCAACGCGCTGACCGTAGCGAAAGAGGTACGCGCCGAGCTAAAACAGCTGGCTCTCCGTTTCCCGCAGGATCTGAAGTGGGAGATCAAATTCGATACCACACAATTTGTCTCTGCCACGCTGAAAGAGATTGGCTGGTCGCTGGCGATTACGCTGCTGATTGTGGTGGCCGTGGTTTCGCTGTTTTTACAGAGCTGGCGGGCGACGTTTATCGTCTCCATGGCTATCCCCGCCTCACTGATTGGCACTTTCGCCCTGCTCTACGCATTTGGTTACAGCGCCAATACCCTCAGCCTGTTCGCCATCATTCTTGCGTTAACCATGGTGGTGGATGACGCCATTGTGGTGGTGGAAAATGTGGAAGATCTGATGGCCAGCGGCCACGACAGATTCAGCGCCACGGCAGAAGCTCTGCGCCAGATTGCCGGACCCATTATAGCCACTACGCTGGTGCTGCTGGCCGTGTTTATCCCGATTGCGCTGTTGCCTGGCATCGTAGGTGAACTGTACCGGCAGTTTGCCGTCACTCTTTCCTGTGCAGTCACGCTGTCGAGCCTTATCGCATTAACGCTGACGCCCGCATTGTGCGCAGTGATGCTGCGTCCCCGCCCGCGCCAGCCCGCCGCGCTGTTCCGCCTGTTTAATCAGGGATTAGAGGCAGTCAGGCTGGGTTACGGCCGGGCGATTTCACGGATCAATCAACGTCCGTTGATAGCCGTTATCGCCACCTCTCTTGCCGCTTGCGTGGTGGCTTACAGCTTTATATCGATGCCGAAGGGCTTTCTGCCGGAAGAAGACCAGGGCTACTTTTTTGCCAACGTTCAGTTGCCGGATGCGGCATCTCTTGAACGCACCGAAACCGCGATGGAACAAGCACGGCAGGTGCTGGCGAGCGACCCTGCGGTGGAGGATGTCATTATGGTGTCGGGCTTTGACATCCTCAGCGGCACTTCCTCCTCAAACGTGGGCTTTATGTCGGTGATGCTCAAACCTTGGGAAAGCAGAGCGCCGGTGGATCAGGTGATGGCCAGGCTGAACCTGAAATTGTTACAGGTCAACAGTGCAACCATCATGACCTTTGCCCCGCCGACGCTGCCGGGCCTGGGCAGTGCCGCCGGTTTTGATCTCCGCTTGCAGTCCTACCAGGGAGACTCTTCTGCAGAGCTGGAACAGGTGGCCCGAACCGTGCTGCTAAAAGCTAATCAGCATCCTCAGCTTCAGGCGGTGTTTACGCCCTGGAGCAGCCAGGTTCCGCAACTTCGCCTCACCGTAGATCGTGACCGTGCTGCCCAGCTTGACGTGCCCGTCGCGCGTATTTTCAGTAACCTGCAGACGGCCTTCGGCGGCACCCAGGCTGGCGACTTTACGCTGAATAATCGCCTCTACCATGTAGTGATGCAGAACGAAATGAGCTGGCGCGAACGTGCCGATCAGGTCAGCGACCTCTACGTCCGCAGCAACAGTGGCGAGCGCGTCAGGCTGAGCAGTCTGGTCACGCTGACACCCACCGTCGGCGCACCCTATCTGAACCAGTATAATCAGTTCCCGTCAGTAGCCATCAGCGGCTCCGCTGCTAACGGCGCCAGCAGCAGCACAGCAATGAATGTGATGGAAGATATCCTGAACGAATCATTGCCCGAGGGGTATGGCTACGCCTGGTCCGGCTTGTCGCTTCAGGAGCAGCAGTCGGGTAATCAGGCTTTGTGGATTATCGTGGCGGCTATAACCATTGCCTGGCTGTTCCTGGTTGCGCAGTACGAGAGCTGGACGCTGCCTGCCAGCGTGATGCTTTCCGTGCTCTTCGCGCTGGGAGGCGCCCTGCTGTGGCTGTGGCTGGCCGGTTTTGCCAATGACATCTATGTGCAGATAGGCCTGGTGCTGCTGATTGCGCTGGCAGCTAAAAACGCCATTCTGATCGTGGAATTTGCCAGGACGCTGCGCGGGCAAGGGCTGAGCATTGCCGATGCCGCGCGACAGGCCGCCACTCAGCGCTTCCGGGCCGTGATGATGACAGCCGTGTCGTTTATTATCGGCGTCATTCCCATTATGTTTGCCACGGGAGCAGGTGCACAAAGCCGGATCATTATTGGCACCACGGTGTTCAGCGGCATGCTGGTTGCCACGATAGTCGGCATGCTGTTTATTCCGGGGCTATTTGTATGCTGCCAGCGCCTCAGGGAGTGGGCGCATGGGCTGATGAAATAAAAGCTGGTGTCGGCAATCAGCCGGAAGCCTTTCGTTTTTTTGGTCAGTTTGCGAAGCGCTTCCGGCTTTTGCTGGGACAGCCTTTTACTCGCTGCGTTAATATAGAGGCCGCTGAACGACCTTAATGCAAGTTGCGCCATTATCTTATATTCAATGGACTGGAAAAGAAGACCTGCTAATGGCCACAGATAACCCGTCTACCATCCCCCTGTGATGCAGCAGTACTTTTATCTAACCATTAACGAATTGATATAAAATCATAAATTCAGTTTTTATTGGGTTCTGCTTTAGTGATGGGAAAGATTTTTGGGGAAAATAGAACTTCGAGGTCTGTACAGAAGACGTAGAAAGCCTAATCTGAAAAGACACCCAAAAATTACATTGGTTATTTACTCGCCGCCACTCGATAGGTACACTATTTACAGGGATTTACAACAATATAAGGAAAAGAACATGGCAATTCCGGGAAATATGTGGATTTACGATGATGGCGGCGCACTCATTAAAGGTGGCTGTGACGTAGCAGGAAGGGAATTCAGCATTGAGTTCAAAGGATTTCACCATAACCTTTCAATTCCCACTGATAACGCCACAGGCAAACCCACCGGATCCCGCCAACACTCGCCTATGCTCATTATCAAAGAGTTCGACTATTCCAGTCCCTACCTCTACAAAGCTGTTGCCACGGGTCAGAACCTGAAATCCGCTGAGATAAAATGGTATAAAATTAACGATGCTGGTCAGGAAGTCGAATATTTCAACATGCTGCTTGAAGGTGTTCGGATTGTCTCAATATCTCCAACAATGGCATCGCCAGAAGACAAAAATAACAACCACCTTGAATCCGTTGAGTTGCGTTATGAAAAGATCACCTGGAAGCACTGTGACGGAAACATAATCTACGCTGATGCATGGAATGACCGACAGACCGCGTAATAGGTGATGAAATGGATACGACCGAAGAGTTAAATGGAACGTACTTCTACCATGGAGCAAGCAATCTATCTCCGGGTGAACTTTTCGATGTTATTTTCCTTGAACAATTTTGTGATGAACTTGGTATTGGTATTGAATCAGGTGCTGCAATCCTTGCCGGACAACCATGGCTAAAAACCAGAACGAAGCCGGGAGAGGCAATAAAAGGCACAAGTGTTATATCTAAATATGGAAGAATGCTTCTGAGAGAGGCACGAACTCCATTTGGCATCAGAGTTCCTACCCCCGTAGGCTTTAAGATGCAAAAGACCAACAAACTTGCCGCAGTTATCGCTCGTTATGTTCCCTGGTTAGGCTGGATTGGACTTGTGAACTCAATTTACCAAGTATCAAGAAGAACTCAGGCAAAATACAACCTGATAGCCCGTCCCAAAGATCGCATACAATGGACATCCTTTTAATGAAAAGTATTCAAGACCAAGTTTTAGACTTATTTAAAGAAGAGATATCAACCTGTTTAGATAGAAACTGGAAAGAAATTCCTCTGGAACTTGACTATGATTTATTTGATGCTCCCGGCGATGACTTACATGAGGTATTGGATAAATTTGAGAAACAATTCAACGTGGATTTATCTGGTGTAAATTGGTCGTGCTATTTCCCCTGGGAAAACACACCGTTAATACAACGGTGGTTCAAATTAAAACGTGAGGATGTAGAGAGAACCCGCAAGCCATTAACCGTGAAAATGTTTGCCGAATCAGCGAAAGCTGGAAAATGGCTGTATGACTGAATATATTCAGTAACGAGATAACAAAAGGTGAAAGACTCAGAATTTTAAGTAAGTCGATAGCCTGACCAGATAACTGGACATAACGCTCTATCCCAGTCTTGGTTTCTCGCAGATGAATAGTGCCATTATCAAGATCCACATCATCCCAGACCATGTTGCAGACCTCACCTGTTCGGCACCCAGTCCAGAGCGTCAGCCTTAGCACGTTTTTGATCGTTGGCGTATAAACGGAGGAGAGTTCACGAAATAGATTACCTGCCTGAACTTTGGCACCGCGTTCAATCACTCCATTAACCAGTTCGACGATATCTTTACGAGTGATTTCTACTGCAACGCGCGCGCCTGGTTTGCAACCGCATCATTCTCCAAAGTACGTCGCACTTCCTTTTACCCTTTCTTTTTACGCGCTCCTGGAATGATTTTCCCATCAGCACTTTTTCGATCTTCTATCCGTTCAGTCAGGTACAGCTCAACCAACCCTTCAACCGTCAGCGCTGCCGCTTTCGGTTTTTGACTCTCTTCGAATAACCGTTGCTTCTCTTCTTTCAGCTCAGTTGCCGGACCTCGCTCCTCACTTCTGATTAGTATGAGTTCTTGCAACTTCATACCTGCCATTGCAAGTAAAGTTTGCGGGAAGCTTCCAATTTTTACCTGTGACAGCTTATTGGTCGCTGGGCTAGTATAGCGGTAGAAAAAGGTCTTGATACCCGAAGCGCCGCAGGTCACACGCAAGCCCCGGTTTTCAACCGTGTCGGCCTTGTTTTTGTCCATGGGCTTCATCATTTCGGTAGCTTTGGATGACAAAGGTTTGCCTGCTGGTTTATCTGTCATATAAGATCCATTTTATGCCTAACCACTTGATTTAATAAGGTAGAAATCCAGCTTTTCTTTCCGGGTGTAGGTTGTGCATTTATTTAGTGAAGTTATACCCTAACCTCCATAACAACCTACGCTTCGACATACATTTACAAGCATGTTTTGGTGATTTTTTATGAGACAGCGTGATACTTAATGATAATAACTAAAATCACAATTTACTTTAAATTCAATGGAATAATAAAATTATGTCTATGACTGACAAAGAGAATCTGGTTCCGCACACCCCTATGATGCAGCAGTACCTTCGTCTGAAGGCGGAACATCCGGAAATCCTGCTGTTTTACCGGATGGGGGATTTCTACGAGCTGTTCTATGACGACGCCAAACGAGCCTCGCAACTGCTGGATATCTCTCTAACCAAACGTGGCGCATCGGCCGGGGAACCGATTCCGATGGCTGGGGTGCCCTATCATGCCGTAGAAAATTACCTGGCGAAGCTGGTTCAGCTGGGTGAGTCCGTGGCTATCTGTGAGCAGATTGGCGATCCGGCGCTGAGCAAAGGGCCGGTAGAGCGCAAAGTGGTGCGCATTGTCACGCCTGGCACCATCAGCGATGAAGCGCTGTTGCAGGAGCGTCAGGATAACCTGCTGGCGGCTATCTGGCAGGGACCGCGCGGCTTTGGTTTCGCCACGCTGGATATCAGTTCCGGTCGTTTCCGCCTGGCAGAACCGACCGATCTGGAGACGATGGCGGCCGAGCTGACCCGCTCCAACCCGGCGGAACTGCTCTATTCTGAAGATTTCGCCGCCATGTCGCTGATTGAAAACCGGCGTGGGCTGCGGCGGCGTCCGCTGTGGGAATTTGAGGTTGAAACCGCGCGCCAGCAGCTGAATATGCAGTTTGGCACCCGCGATCTCTCAGGTTTTGGCGTTGAGCAGGCGCATCATGCACTGCGGGCGGCGGGCTGCCTGCTGCAATATGTGAAGGACACACAGCGCACTTCCCTGCCGCATATCCGCTCGCTGACCATGGAGCGCCAGCAGGATGGCATCATTATGGACGCGGCGACCCGCCGTAACCTGGAGATTACCCAGAACCTGGCCGGCGGGATTGAAAACACGCTGGCTTCCGTGCTGGATAAAACCGTCACGCCAATGGGCAGCCGGATGCTGAAGCGCTGGCTGCATATGCCGGTGCGTGATATCAAAACGCTGGAAAACCGACAGCAGAGTATTGGCGCCCTGCAGGATTTCACTGCGGAAATTTCGCCGCTGCTGCGTCAGGTTGGCGATCTGGAACGTATTCTGGCCCGTCTGGCGCTGAGAACCGCACGTCCGCGCGATTTGGCCCGTATGCGCCATGCGTTCCAGCAGCTGCCGCCGCTGGATGCGCTGCTGACTGACGTCGCCACGCCGCATCTGCAAACGCTGCGTAAGCAGATGGGGCAGTTTGACGAACTGCGAGAGCTGCTTGAAAAAGCGATCATCGATTCCCCGCCAGTGCTGGTTCGTGACGGTGGCGTCATCGCCCCTGGCTATCACCAGGAGCTGGACGAATGGCGGGCATTAGCGGACGGCGCTACCGACTATCTCGACCAGCTTGAGATCCGCGAGCGTGAAAAACTGGGGCTGGATACCTTAAAAGTCGGCTTCAACGCGGTGCATGGTTACTATATTCAGGTGAGTCGCGGGCAGAGCCACCGCGTGCCCATCAACTACGTCCGCAGGCAGACGCTGAAAAACGTCGAGCGCTATATTATTCCCGAACTGAAAGAGTATGAAGACAAAGTTCTCACTTCTAAGGGAAAAGCGCTGGCGCTGGAAAAAATGCTCTATGAGCAGCTGTTTGACCTGCTGCTGCCGCATCTGGAGGCGTTGCAGCTCAGCGCGGCCGCGCTGGCTGAGCTTGATGTGCTGGTCAATCTGGCCGAGCGCGCCTGGACGCTGAACTACACCTGCCCAACGCTAAC
The DNA here is from genome assembly GCF_033657285.1 of Erwinia sp. MMLR14_017. Classification (NCBI taxonomy): domain Bacteria; kingdom Pseudomonadati; phylum Pseudomonadota; class Gammaproteobacteria; order Enterobacterales; family Erwiniaceae; genus Erwinia; species Erwinia sp. MMLR14_017. The sequence continues at coordinate 403,897 of NZ_JAWVWP010000003.1, read as the reverse complement.
CGATAAGCCAGGCATCAAACTGGTCGGCGGCCGTCACCCGGTTGTTGAGCAGGTGTTAAAAGAGCCCTTTATCGCCAACCCGCTGTCGCTTTCACCACAGCGTCGGATGCTGGTGATCACCGGTCCCAATATGGGCGGTAAAAGCACCTATATGCGTCAGGCGGCGCTGATTACGCTGCTGGCCTACATCGGCAGCTATGTGCCAGCTGAACAGGCAACGCTGGGGCCGATTGACCGCATTTTCACCCGCGTGGGTGCGGCAGACGATCTGGCGTCGGGCCGCTCAACCTTTATGGTAGAGATGACCGAAACGGCCAATATTCTGCACAACGCCACTGAACAGAGCCTGGTGCTGATGGATGAAATCGGGCGGGGTACCTCAACCTATGACGGCCTGTCGCTGGCCTGGGCCTGTGCCGAGAGCCTGGCAAACCGCATTAAAGCGATGACGCTGTTTGCCACCCACTACTTTGAGCTGACCACGCTGCCAGAGAAGATGGAGGGCGTGGTTAACGTTCACCTGGATGCCATTGAGCACGGCGACACTATCGCCTTTATGCACAGCGTGCAGGATGGCGCGGCAAGCAAAAGTTACGGCCTGGCCGTGGCGGCGCTGGCAGGGGTACCCAAAGAGGTGATCAAACGTGCACGGCAGAAGCTCAAAGAGCTGGAGACGCTGTCAGGCAGCGCGGCCAGCACCTCTGCGGATGGCCCGCAGCTGCCGCTGCTGGTAGAAGAGACCTCTCCTGCCGTAGAGGCGCTTGAGGCGCTGGATGCCGATTCGCTCTCTCCACGGCAGGCGCTTGAGTGGATCTATCGCCTGAAAACGATGCTGTAGCCTGAGATGCGCTTGCCGCGTGCCCCTCATCCGGCAAGCTTGCTCCAGCCACAACCCGCTGTTCACAAGCAGTAAGTAAGGCTACAGCCTGAAAATCCCCCTCTTTTAACCGAAAGGCCAGGGAGGGAAGGCAGTTATTAAAAAAACGGCGGCCCTCAGGTCCGCCGTTTTTTTGCACCACTATCCCGGCAGCTGCACTTTTCCGGTGAGTCTCACGCATTACAACGGCTCACTTCCTTTGATCGTCCCTGAGCTTATCTCTCTCCTCCCTCTTCTTCTTTTTACTCTGATGCGACGAATACCAGCCTGTATACAAGCTGTCACAGGCCGATCGTTTTTTTAAGCCTGTCGTCTCAATTCTGGCCTGCAATATGCATTGCTATCTGAACGCTAGCACTAGTCAGCCCGCATCACGCACGCTTACAGAGAGGAATATGGCTTGAATAATGATGAGATCCTGAATCTTGACGCCGTTTCACTGGCGGCGCTGATCCGCGATAAATCCCTTTCGCCGGTAGAGGTGACGCGGGCTTCTTTGCAGCGCATGGCGCTACTGGAACCAGAGCTTCATGCTTTTTGCACGCCTGTGCCCGATCGGGCGATGCAGCAGGCACGGGAGATTGAACGAAAGATCATGCTGGGAGACGATCCCGGCCCGCTGGCTGGTGTGCCGGTCGCCATTAAAGATCTGATTGCAACGGCCGGGATTAAAACCGTCTCGGGTTCCTGGATATATGAAAACTTTATTCCTGAGGAAGATGACATCACCGTTGAGCGGCTTAAGGCGGCGGGGGCGATCATTCTGGGGAAAACCAACGCGCCGGAGTTTGGCTACAGCGGCACGGGACACAACCCGATTTTCCCTACGACCCGCAATCCGTGGAACTTGGCCCTGACGCCCGGCGGCTCCAGTGCCGGTTCAGCGGCTGCGCTGGCTGCCAGGATCTGCCCGCTGGCGCTGGGGAGCGACGGCGGCGGCTCTGTCCGCATCCCCGCCGCACACTGCGGACTGTTTGGCATGAAAGCCTCAATGGGGCGCGTGCCGCTCTATCCCGGCTGCCGCGATGAACGGTATCCCGGTATCTCAAGCTGGGAATCCCTTGAACATATCGGCCCGATGACGCGCACGGTTGCGGATGCGGCAATGATGCTGTCAGTGATTGCAGGCCCCGATCCGCGCGATCGCCATTCGATTCCCACCAGTGATATTGACTGGCTTCTTGCCGCAAAAGGCAGCCTGAAGGGGCTGCGTATTGCCTACAGCGCAGACTGGGGATATGCAGCAGTCGATCCTGAAGTGCGTGAAATCGTGGGCAAGGCGGTACGCGTATTTGAACAGGAGTTGGGCTGTGTGGTGGAAGAAGCGCATCCCGGCTTCGGCGATCCTCAGGAGACCTTTGCGGCTCTGGTGGCGCAGGAAACCGATCTCTCCGGCATGCGTAAGTTGATGGAAAGCTATGGCGAGCGCATGTCGCCCCATCTGGTCACCATGCTGAAAAAAGAGTGGACCGCAGAGATCTTCACTGACGCCAATATGCAGCGCAAAGCGGTCACCAATAAGATGTGGCGCTTTATGCAGCGCTACGATCTGCTGCTGACCCCGACGCTTGCTACGCCGCCCTTCCCCGTTGATATCGAAGGCCCTGAGATTATTGAAGGACGCAAAGTCACCCCTGCCGAATGGCTCGCTTTTGTGTTCCCGATCAATCTGACCGGCCAGCCTGCGGCTTCCATTCCTGCCGGATTTACCGCAGAAGGGCTGCCGGTAGGCCTGCAAATTGTTGGCCGCCATCTGGATGATGCTTTGGTACTGCGCGCCAGTGCTGCGTTCGAAAAAGCGTGCGGCTGGCAGCATCGGTTGCCGCCGATCCTCTCCCGCTAACCCTTTACTGACCTCTACCGGAAAAACATTATGAGCCAGAAAACATCGCTGCTTTCACCAACCCCGCCGGGGTTAGAGCAAGAGTTTGAAAATGAAGCTGTGCCGCTTTCGCATCGTCATTCAACCCGCTCGGTCTCCGCCGTCTGGTTTGGTTTCCCGATGATCCTGACCAATGCCGTTTTCGGTGGGATCATCGCCTATAACCTGGGATTCTGGCGTTCAATCCTCGCCATTCTGGCAGGCAACCTGGTACTGTTTGCTTACGTCGGCGCACTAAGCTATCTGGCCGGAAATACCGGGCTGAACTTTGCTATGCAGGCGCGGAAAACGTTCGGTAACCGGGGCTATATCATTGCCTCTGCGTTTCTCTCTACCGTGGTCATCGGCTGGTATGCCTTTCAGACTGGCCTCACCGGCACCATTGTTAACGCCACTTTCGGCTGGAATACCACCTGGGTGATTGTCCTGGCGACGGTGCTTTATACCGGCGTTACGTTCCTCGGCGTCCGTGCGCTCTCTGTGATTGGCATGATTGCTGCCCCGATGTTTGTGATCCTGGGCCTGGTGGCTCTCTATTTTGTCGCACAGCAGAGCGATCTCAGTGAGATTTCAGCTTATCAGGGCATGCACGGCGGCATCAGCATGGGCATCGCCATGACAATGGTGATTGCTGGTTTTGCTGACTCGGGCACCATGACAGCGGATTTCACGCGCTGGTCCCGACAGGGAAAATCTGCGGTGATAGCCACCTTTTCAGCCTTTCCGCTGGCGAACGTTGTTTCACTGCTTTCTGGCGTGGTAATCGTCTCTGCAGGCGCTGGCATCAACCCGGCGCAAAACGGCGGCGATTTCCTGCATCTGCTGACCGGGCACAGCGCCCTGCTTAATCTGCTGGCGCTGCTGTTTGTCTTTATCAATCTGGGATCCGTTTGTACGCATTGTCTCTATAACGGCGCGGTTGGCTACAGTCATCTCTTTAAAAGCAAAATGCGTTTATGGACGGTGATCCTTGGCCTGACGGGCGGACTGTTAGCCGTGGCTGGCGTATGGAGCTATTTCCTCAACTGGCTCAGCCTGCTGGGCGTCGCCGTGCCGCCGATTGGGGCAGTGATGATTGTCGACCTGCTGATAATGGGCCATATCGTCAGCTCACGACCAGAACGCGCCTGGCGCGCAAGCGCTTTTATCGGCTGGGCCTTCGGCACCCTGTGTGCCGGCATCGCGCATATCTGGTTCCCGGATGCCGGAGAAGCGCTGATTGGCATGCTGGCAGGCGGCGCTGCCTATGGCGTTATTCAGTCACAGATAGCAAAAAAATGGGTGGCGGCATGAAGAGCCTGGAAGAACGTTTTGTCCCGGCTGCTCCGTATCACTGGCCCTGGAATGGCCGACTCTCCACAGATAATAGCTCGCTTATTGTCATTGATATGCAGACGGATTTTTGCGGCAAAGGGGGATATGTGGACACGATGGGCTATGACATCAGCTTAACGCGTGCCCCCATCGCCCCGATCCGCGAACTCCTTTACGCCATGCGTTCAAAGGGGTATACCATTATTCACACCCGGGAAGGCCACCGGCCTGACCTGGCCGACCTGCCAGCCAATAAGCGCTGGCGTTCGCGACAAAAAGGGGCGGGAATTGGCGACCCCGGACCGTGCGGGAAGATCCTGATCCGTGGCGAACCTGGCTGGGAGATCATTCCTGAGCTACAGCCGACAGAAGGCGAAATAGTGATCGACAAGCCGGGTAAAGGATCGTTTTATGCCACCGATCTTGAACTGATCCTGCGCACGCGGGGGATCCAAAACCTGCTGCTTACCGGCATCACCACCGATGTCTGTGTTCACACTACCCTGCGGGAAGCCAACGACCGCGGATTTGAATGCTTACTGGTCGCCGACTGCTGCGCCGCCACCGATCCCGCTAACCACACCGCGGCACTGGAGATGGTCAAAATGCAGGGCGGCGTGTTTGGCGCAGTAGCCAGTTCTGCTGATGTGATGGCGGTAATAACGGCTTAGTTTCTCCTGGCTGGTGCGGCGCGCCCGCCAGGATCGTTTCTCCCTGGTGCTGGTTGATGGAACTATCCTCTCCTCTTCTCCACGTAACGACTGAGATGAAACGTTTAGTAGCATTTTGCAACCTGACGTTTCGTTGATGTTCTTTAACCTGGTCCAGTGGAGATTGTCATGAATATGAGAGTAAATCCCGGTGGGATGATGAATCAAGCGCCAGACGGTATGCTGGCATCACGCTTCGGCCTGAAGCTGGAGGGCAAAAACGGTGAAGCTGGTTTTGGCCCCGCTTCCGGCAAATCTAACCTTTTGCAATATGGCGGCAACTCCGGCGCCACCAGTGAGAAATCGTCTGTTTCTTCGCTGATAGCCGATTATAAAACGCTGCTCGATTCGCTGATCAAGCAGGGCCAGGACGAGCTTAAAAAGCTCAAGGATGAACTGGCGCAGCAGCAATCTCAGACTGGTACAGAAAACTCGCCCGCTGCGACGGATAACAGCAGTAATCAGATGTCGCAGTTGCAGATGCTGCTCGACAGCCTGATGAAGTTCCTCAAAGAGAGTCAGCAGAGTCAACAGGGCCAGCAGCCTGCAGCTAACAGCACCTCTACCGATGCTCAGTTAGCTACGATGATGACGCAACTCAAAGATCTCCTCTCCACTATTGGCGAAACCTCTGCCAGTGCTCCCGTTTCGACCGGCAGCGAAAATACCGGCCCGGCGATGCCAAAGGATGAGAAAGATACCAGTGTCCCGCCCTCCACCGACACCCTGTTTAAAAACATGGATGGCGACAACCGTTCCGCCGATCAGATCATCAATGACAATCCGGTGCTGAAGAATCTGGGCAATCAGAAAGATATCAAGCAGGAAGATCTCAAGAAGCAATTTGGCGACTGGACCGCCAACAACCCGGATGAGAAAAGCCGGGCGCTGGCGGCCAAAAACATGTCTTACTTCCTGAATAACGTCAAAGCGCTGAATAACCGCGAAGGTGGCGATCGTGGTGATGTTCATACTAACGGGAAAATAGAGGGGCTGACTAAAAGTGGCGACGCCCGCCACGGTACCGAAGCCGCTATCGTTAAGGATGTGGCGGAACAGGGACTGGACAAAATGTTTCCCAAGGATGGGAAACTGACGCAAACCAACGATGAAATGGTAAACCTGAACGGCACTACCAAGAGTGGCTTTCAGGGCCTCTGTCTGAAGCTGGGACGCGCATTCGCCTTTATTCCGGGCCTGAGCAATTTCCTGACCGGTATGGGCAGGTCAGAAAGCACCAATCCGTGGGAAGTACTCAAAGGAGGTGTTGTCGGTGCGGCGAAAACGGCCTTTGATGCGCTGAAAGGCGTGGTGGAAGGATTAGGTAAAGGCAGATTTAACCCGATACAGATGCTGATAAGCGCTTACAAGGGGGCTGTAAGCAACACCTACGTTATGCAGGATGCCAAGTCAGATGTGAAGGATAAGGTAAAAGAAAGCGTCTGAGCAGCCGGTTCAGGCAATAAAAAAGCGGTGGTTTTCACCACCGCTTTTCGCATTTACATCCTGAAGTGCCTGCGCTTATTCGCGGAACAAGGCTTCAATATTCAGTCCCTGCGCCTGCAAAATTTCACGCAGACGACGCAGACCTTCAACCTGAATCTGACGAACACGTTCGCGGGTCAGACCAATTTCGCGACCCACATCTTCCAACGTTGCCGCTTCATAGCCTAACAGGCCGAAACGACGTGCCAGCACTTCACGCTGTTTGGCGTTCAGTTCGAACAACCATTTAACGATGCTCTGCTTCATGTCATCGTCCTGGGTGGTATCTTCCGGGCCGTTCTCTTTCTCATCGGCCAGGATGTCCAGCAGCGCTTTTTCAGAATCACCGCCTAGTGGCGTGTCGACTGATGTAATGCGTTCGTTGAGGCGCAGCATGCGGCTGACATCATCAACAGGTTTATCAAGCTGTTCGGCGATTTCTTCTGCGCTTGGTTCGTGATCTAATTTGTGGGTCAGTTCACGAGCAGTACGCAGATAGACGTTCAGCTCTTTAACGATATGGATTGGCAAACGAATAGTACGGGTTTGGTTCATGATAGCCCGTTCAATTGTCTGACGAATCCACCAGGTAGCGTAAGTAGAGAAGCGGAATCCTCTTTCAGGATCGAACTTCTCTACCGCGCGGATTAACCCCAGGTTACCTTCCTCAATCAGATCCAGCAAAGCAAGACCACGATTGCTGTAACGGCGGGCAATCTTCACTACCAGACGTAAGTTACTTTCAATCATACGGCGACGAGAGGGAACATCACCACGCAGAGCACGACGCGCGAAGAAAACTTCTTCTTCAGCCGTCAACAGCGGAGAATAACCGATCTCCCCCAGATAGAGCTGCGTCGCGTCCAATACTCGTTGCGTAGCGCCTTGTGACAACAGCTCATCTTCAGCTATTTCGTTATCAGCAGGTTCATTTCCGACAAGAGCCTTCTCATCAAAAACTTCAGCTCCGTTTTCGTCGAATTCCGCATCTTCATGTAACTCATTAACTTTCAGCGTATTCTGGCTCATAAGCGGCTCCTACCCGTGATCCAAGGGCAGAACACCAAGGTTCTGCCGGACTATCGCTGCGGTAAATAACGCAGCGGGTTTACGGATTTCCCCTTGTAACGAATTTCAAAATGCAATCTAACCGAACTTGTGCCGGTACTACCCATGGTGGCAATCTTCTGACCCGCTTTCACTTCTTGTTGCTCGCGGACCAGCATCGTATCGTTATGGGCGTATGCACTCAGGTAGTCATCATTATGTTTGATGATAATCAAGTTACCGTAACCGCGAAGCGCATTCCCTGCATATACCACTCGCCCTGAGGCGGTTGAGATGACAGGCTGTCCTCGCGATCCCGCGATATCGATGCCTTTGTTGCCCCCTTCGGAAGCAGAGAAGTTATCGATAATCTTACCGTCTGTCGGCCAACGCCAGTTACCCACGGGGGTAGTGCTGTTAGTTGTGCTGCTGACGGTCGGAGCAGTAACCGGTGCTGTTGTCGTTGCAACAGTATTTTTACCGGATGAAGGTAACATTTTGCCTTCACTTGGTTTACCTGAATCCTCAGAATACGTAATAACAGGCTGCTGTGCAACCGCTCCGCCTTTGATTTGTGGCGCAGAGGGTTGAACTGCTACACCTCCAGCATTGGCATCGGCAGCGGTAATTGCATTGCCGCCGGTCAGGGTACCACCGGAGCTGTTACTAACCTGCAACTGCTGGCCCACATTGAGACTGTAAGGCGCGGAGACGTTATTTCGCTGGGCTAAATCACGGAAATCGTTGCCGGTAATCCAGGCAATATAGAACAGCGTATCGCCTCGTTTAACGGTATATGTCTCTCCGCTATAGCTACCTTTAGGAATATTCCCATACGAGCGGTTATAGACAATATGACCATCCTGGGTCACCACGTTCTCATTTGCGGGAGCTGAAGCTGCGTTTGAGGAGGTAGAGATGTTCTGCGGAGCGCTTACCACGCCGCTGGAGTTTGCCGAGATAGAAGCAGGAGGGGCGATATAACCACCGTTGCCGCCAGCGTCGCTGTTGCCGCTGTTAGCGTTACCGGAAGCGCCGCTGAGCATACCGCCGCTATTGCCTCCGCCAACGGAGCTGATAGGAGCCTGTGTGTTATCGCTGGAACACCCAGCCATCCAAAAACCAACAAGTGAAACGGCCGCAATTCGGCATAACTTAAATACTGGGCTTCCTGTGCTCATTTAACTCCCCCATAACGGCAAAACTGTGACCACTGCGGCAGCCTGTAAGCGCACAACCGCAGTAATAAATCGTGAAATGAATAAGATACTAACAATATCGCTGAGCAGGCGCCATTTACAGATGTGTGTAATTGCTAACGTCTCAGGCGAGATCGCCCCTCACCAGCGGAACAAAACGCACCGGCTCTACGGTATCAACAATAAACTCACCGCCCTTGCGCCGGATACGTTTTAATTCCTGATGCTCTTCGCCCACGGGCAGCACTAAAATCCCCCCTTCATCAAGCTGAGACATCAGCTCAACCGGGATCTCAGGCGGTGCCGCGGTAACGATGATCGCATCAAAAGGTCCACGGGAGGGCCAGCCCTGCCAGCCGTCGCCGTGGCGCGTGGAGACGTTATGCAAATCAAGCTGTTTTAAACGACGCTTGGCCTGCCACTGTAACCCTTTGATCCGTTCAACGGAGTAAACATGTTCAACAAGATGCGCCAGAATCGCGGTCTGATAACCGGAGCCGGTGCCAATTTCAAGGACGCGTGAACCCGGACTCAGCTCCAGCAGCGAGGTCATTTTCGCAACCATATAGGGCTGAGATATGGTCTGCCCGGAACCAATAGGCAGCGCCATATTTTCCCAGGCCTTGTGTTCGAACGCTTCATCGACAAAACGTTCGCGCGGAACATCCTCAATCGCTTTCAGCAACCGTTCATCGTCAATGCCCTGCTGGCGCAGCTGCGCCAGTAGCGTATCAATTCGGCGGATCACCATTCGTTGCTGACCTCGACACTTTCAAGCCAGGACGCCACTTTCTCCTGCGCGGCATGGGCAGTGAGATCGACGTGTAGCGCAGTAACGGAAACATACCCCTGATCCACGGCCGCAAAGTCCGTATCCGGGCCGGCATCCAGCTTCTGGCCCGGCGGACCGATCCAGTACATCATGTTGCCACGCGGGTCCTGCTGCGGGATCACCTGGTCGCTGGGGTGACGGCTACCACAGCGAGTCACGCGGATCCCCTTTATCTCTGCAAGCGGTAAATCCGGAACGTTAATATTCAGGATGCGACCGGTTCGCAGCGGCGTGCGCATCAGCGCACGCAAGATTGAACAGGTCACTGCGGCTGCCGTATCGTAATGCTTATAGCCGTCAAGTGAGACCGCCAGCGCAGGTAATCCCAGGTGACGTCCTTCCATCGCGGCGGCTACGGTGCCTGAATAGATGACGTCATCGCCCAGATTCGGCCCCGCATTAATGCCGGAAACCACAATGTCAGGTTTGGGCTGCATCAGCGAATTAACGCCGAGATAAACGCAGTCCGTTGGCGTGCCCATCTGCACGGCAATATCACCGTTAGCATGGGTGAAGGTGCGTAACGGTGTTTCCAGTGACAGAGAATTAGAGGCACCACTGCGGTTGCGATCGGGCGCGACTACCTGCACCTCGGCAAACTCACGCAGCGCGGCAGCCAGCGTCTGAATGCCTGGCGCATGGATGCCGTCATCGTTACTCAGCAATATTCGCATCTTCACCTTCTTGTTCGATAATTTCACGCGCCAGTGCGGTGGCAAAACTGCCTGCCGGTAGCCAGAAATTCAGTTCGACGGTGACGTCATCCCACCAGCTCCAGCGCAGGTCACGCGGTTTTACCAACAGGGCGCGACGAGCAGCCTCAACGCGCTCACGCTCAAGCAGTGTAATCAATTCTGTCTCCGCTGCCAGGCTTTGTTGCTCAAAAGCGAGCGCGCTGTGCAGGGTGCCCCAGGCGCCACTGCCGGGGAGCGGCGCGGTAACACGCAGTTCATCGCTCTCTACCCGCGCCTGCAACGTTGCCAGCTCAGCTTCCTCTGCAACAAACCAGCTTCCACGTCCGGTAAGCTGTAACGCATCGCCTGCCATCACGCTGGCGAAGGTTCCCTGCGCCAGCCTTTCGCTAGCCACCTGATTGAACATTGCGCTGCGGGCAGCTGAAAGCAGGAAGCTGCGTTTATTGCGTTCTTTAACGCGGATCTCGTTTGCCGCCCAGCGGCGAGCCATCAGCAAATTGTTGCCGTTGTGGCCAAACCGCTGTTCGCCGAAGTAATTTGGCACGCCAGCTTGAGCGATCAGCCCCAGACGTTGCTCAACCGCATCACGATCTGAGATTTGCCGTAATACCAGGGTAAAGGCATTTCCCTGCAGGGCACCCGTACGCAGTTTACGACGATGGCGGGCACTTTCCAGTACCTCGCACCCTTCCAGCTGAAATGCAGATAAATCTGGCGTCTCTTTGCCGGGAATACGCAGGCAAAACCACTGTTCGGTTACCGCATGTCGGTCTTTCATCCCGGCAAAACTGACGTCCCGGGGATGGATACCGGCAAATTTTGCCAGCGCTTCCGCCACGAAGCGGGTATTGCAGCCGTTTTTACGCATGCGTACCAGTACCTGCTCGCCCTCTCCATCCGGGCGGTAGCCCAGATCTTCAATCACGACAAAATCTTCCGGGTTGGCTTTCAGCACCCCTGTAGCGGTGGGTTTTCCGTGCAGCCAGCTCAGCTCGTCAACGGCCATTACGCTTCCGCCTTGAGGATCAGCGCCACGGCTTCACAGGCGATACCTTCACCCCGGCCGGTAAAACCCAGTTTCTCGGTAGTGGTCGCCTTGACGTTGACATCATCCATATGGATACCGAGGTCCTCAGCAATATTGATACGCATCTGAGGAATATGCGGCAGCATTTTTGGGGCCTGCGCGATAATGGTGACGTCAATGTTTCCCAGGCGATAGCCCTTTTTCTGCACCTGGCGCCAGGCTTCACGCAGCAGTTCACGGCTGTCCGCGCCTTTATAGGCGGCATCGGTATCCGGGAACAGCTTCCCAATATCTCCGAGCGCGGCCGCACCAAGCAGCGCATCCGTCAGCGCATGCAGCGCCACGTCACCATCGGAGTGGGCAAGCAACCCTTTTTCATAAGGAATACGCACGCCGCCAATAATAAGCGGGCCTTCGCCGCCAAACGCGTGAACATCAAAACCGTGGCCGATACGCATCATGCGCTCTCCTTATTAATTGATTGGGTCAGGTAAAACGCGGCCAGCGCCAAATCTTCCGGCCTGGTGACTTTGATATTGTCGCTGCGGCCGATAACCAGCTCCGGGTGATAACCACAATACTCCAGCGCCGACGCCTCGTCAGTGATCGTCGCCCCTTCCTGCAATGCGCGGGTCAGGCACTCGCGCAACAGCGCCAGTGGAAAAAGCTGTGGCGTCAGGGCGTGCCATAGCGCTTCGCGATCGACAGTATGGGCAATCGCCTCTTTGCCTGGCTCTGCCCGCTTCATGGTATCGCGAACCGGTGCGGCCAGGATCCCCCCGACTTTACTGGTCGCCATAATGGCGAGCAGACGGCTGAGATCGTCAGGATGCAGGCAAGGCCGTGCAGCGTCATGCACCAGCACCCAGTGCGCAGAAGAGACTACGTTCAGACCGGCAAGCACGGAGTCCGCACGCTCTTTCCCGCCCAGTACCACCGAGATACGTGCGTCGCTGGCAATGGGCAGGGCGGAAAACCAGAGATCGTCCGGGCTGATGACGACAATAATGCGGCTGACCGCCGGATGAATCAGCAGACTCTCCAGCGCATGCTCAAGCAGCGTTTTACCGCCGAGCTTCAGGTATTGTTTGGGACATTCTGATTGCATCCGGCTGCCGATACCGGCAGCCGGGACCACAGCGACAAGCGCCGGAAAGGAGTCTGCGATATTCATGAGTTATCGTTGCTGACTGGAAGATGCACCCTGCTGCGCGTTTCGTTTATTTTGATCCGGCACAAGGCGATAGAAAGTCTCACCGGGTTTGATCATCCCCAGCTCGTTACGTGCGCGTTCCTCAATTGCTTCAGAACCGCCGTTAAGGTCGTCGATTTCTGCAAACAGCTGATCGTTTCGCGCTTTTAGCTTCGCGTTGCCGCCTTGTTGCACCGCAACATCGTCTTTAACGCGCGTATAGTCATGTATGCCGTTCTTGCCCAGCCAGAGCGAATATTGCAGCCAGCCCAGTAAAACAAGTAACAGCAGCGTAAGTTTTCCCATCCCCGCCCCCTGAAAAACGGCTCAATCATCCCATAACTTTTCATCCGACTCCACTCTACCGGTGATTTAACCCTGTATTGGTGAAATGGTGAGCGTTCTTCACCCGAATCACGGGTTTGCAGGCAACATTTTCTCCCGGAAGCAGGGATTCAGAGAGTAAATCTGCCAGACCAGCAGCCAACAGAGTGGAGAGAGCGGTCAGGTTACCATCCGCTCAGTAGCGTAAACAGCAACCAGAAAAGAAAGATAACCAGTAGCGTGGTCAGCAATATGGTCCAGAGCAGCTGGCCGCGCAGGATCACGCTGCTGGCGATGCCAACCAGCACGGAAACGGGCAGCATTGCCAGAAAGAAGGGCCACGTATAGAGAAAGAAAAACAGTGTAGAGGAGCCGTACAGCATGAAAGGGATCGCCAGAGCGAGCCAGTAGGCGGCAAAGCCGACTACTCCACCAGGAAAAGACCAGGAGGGCTCTTCCCTGTCGCGATCTTCTTTACGGGCAAGCAAGGGCGTAACATTATGCATAAGTATCCTGTGGACGCAAAAATCGGCGCGCTCTGAGGCGTTTTTGCCGAGGCTATCTCAGGAGGGGATCATAGCGTGACATCGCTGCAGATCTACACTTGAACCCGCAATATTGTTACCAATTGTTGGTACAACGCTGCCGTTAACAGCCTTCAGGCGTGCCGGCCACCCTCTGGCTTAACGATTACTTCAGCTGCCGGAAATAGCGCTTTCTGCTCTGGCGATTATGCTGGCAGGTGTTGCTGCTGGCGAAGCAGCGCCACAATCTGAGAAACCAGCACCGGCACCGGCTGCGCACCATCAAGATGCAGTTCCGCCTGTTCAGGCGCTTCATAGACGGCATCAATACCGGTGAAATTACGCAACTCACCGGCACGCGCCTTCTTGTATAACCCTTTCGGGTCACGGGCTTCACAGATCGCCAGCGGCGTATCCACAAATACTTCGATAAAACGCCCTTCACCCAGCATATCCCGCACCATCTGGCGTTCAGCACGATGCGGAGAGATAAAGGCGGTGAGCACCACCAGTCCGGCATCAACCATCAGTTTGGCGACTTCGCCCACCCGACGGATATTCTCTTTGCGATCCTCATCGCTGAACCCCAGATCGCGGCAGAGTCCATGGCGGACATTATCGCCATCAAGGAGATAGGTACTGGCCCCAAGCTGATGCAGCGCCTGTTCCAGCGCGCCAGCCACGGTAGATTTCCCCGATCCCGAAAGGCCGGTAAACCACAGCACCGCGCCCTGATGGCCGTGCTGCCGCTCACGCTCCGCACGCGTTACCGCGTGCGAATGCCAGATAACATTTTCGTCGTGTTCAGCGGCCATTACTGGCCGCCCAGCAGATCGCGTGCGTTCCAGTGCGGGAAGTGACGGCGAACCAGCGCGTTCAGCTCCAGCTCAAACGCGCTGAAGTTGCCCTGCTCCTGCACCACATCCTGCAACGGTTCGCGGATCATCCCTGCGCCCACCGTGACGTTGCTCAGGCGATCGATAAAGATCATGCCGCCCGTCACCGGGTTAGCCTGATAATTGTCGAGCACCAGCGGTTCATCAAAGGTCATTTCGACCAGGCCGATGCCATTCAGCGGCAGGCTTTCGACGTCATGCTGCGCCAGGCTGTTGATCTCAACCTGATATTTAATCTTCTCAATGCGGGCGCGGGTTTTCTTACCGGCAATTTTGATATCAAAGCTCTGTCCCGGCACCAGCGGCTGCTCGGCCATCCATACCACATCGACAGAGGCGGCCTGCACCGGTTTCAGCGTCTCTTCTGCGGCCACCAGCAGGTCGCCACGGCTGATATCAATCTCATCCTTCAGCACCAGAGTAATCGCTTCGCCCGCCTGCGCTTCCTGCAAATCGCCATCAAAGGTCACAATGCGGGCGATGGAAGATTCCACGCCAGAAGGCAGCGCCTTAACGCGCTGGCCCACTTTCACACTACCGGATGCCAGCGTACCGGCGTAGCCACGGAAATCCAGGTTTGGACGGTTAACGTACTGCACCGGGAAACGCATCGGCTGCTGTTCCACCACGCGCTTCACTTCCACGGTTTCCAGCACGTCCAGCAGCGTCGGGCCGCTGTACCAGCTCATCGCTTCGCTTGGTGAGGCAACGTTTTCCCCTTCCAGCGCAGACATCGGCACAAAGCGAATATCCAGGTCGGCAGGCAGCTGACCGGCAAAGTCCAGGTAATCCTGTTTGATCTGTTCAAAGGTGGCTTCACGGTACTCCACCAGATCCATTTTGTTGATCGCCACAATCAGGTGCTTGATACCCAGCAGCGTGGAGATAAAGCTGTGACGACGGGTCTGATCCAGTACCCCTTTACGTGCATCAATCAGCAGGATCGCCAGGTCGCAGGTTGAAGCACCGGTCGCCATGTTACGGGTGTACTGCTCATGTCCCGGCGTATCGGCAATAATAAACTTACGCTTTTCAGTGGAGAAATAGCGGTAAGCCACATCAATGGTGATGCCCTGCTCACGTTCCGCCTGCAGGCCATCCACCAGCAGCGCCAGGTCGAGCTTTTCGCCCTGCGTACCGTGACGTTTGCTGTCGTTATGCAGTGAAGAGAGTTGGTCTTCATAAATCTGGCGCGTGTCGTGAAGCAGGCGACCAATCAGCGTACTTTTGCCATCATCGACGCTGCCGCAGGTCAGAAAGCGCAGCAGGCTTTTATGTTGCTGAGTGTGCAGCCAGGCTTCCACGCCGCCCTGGTCAGCAATTTGTTGTGCAATGACGTTGTTCATCTCGGCTCCTCAGAAATAACCCTGGCGTTTCTTCAGCTCCATGGAGCCGGACTGGTCGCGGTCAATAACGCGGCCCTGACGTTCGCTGGTGGTGGAGACCAGCATCTCTTCAATGATCCCCGGCAGCGTCTGCGCTTCAGACTCTACCGCGCCGGTCAGCGGCCAGCAGCCGAGGGTGCGAAAACGCACCATACGCTGCTCAATCACTTCGCCAGGTTGCAGGTCGATGCGATCGTCATCAATCATCATCAGCATGCCATCGCGCTCCAGAACCGGACGCGGGGCCGCCAGGTACAACGGAACGATCTCAATATTTTCCAGGAAGATGTACTGCCAGATATCCAGCTCGGTCCAGTTGGAGAGCGGGAACACGCGAATGCTTTCGCCTTTGTTGATCTGGCCATTATAGTTATGCCACAGTTCAGGGCGCTGATTTTTCGGGTCCCAGCGGTGGAAACGGTCGCGGAAGGAGTAAATACGCTCTTTCGCGCGCGACTTCTCTTCATCACGGCGGGCGCCGCCAAAGGCAGCATCAAAACCATATTTGTTCAGCGCCTGCTTCAGGCCTTCGGTTTTCATGATGTCGGTGTGCTTGGCGCTGCCGTGGACGAACGGGTTAATGCCCATCGCCACGCCTTCCGGATTTTTATGCACCAGCAGCTCGGCACCGATGTTTTTCACCGTGCGATCGCGGAACTCGTACATTTCGCGAAATTTCCAGCCGGTATCCACGTGCAGTAACGGGAACGGCAGCGTGCCGGGATAGAACGCCTTGCGCGCCAGGTGCAGCATCACAGAGGAATCCTTGCCAATAGAGTACATCATCACCGGGTTGCCAAACTCTGCCGCCACTTCACGGATGATATGGATACTTTCCGCTTCCAGTTGACGCAGGTGGGTGAGTCGTTTTTGATCCATAACTTTTCCTCAAGCCAAATTCACAACGGGGGACTCGCGTCCGTCCTGCTGCGCTGAATGTTGAAACCATGCCAGCTGTTGGTGCAGGTTAACCACTTCCCCTATCACCAACAGCGCCGGCGTCGGTGCGCGTTGCGCTAATGCGTCTAATTCTTCCAGCGTGCCGATCAGAACCTGTTGATCCTGTCGCGTGCCGCGGCCAATCACTGCCACCGGCGTTTGAGCGTCGCGCCCATGAGCAATAAGTTGTGCGGAGATCTCTGCCGCTTTCAGGGTGCCCATATAGATAGCCAGCGTCTGTCGGGCGCGAGCCAGTGAAGCCCAATCCATGCCCTCGCCGTCGGCACGGCAATGACCGGTAATAAACGTTGCGCTCTGCGCATGGTCGCGGTGGGTCAGCGGGATGCCGGCATAGGCGGTTGCGCCTGCGGCAGCCGTCACGCCCGGCACTACCTGGAAAGGAATGCCCGCTTCCACAGCAGCCTGTAACTCTTCACCGCCCCGGCCAAAGATAAAGGGATCGCCCCCTTTCAGCCGCACCACTCGTTTGCCTTTCTTCGCCAGCTCAACCAGCAGACGGTTAGTCTCTTCCTGCGGCACGCTGTGCGCATTTGCCCGCTTGCCTACGCAGATGCGATCGGCATCGCGGCGCACCAGGTCCAGAATTTCATCACTGACCAGATGGTCATACAGCACCACGTCAGCCTGCTGCATGACCTGAAGACCACGCAGCGTCAACAAGCCCGCATCGCCTGGCCCGGCTCCCACCAGGATGATTTCACCTTCGCTGGCTTCCGGCTCGTCGAGCTGCCGATCCAGCGTGCGCTTCGCCCCTTCGATGTTGCCGGAAGCGACCTGGCTGGCAAACAGCCCGTTAAAGGCGCTCTCCCAGAAACGGCGGCGTTCCGACATCTTGCTGAAGCGCTGCTTTACTTTGTTGCGCCACTCTCCGGCGATTTCCGCCATCTGTCCCAGATTGGCAGGCAGTAAAGCTTCCAGCTTTTCACGCAGCAGCCGGGCCAGCACTGGCGCGGTGCCGCTGGAAGAGATCGCGACCACCAGCGGAGAGCGGTCCACAATTGACGGGAAGATAAAGGAGCATTTGGGCTGATCGTCAACCACATTAGCCAACAGGCGGCGCTCGCTGGCATCGGTGAATACGCGGGCATTCAGCTCGCCATCATCGGTTGCCGCAATCACCAGCCAGGCGTTATCCAGTTGAGAAGGCTGATAGTCTTTGGCTATCCAGCTGACGGCGCCGCTCTTTTCCAGCGCAGTCAGCTCTTCGCACAGCTCACGTGCCGCAATAGTGACGTGAGCGCCCGCGCGACGCAGAAGCTCAATTTTGCGCGCAGCCACGTCACCGCCGCCTACAATCAGCACCGGTTTATTACGGATGTCTGCAAAAATCGGAAGATAGTCCACGTCAGCCTTTTTCATTAATGACATAAAGTTCATGCGACTATACGACCCAGGCTTCAGGCTTATGAAATTACTAATTGGAATGAGTAGTTACTGAATGGAATAACGTTCTGGCAAAGCTCCGCACAAAATGTGCTTAACGGATGATATTTAGGGCATTTAAGAGAGAATGAAATTGTGCAAAGCGCATCACACTTTCATACTACCCTGGTAAAAAAACTCGCAGGATCGTCACCGGATGACGACTAAGGATCTGACATGTTTTCCCGACTCTGCCTGGGTGCGCTGACCGCGCTGCTCAGTTGCGGTGCTGTTTTCCCCTTATCGGCTGCGCAGCCGGATGGCCAGTTCGCTGAGCAACAGTTGCGCCATATCGCCACCTACTTCCCTGGCCGGATGGCGGGCAGCCCGGCAGAGATGCTGACGGCAGACTACCTTCAGCGCCAGTTCACGGAAATGGGCTATGAAAGTAACAAGCGTACCTTCACCGCTCGCTATCAATACCGTACGCA
This sequence comes from Erwinia sp. MMLR14_017, assembly GCF_033657285.1. NCBI lineage: Bacteria > Pseudomonadati > Pseudomonadota > Gammaproteobacteria > Enterobacterales > Erwiniaceae > Erwinia > Erwinia sp. MMLR14_017. The sequence goes on along the minus strand of NZ_JAWVWP010000003.1, from coordinate 385,695 downwards.
GGATGGACACATCACGCCGCATAACGTAACCGCCACCTCCGTGATTGCCGCTAAAGCGGGCGATGTTCCCCAGCAGATTATGATTGTGACTCACGCGGATACTTATCTGCCATCCAGCGACAGCGACCGGCAACATAATCTGGGTGGGTTAACCCTTCAGGGCGCGGACGATAATGCCTCCGGACTTGGCGTGATGCTGGAACTGGCGCAAAAGCTCAGTAAAGTGCCGCTACATTACAGCCTGCGCTTTGTCGCCCTCAGCGCTGAAGAGCTGGGACAGCGCGGTGAAGAGGATTACCTCGCCCGGATGAAACCAGAAGAGAAGAAGAACACGTTGCTGGTGATAAGCCTGGACAGCCTGATTGTTGGCGATAAACTCTACTTTGACAGCGGCAGCAACACGCCGGAAGCGGTCGCCCGGCAAACGCGGGACAGGGCGCTGGCAATTGCCCGCCTGCATGGGCTGGCTGCGGCAACAAACGGCAAGGCGGTGAAGGATCTTCCCGCAGAAGATCTGTTTGATAAAGCCGGTTTCCCTCTGCTCAGCCTCCGCGCCACCAACTGGGATTTGGGCAAACATGACGGCAAGCAACAGCGAACCGCCAGCCGCCATTTCCCACAAGGCACCACCATGCATCAGGCATCTCTCGATAACCTGGCCTTTCTTGATCGCTGGTTGCCAGGCCGGATGACGCAACGTACACGCACCGCTGTTAAGATCCTCCTGCCGCTGATTACCGAGCTGGCAAATCCTAAAACCTGATCCAGGAGTTGCAATGTATATCGTTAGCCTGAGTTATACCCGTCCGATGGACGAAGTGGATGCCGTGCTGGATGCGCATATGGCATGGCTGGATAAGTATTTTGCCGCTGGGGTTTTTATCACCGCAGGCCGGAAAGAGCCTCGTACGGGCGGCGTGATTCTCGCCAGGAATATCGATCGTGAACGGTTGAACACCATCCTGCAGGAAGACGCCTTCCAGGCCGTGGCGGAATATGAGGTAACAGAGATTAACATCACCCGCGCAGCCGATGAGTTTAAGGCGCTTATTGGTAGCTGACCCTGCTGACGCAGCTCCTCCGCCAGGCAACGCTAAAATTTGAAAACAGATAAATGCCGGAACAGCCGTTTCCTTCTGCATAAGTAAACGGCGAAGGCACTGAAACCTCTGTCAGACAAAGTAACAAACGCCGAAGCCGCTGGGACCTCTGTCAGACAAAGTAACGAACGCCGAAGCCGCTGGAACCTCTGACAGACAAAGTAACAAACGCCGAAGCCGCTGGAATCTCTGACAGACAAGGTAACAAACGCCGAAGCCGCTGGGGCTTCTGTCAGACAATGTAACGAACGCCGAAGCCGCTGGAACCTCTGACAGACAAAGTAACGAACGGCGAAGCCGCTGGAACCTCTGACAGACAAAGTAACGAACGGCGAAGCCGCTGGAACCTCTGACAGACAAAGTAATAAACGCCGAAGCTGCTGGAATCTCTGACAGACAAGGTAACAAACGCCGAAGCCGCTGGAACTTCTGTCAGTCAATGTAACAAAAGCCGAAGCCGCTGGAACCTCTGACAGACAAAGTAACGAACGCCGAAGCCGCTGGAACCTCTGACAGACAAAGTAACGAACGCCGAAGCCGCTGGCACCTCTGACAGACAACGCCAAAGGTTAAAGCGAGGGGAACGCTGGCCGTGAATAAAGCGTCTCGCGCCATGGACGGCGCGAGCCGAGCTGTCAGGGATGACGTTTTTTGCGTCTTTATGAACGGCCAGCGTTCCCCTCGCAGAGATCCAGCCTCACAAGCAACACTTCCACGATACTGATGCTAATGGCCAGCGTTCCCCTCGCAGAGATCCAGCCTCACAGGCAACACCTCCACGACACTGATGCTAACGGCCAGCGTTCCCCTCGCAGAGATCCGGACTCACAGGCAACACTTCCTCGATACTGATACTAATGGCCAGCGTTCCTCTAGCAGAAATCCAGCCTCACAAGCATCACCTTCCCGATACTGATGCTGAACTTATTCCCCCAGCACTACCTGCAAAAAAAAGCCCACAGGCAACCCTGTGAGCTTCTTTCAAATCAGGAAAATGGCTACTCGTGCAGCCCGCACTCGCGCTTCAGGCCGAAGAAACGGGTTTCCTCTTCTGCCATCCCCGGCTCCCATTTACGGGTGGTGTGCGTATCGCCCACGGAAAGATAGCCCTGATCCCACAGCGGGTGATATCCCAAATCATTCTCTTGCAGATACTGATGCACCTGACGGTTATCCCAGTCGATGATCGGCAGCACCTTAAAAACACCACGCTGGATAGCCAGCACCGGCAGATGTGCACGACTGCTGGACTGATCGCGGCGCAGACCGGCAAACCAGGTCTGGCCGTTTAACGCTGCCAGCGCCCGGTTCATCGGCTCAACTTTATTGATCTCGTTGTAGCGTTCAATCCCTTCAACGCCCTGCTCCCACAGCTTACCGTACCGCGCTTCCTGCCAGGCCGGGCTTTGCTCCGCACGGAACACCTTCAGGTTAAGGTCCAACTTCTCTGTCAGCTGATCGATAAACTGATAGGTTTCCGGGAACAGATAACCGGTATCGGTCAGGATCACCGGAATGCCCGGCTTTACCTGATTAACCAGATGCAGGCTGACCGCCGCCTGAATGCCGAAGCTCGAAGAGAGCACCGCTTCACCGGGCAAATTCTCCAGCGCCCAGAGCACGCGCTCCTGAGCGGAAAGCTTGTCCAATTTGGTATTCACTTCCGCCAGCGCCATCACGCGCTCAACTTTAGGTAATTCGTTCAGTGTCGAGAGATCGAGTACAGACATATCATGCCTCCGTTATGCCCAAAAATCGCGGGCCGGATCGACAACCGGTTTCACCACGCCTGCGCGAACGGTGAAATCGCCAAAGCCTTCATCAGCTTCGCGCTCTTTTGACCAGCGGCCCAATAATGCATCAAGGGTAGACAAAATTTCATCTTCGGTGATGTTTTCACGGTACATGCGCGGGATCCGTGTCCCGATGCGGTTCCCACCCAGATGCAGGTTGTAGCGCCCCGGCGCCTTGCCTACCAGGCCTATCTCAGCCAGCAACGCCCGGCCACAGCCATTCGGACAGCCGGTCACGCGCAGCACAATGTGCTCATGGCCCACGCCATGCGAACTCATCAGCCCTTCCACGCGGGTGACAAAATCTGGCAGGAAGCGTTCGGCTTCCGCCATCGCCAGCGGGCAGGTTGGGAACGACACGCAGGCCATCGAATTTTCACGCTGCGCGGTGACGCTTTCCATCAAACCGTGGCTGCGGGCCAACGCCTCAATTTTCGGTTTCTCCGCTTCCGGCACGCCCGCCACAATCAGATTCTGGTTGGCGGTCAGGCGGAAGTCGCCCTGGTGAATTTTAGCAATCTCTGCGATGCCGGTTTTCAGCGGACGGCCCGGATAATCCAGCAGACGACCATTTTCGATAAACAGCGTCAGGTGCCACTTATCATCAATACCTTTCACCCAGCCGATACGATCGCCACGGGTGGTAAACTCATAAGGGCGGATCGGCTCAAACTTTATCTCTGCACGACGCTCAACTTCCGCCTTGAACGTCTCTACGCCTACACGCTCAAGCGTGTATTTGGTTTTGGCATTTTTACGGTCGGTACGGTTGCCCCAGTCGCGCTGGGTGGTCACCACCGCTTCCGCCACGGCCAGCGTTTTCTCCAGCGGCAGGAAGCCAAACTCGCTGGCGGTACGCGCATAGGTCGCTTTGTTACCGTGGTCGATAGACAAGCCACCGCCCACCAGCAGGTTAAAGCCAATCAGCTTGCCGTTTTCAGCAATGGCGACAAAGTTAAGATCGTTCGCGTGCAGATCCACGTCGTTATGCGGCGGCACAACCACGGTAGTTTTAAATTTACGCGGCAGGTAGGTTTCGCCCAGGATCGGTTCTTTATCCGTGGTGGCGACTTTCTCCTGATCCAGCCAGATCTCAGCGTAAGCACGCGTCTGCGGCAGCAGGTGCTCAGAGAGCTTTTTCGCCCACTCGTAAGCTTCCTGATGCAGCTCAGACTCCACCGGGTTGGAGCTGCACAGCACGTTACGGTTTACATCGTTGGCGGTTGCCAGCGCATCCAGCCCTACTTCGCTCAGCATCTGGTGCGCAGGCTTCACGTTGCCTTTCAGAATGCCGTGAAACTGGAAAGTCTGGCGGTTGGTCAGACGAATGCTGCCGTAAATGGTGTTGTTCTCAGCAAACTTATCGATACCCAGCCACTGCTTCGGCGTGATAATACCGCCCGGCAGACGGCAGCGCAGCATCATGGCATGACGCGGCTCCAGCTTCTGTTCTGCACGCTCGGCACGAATATCACGGTCATCCTGCTGATACATACCGTGAAAGCGGATAAGCAAAAAGTTGTCGCCGGTAAACCCGCCAGTCAGACCGTTTTGTAAATCTTCGGCGATAGTACCGCGCAGATAATTACTCTCTTTCTTCAGGCGCTCTGCGTCGGTCAGTTTGCCTTCAACCACCAGCGGGCCAGGATGTTTTTCATTAGTCATTAGTAAACGTCTCGCTGATAACGGCGCTCAATGCGCAGCTCACTTAAAAATTCATCGGCGGTTTCAAGATCCATGCCGCCGTGCTCAGCTACCACTTCCAGCAGCACCTGCTCCACATCCTTCGCCATCCGGTTTGCGTCACCGCAGACGTAGATATGCGCACCCTGCTCGATCCAGCGCCACACTTCGGCGCCCTTAGCGCGGATTTTATCCTGTACATAGACTTTCTGCTGCTGGTCGCGGGACCAGGCCAGATCGATATTTGTCAGCAGCCCATCCTTCACGTAGCGCTGCCACTCAACCTGATAGAGGAAATCTTCCGTAAAGTGCGGGTTGCCAAAGAACAGCCAGTTCTTGCCTCCGGCACCTTCATTATCACGCTGCTGCATAAAGGCGCGGAAAGGAGCAATACCGGTGCCTGGCCCGATCATAATGACGGGCGTTTCCGGGTTAGCCGGCAGGCGGAAGTTGTCGTTATGTTCAATAAAGATGCGCAGATCGCCATCCTCTTCCAGACGATCGGCCAGGAAGCTGGAAGCGCCGCCTGCACGTTCACGCCCGTCAATTTCATAGCGTACAGCACCCACGGTAATATGCACTTCGCTCTCGCTCTCCGCCTGCGACGAAGCAATAGAGTAAAGGCGTGGCGTCAACGGACGCAGCAGGCCAGTCAGCTGTTCTGCCGTCAACTCGACGGGCGCCAGACGGACCATATCCACAATTGGCGTGTTCTGCGCGTAGTGCTGAAGCCGTGGTTTTTCACTAATCAGCCCCAGCAGCGTCTCATCCCGGCATAGCTTGCCGTACTGCTCGACGATCTGCGGAGTATTTACCGTCAGCTCAAAATGCTTTTGCAGCGCCTCTGCCAGCGGCAGCGTCTGGCCGTTCACCGTCACGCTCTCATCGCCTTTCAGCCACAGCAGCTCAACCAGCTCCTGCACCAGAGCGGGATCGTTCTCAAACCAGACGCCCAGCGCATCACCCGGCTGGTAGCGCAGACCGGAATCGCCCAGATCGATTTCAATATGGCGAACATCTTTATCGGAGTTACGTCCGGTGATTTTCTGATTCACGGCCAGGCTTGCGGTCAGCGGCTCCTCTTTGGTGTAGGGGCTGGTAGAGAGCTCATTCACGCTGCCCGTTGCGCTAACCGCAGCGGCCGCAGATGACTGGTCTGGCGCTCGTGCCTTGAGGATTTCTACAATCTGCTTACGCCATTTCTCCGCATCAGCCGCGTAGTCGACATCCGCATCCACACGATCCAACAGACGCTCACCGCCCATCTCCGCCAGCTTGCCGTCGAAATCTTTCCCCGCCTGGCTGAAGAATTCATAGGAGGTATCGCCCAGGCCGAACACGGCAAATGCGGTACCCTCCAGCTTCGGAGCCTTCTTCGACATCAGGAACTTGTGCAGCGCAACGGCCTCTTCCGGCGGTTCGCCTTCACCCTGGGTGGAGGTGACCACCACCAGCAGTTTTTCCTGCGCTATCTGCTTGAATTTGTAATCGCCCGCGTTAACCAGGTTAACGCTCAGCTTCGCTGCCAGCAGATCGTCGCGCAGCTGCTCTGCCAGGCGACGAGCGTTTCCGGTCTGAGAAGCAGAAAGCAGAGTAATGGTAGTGGCCTCCGCCGGAGCGGGCGCAGAGACGGCTGCGGCGCCAGGCATCTGGTTGACCATGCCCCAGAAATAGCCAGAGAGCCACGCCATCTGCGTGGTAGAGAAATCCCCGGTGGCCGCCTGCAAACGGGCGAGTTGTTCCGGATTCAGCGGAAGCAGAGAGCTTGGAGGTGCCTGAGTCGTCATTGCGTTGAAGGTTCCAGTATCGGGTGGTCCGGGCCGTAAAGACAGCAAGATAGGAGTAGGGTAACGACAAGCATAATAACCCTTAAATAAGGGTTGGTAATAATAAATAACCAAAACGACTAAACGGTTTTACGGGTAAGGCATAGCGGCAAAATAGATTAGCTAACAGATTGATAAATAAATAATTAATAAGCGGAGGCTTTGAAAGACTGCTTAAAATCAACAACGGGCCGGGAAACGGGTGCGAAAAAAGGTGTTTTCAGGTAGAATTCGCCGGTTTTTCCCAGCAACAGAGAACGTTTATGGCTACCACGCTGTTTAAAGATTTCCAATTCGAGGCTGCTCACCATCTGCCTAACGTGCCGGAAGGGCACAAATGTGGCCGCCTGCATGGGCACTCCTTTCTGGTGCGGCTCGAAATTACCGGCGAAGTGGATGCGCATACCGGCTGGATCATGGACTTTGCCGAACTGAAAGCGGCTTTTATGCCGATTTACGATCGTCTGGATCACTACTATCTGAACGATATCCCCGGCCTTGAGAATCCTACCAGCGAAGTGCTGGCGAAGTGGATTTGGGATCAGATGAAGCCAAAGCTCGCTGACCTCAGCGCCGTAATGATCAAAGAGACCTGTACCGCTGGCTGCGTGTATAAAGGTTAGTGCCTCTGCGGATCGGCTCAGACCGGTCCGCCCTTCCCTCTGTCATCTCTCTTTATTACGTTGTTGGCGCCTTTATTTAAATCAGCGGCGAGCCTGAAGTTTTCTGCCGTTGCCCTGTATGTCGTCGCCGCTGCGCGTCAGGCAATATTCAGATATTTATGGGTCTGCATCGAGAGACGCCAGTTGTGCCGGATACAGGTTTCAATGCACAACTTAGTGGCATCCTCTTTCTGGCTGATCGGTTGCAGGGCGATAATCCGCTGCTTGTCATCGTTCAGCGTAGCCAGCAACCCTTCCAGCGCCTCCACATCACGCTCGCGCGCCACCGGGTGCTTGACCTCATCGGCACGTACCAGTGCCTGATGCAGTACATCATAGCCTCCGCGCATATTCACTTTTGGCGAGACGGTCACCCAGGTTTCCGCACTGCATAGCACTTCATGCGTGCCGCTGGTTTCAATCTGGCAACTGAAGCCATGCTGCTGCAGGGTATGGGTCAGTGGCGTTAAATCATGAATGCAGGGTTCTCCCCCGGTGATCACTACGTGACGAGCCGTCCAGCCGTGGTCAGCAATCACCGCCAACAGGGCAGCCGCATTTGCCGCACCCCAGGCGTCGGTTTCTACCGTTTTCAGCAGGATATCGCCCAGCGAGGTTTCCCGATCGGCCAGCTTATCCCAGGTGTGTTTGGTATCACACCAGCTGCAGCCTACCGGGCATCCCTGCAGGCGGATAAAAATTGCCGGAACGCCGGTATAAAACCCTTCGCCCTGCAACGTCTGGAACATTTCATTAATCGGGTACTGCATTGCTATCTCGACTGGTAGTGAATTTCAGGGCGCAAAGTATGGCAGATCGGCGCGGGTTAGCCAAATCGCTTTGTGCCGGGAACCGGGCAGCTTTTCAGGCCACTCAACGGTCATCGCCTTTTCCCAGGGAAATCCCATGAACATGCAGGTCGGCAGTGGAGTAAATCGCGTCTTACAGGATTTAAGCGACAGCGGATTGAATTCTTTACTGAAAACTCAGCCAGAGAGCCTCTCCAGCCAGCAAACCGGCAGCGGCCACAGCATCAGTTTTGGCTCCCCTGCGACCAGTAATCTGCCGGAGCTTTCCGGTTCAAAACAGGCCGACAGCAGCACAGATAGCTCCTCATTCAGTCAGTTTTTACAGACGCTGGGCAAGCTGTTGCAAAACGCGTTCTCTGCTATTGATACGCTGGCCCAGCAAATCAACAAAGCCCACGGCGGTGGGAGCGGTAACGCCGCCTCCGGTTCCGCAACCTCAGGCCAGGGCGCGGGCCTCTTTGCAGAGCACGCTTTAGCCGAACAACAACCGCCTTTAGCCTCTGTAATACCTCAGGCGACAACGCCAGCGGCTACTTCATCACCTGCCACGCAAATGGCAACGCCGGAGAGCACAGCACCGCAGTCGCCCACTACAGTGGATTCGGCCGCTGCCAGCACCAGTGCCAGTGCGGTCAGTAGCGACGCCGATATCGACCCAAGCCAGAACAGTTTGACCTTTGAGAACAAGGGCGATAAGGCGATGACGATTTCGTTTACGCCGAATGCCGACGGCAGCGCCAAACCAGACGATCTCACCCTGCAACCAGGCGAAACAAAAACGCAGAAATTTGACCCCAACTGGTCAGGTAACTTCCGTAGCACCCAGGGAGATGGTGCCAACGCAACGCTGGGTGAAGTGAAGTTTGACGGCAGCAGCGGCCAGACTTTCTATGATGTCAGCTACATTGAGGGAAATAATGCCGCGATGACCATCGGCCCGGCGAAGGGGGATGGGCGTGTTTCCGGCACGCTGGACGATCTGGTGAGCAACGCGCCGGACAGCATTAAGGCAAAAGATGCAGAGGGTAACGTCTACGGTTTGAAGAAAAGCACCACTGCTAATCAGCAGGATGCCGCCGTGGTCGATTACTATCGCCAACATGTAGCAGCGGATAAGGGGTATGTGATCCCCTCTGACAATGCCAGTACGTTAGGCAGCAGTTCGAAAAACCTCAAGGTTGAGCTTAAGGGCTGAGCGCTTATTCAAAAATAATCTGCTGCCTGTGTCGGCAGCATAACCTGCGCTGAACAGCATAAGCATACCGCTGCCGGGCACCCCAGCCCGCAGCGATACCGGCCTTACATAAACGCGTCCCGATGCATTTCGACCATAGCCTGATTCGCCACGTCCTTCGCGCCGCTTAAGGTAAAGTGCCCGTAGTCATTTGAGATGGGATGCCCGTCGGACGCCAGCCCGCGACAAATATCGCCCGGACAGATAATCGCGTAGACCGAGATATAACGGGTGGCGACATCCTGCATCGCCTGTTTCATGGCGCTGTCCGTGGCTTTGATGCTGTGATCGATGGAAGCGGCGACCAGATCTTTGCGGCCATCGGTCTGATAAGCCAGCAGATCCGGCAGCGATTCTGAATACTCAATGGTCGGCCCCATCACAATCACGTTATCCGACACGCTTTTAAGGTGCTTTAACGTCTCCTTGAGGGGAGCGATATCTTCCGGCGCCCAGCGGGCAGAGATGATGATGCCGTCAATTTTATGCTGCGGGACCCATGAGCTGTAGAGGTAATCGACCAGGTCGGTGCAGGGATTACGCAGCGCCTGTTGATACAAAGGTTTACACCCGGCGGAGGTTGCCTGAATCACGTTTACGCCCTGCCCTGCGGCCAGGCTCAGCGCGCGCCAGAGATGCGCAGCATGGCTGTCGCCTATCAAAAGATAATTTTTGGCGGAAGCGGAGGTCTTCAGGCAGTAATCGCGATCGTAAGGCTTATCTTCCTGACTCTTGCCGTCAACAAAGCAGCGCCCCAACCGGTACTGATAGTTAAATTCCGGCATCTCTTTGTACTGAGAATATTTGGCCAGAGCCAGCGCTTGTGCAGAAAATTGCCCGGCGTTGTTATCAATATGTCCCTTATAGAGCGTACCGGATGCCAACACCACCAGCCCCATCACTGAGGCGGTGACAATCCTTCCTGAGCGGATAACAGCCAGCTTATAGCGGAACGGGAGCTCAATCAGGTAGCGGGAAGCTATCGCCAGGCCAAAGGTCAGTCCGATGATCACCGCTTCACGCAGGCCGGGCGCGAAATTAAAGAACATCCGGCTGTAAACGATAATCGGCCAGTGCCACAAGTAAAGGCAGTAGGAGATCATACCGATATAAACGATCGGCTTTAACGCCAGCACGCGCGATACCGCCGCCTGCTGGCCCGCCAGGACAATCAGAAAGCTGCCCAGGCAGGGCCAGAGAGCATTCCATGCCGGGAACGGCTTACTGGTGTCCAGCCACAGGAAGCCAAAGAGGATCAGCGCCAGACCCGCCAGGCTCATCAGATGTTTGATCCCCTGTGAGATGTTGCTCATCTTCGCTTCCAGGCCCGCTACGGCGATGATCCCGCCCAGTGCCAACTCCCAGGCTCGGGTTGGCAACATATAGAAGGTGAAGGTGGGTTTGCGCGTGACGGCGTAAATGCTTAACAGCAGGGAAACGGTGATAATCAGCAGCATCACCTGGGTGGCACGCTGGCGGAAAAAGCGCACCACGAAAAGCAGTATTACCGGGAAGATGATATAGAACTGCTCCTCAACGGCCAGCGACCAGGTGTGCAGCAGGGGCTTTAGCTCCGCCGGTCCGGCAAAATAACCCGTGGTTTTCCAGAAGAAGATATTGGATGAGAAGAGCAGAGTTGCCAGCGTACTGTCGCTGAGGTCGCTGAACTGCGCCGGAAGAAGATGATAGTAGCCAAAGGCCAACGTGCTCAGCAGCACCACAAACAGCGGTGGCAAAATACGTAAACAGCGGCGTTTGTAAAATTCCAGATAAGAGAAAGTGTTACTGGTAGCACCATTGTAAATAATGCCGCAAATAAGGTATCCCGAGATCACAAAGAAGATATCCACGCCGGTAAACCCGCCCGGAATGCCGCCTGCACCCATGTGATAGGCGATTACCGGCAGTACTGCCAACGCACGCAATCCATCCACATCTGCCCTGTATTTCATTTTAATCTGGCCTTGATGACAATTAGTTACGGCGAATTTACATATATTTACCCGACATTTCGCCCTTCTTAACGCAAATCAGACCAATCTGTATCCTGGCAACCTTTTTACAACCAGCTGAATATAAAGGGTAATACTGGAATCATGACCAGAGATCGAGGTATTTTTTCAGATAAACCCTGGCGGCACTCTGATGATGCCGGTTAAAGAGAGGCAACCAGTGCTTTTGCTACTATAAAATTGCTAGCAATCCTGAGGTGCGTATATTGGCTACTGACTCGCCAATAAAAGGAGACTTACGTGCAAACTCTTTATCAAAGCCGCCGGCATTTTCTGTCACAAACTGCCCGTATGACCGCGGGCAGCGCCCTGCTTGCCTCAGGGATGGCCGCTGCTGCAACGGCCAGCCCGGTCACCACCGCTTGTGAGGATAAAAGCAGGGTCAACGCCATCAGTTCGCCACATTATCTGCTGCAAAACGTCCGCCTTGAGGAGGGATTCGACTATGAGGGTGATAGCGTTATTGCCACGCGGACCGGACTCTATGATCTGGAGGTTAATAATGGCGCTCTGGTTACTATTCAACCGGTAAAAATCCGCACCGCAAGCGAGCTGCCAGCGTTTGACGCGGGCGGCCTGCTGCTGCTGCCTGCTACCCGCGATATGCACATTCATCTGGATAAAACCTTTTACGGCGGCCCGTGGCAAGCGCCGCGCCCGAGAAAAGGCAAAACCATTATGGATATGATTGCCCGTGAGCAAACCATTATTCCCAGGCTGCTGCCGCACTCGGTTGAACATGCTGAGGCTATTATCAGGCTGCTCCAGGCAAAAGGCACCACGGTGGCGCGCAGCCACTGCAATATCGACCCGGTAAGCGGCCTGAAAAGCCTTGAGCATTTACAGATTGCGCTGCAAAAACATCAACAGGATTTCCGCTGTGAAATTGTCGCCTTTCCTCAGCATGGTCTGCTGCACTCAAAGGTTGATAGTCTGATGCGGGAAGCGATGCAGATGGGCGTGCAGTTTGTGGGCGGCCTCGACCCGAGCAATGTGGATGGCGCAATGGAGAAGTCGCTGGATGCGATGTTCAGCATTGCGCTGGATACGCAAAAAGGTGTGGATATTCACCTGCACGAAACCACCCCGGCGGGCATTGCCGCTATCAAATATATGATTCGCACCGTAGAGCAGAACCCGCCGCTCAGGGGCAAAGTGACGCTGAGCCACGCTTTTGCGCTGTCGGTAATGGCAGATCAAGAGCTGGACGAGGTGATTGAAGGGCTGGCAAAGCAGCAGTTTTCGGTGGCCTCTACCGTGCCGATTGGTAAAGGTGTTATGCCACTGCCGCAGCTGACGGAGAAAGGCGTAATGGTTATAGCAGGCACCGACAGCGTGATCGATCACTGGTCGCCCTTCGGCACGGGCAGCATGCTGGAGAAAGCCAACCTTTACGCGCAGCTCTACGGTAACAGTGATGAATTCGGCCTCAGCCGTTCGCTGGCAATTGCTACCGGCAATATTCTGCCGCTGGATGCGTCAGGAAAGCGGCAGTGGCCGAAGGTCAATGACCCGGCGGAGATGATACTGGTAGCGGCAAGCTGCTCTGCGGAAGCTGTCGCCCGTATTCCTGAGGTACAGGCTGGCTTCCATCAGGGCCGGCTGGTGGCAGGTACATTAAAAAAGGCATAAAAAAAGTCAGGCCCGGATAACCGGGCCTGACTCGCTTTTAGCTGACATTCCTCAGCCCTTATCGGGCCGGGAAATCAGGTCATTACTGACCTTTAACTTCTTTCAGACCGTTGAATGGCGCACGGCTTCCCAGCGCTTCTTCAATACGGATCAGCTGGTTATACTTGGCAACACGGTCAGAACGGCTCATAGAACCGGTTTTGATCTGGCCCGCTGCAGTACCTACCGCCAGGTCAGCGATAGTAGCATCTTCAGTTTCACCTGAACGGTGAGAGATCACTGCGGTGTAGCCTGCATCTTTTGCCATTTTGATCGCAGCCAGAGTTTCGGTCAGAGAACCGATCTGGTTGAATTTGATCAGGATGGAGTTAGCGATGCCTTTATCGATACCTTCTTTCAGGATTTTGGTGTTGGTCACGAACAGGTCGTCGCCCACCAGCTGGATTTTGTCGCCCAGCACTTTGGTCTGGTATGCGAAGCCAGCCCAGTCAGATTCGTCCAGACCATCTTCGATAGAGACGATTGGATACTCTTTGGTCAGATCTTCCAGGAAGTGCGTGAACTCTTCTGAAGTGAAGGCTTTGTTACCTTCGCCCGCCAGCACATATTTGCCGTCTTTGTAGAATTCAGAAGCTGCACAGTCCATCGCCAGAGTGATGTCTTTGCCCAGCTCGTAGCCTGCTGCTTTTACCGCTTCAGCGATAACAGCCAGCGCTTCAGCGTTGGAACCCAGGTTAGGCGCGTAGCCGCCTTCGTCGCCCACTGCGGTGCCCATGCCTTTAGACTTCAGCACTTTCGCCAGGGTGTGGAATACTTCAGAACCCATACGGATGGCTTCTTTCAGGGTTTTCGCGCCCACAGGCTGGATCATAAACTCCTGAATGTCGACGTTGTTGTCGGCATGCTCGCCACCGTTGATGATGTTCATCATTGGCAGTGGCATAGAGAATTTGCCCGGGGTACCGTTCAGCTCAGCGATGTGCTCATACAGCGGCATGCCTTTTGCTGCAGCGGCAGCTTTAGCCGCAGCCAGAGAAACGGCCAGAATGGCGTTAGCGCCAAACTTGGATTTGTTCTCGGTACCGTCCAGATCGATCATCACTTTATCGATGTTTGCCTGATCTTTCGCGTCCTTACCGGTCACCGCATCAGCGATTGGACCATTGACCGCAGCAACTGCTTTAGTCACGCCTTTACCCAGGAAACGAGATTTGTCACCGTCACGCAGCTCCAGCGCTTCGCGAGAACCGGTAGAAGCGCCTGATGGTGCAGCCGCCATACCAACGAAACCGCCTTCCAGGTGCACTTCAGCTTCAACGGTCGGGTTTCCGCGAGAGTCGATGATTTCGCGACCAATGACTTTAACGATTTTGGACATTAGTTTTTCCTCAGTACAAGTTATCTAGAAACTCAGACAAACAACGCCCGGAAAGTTCGGGCGTGGTTATGAAAATACTTATTTTGCCAAACGCTTCTGGTAGTCGCTGGCGGCTTTCACAAAGCCCGCGAACAAAGGGTGACCGTCGCGCGGCGTTGAGGTGAATTCCGGATGGAACTGACACGCAACAAACCACGGGTGGTTCGGGATCTCAACGATCTCTACCAGCTGGTCATCCCCGGAGCGTCCTGCCACACGTAAACCAGCCGCTTCAATCTGCTTCAGCAGCATATTGTTCACTTCATAGCGATGGCGATGGCGTTCAACGATAGTGTCGGAACCATAGAGCTGATGCACAAGACTGTCGGTGGTCAGCTGGCACTGCTGGCTACCCAGACGCATGGTGCCGCCCAGATCGCTCTGCTCGGTACGCTGCTCAACGTTGCCTTCTTCGTCACGCCATTCGGTGATCAGCGCCACCACAGGATACTTACAGTCTGGCACAAATTCCGTAGAGTTAGCGCCTTCCATGCCCGCAACGTTACGGGCGAACTCCATCAGCGCAACCTGCATACCCAGGCAGATGCCCAGATAAGGAACGTTGTTCTCACGCGCATAACGGGCTGTCAGCAGCTTGCCTTCCACACCGCGGTAGCCGAAGCCGCCTGGAATGAGGATAGCATCCAAATCTTTCAGTAATTCGACGCCGCGTGACTCCACATCCTGCGAATCGATCAGCTTGATATTGACCGTCACGCGGTTTTTCAGGCCACCGTGCTTCAGCGCTTCAATCACTGACTTATAGGCATCCGGCAGCTCAACATATTTGCCGACCATACCGATAGTGACTTCACCGCCCGGATTGGCTTCTTCGTAAATCACCTGTTCCCATTCGGCCAGGTTCGCTTCCGGGGCGTTCAGATTAAAGCGCTTGCAGATATAATCATCCAGTCCCTGGGATTTTAACATACCAGGAATCTTATAAATGGAATCAACATCTTTCAGTGAGATAACCGCTTTTTCCGGTACGTTACAGAACAGGGCGATTTTTGCGCGTTCGTTGGCCGGTACGGCACGGTCGGAACGGCAAATCAGCACATCTGGCTGGATGCCGATAGAGAGCAGTTCTTTTACGGAGTGCTGAGTAGGTTTGGTTTTCACTTCACCCGCAGCCGCCATATAAGGCACCAGCGTCAGGTGCATATACATCGTGTGTTCACGGCCAACGTCGACCGCCATCTGACGGATCGCTTCCAGGAACGGCAGGGATTCGATATCGCCTACGGTTCCGCCGATCTCCACCAGCACCACATCGTGGCCTTCACCGCCTTCGATGATGCGCTCTTTGATGGCATTGGTGATGTGCGGAATAACCTGAATGGTCGCGCCCAGATAGTCGCCACGGCGCTCTTTGCGCAGGACTTCTGAATAGATACGGCCAGTGGTGAAGTTGTTACGACGGCTCATCTTAGTGCGGATGAAACGCTCGTAGTGACCCAAATCGAGATCGGTTTCAGCGCCGTCGTCGGTGACGAACACTTCGCCGTGCTGAGTGGGGCTCATGGTACCCGGATCGACGTTGATGTACGGGTCCAGCTTCATGATGGTCACATTAAGACCACGTGCTTCGAGAATGGCGGCCAGGGAGGCTGCGGCAATGCCTTTACCCAGAGAGGATACGACCCCGCCGGTCACAAAAATATAGTTCGTTGTCATGCTGAACCTGAGAAAGTAGGTTTAAAGACGATGGAATAACCAGGACGGGAAAACAGTCTACCCGAATCCCCGCAGTGCCACAATTAATCGTTTCTGGATAGCTGGCATCCATCGCATTGACCGCCAAAATCTTACCCGATTTGAGCGTAAGGGAGGTTGACTTGCATCACACTTTTGTTGAATCGAGTCAGCTACTCATTTGCCTTGATTTGTTGCCACGCAGCTTCCATCTGCTCCAGAGTCGCATCCTGCATCTTTAGCCCCTGCGAAGTAATAATCTGCTCCACCTGACGGAAGCGGCGTTCAAACTTATCGTTGGCTTTTTGCAGGGCAGTTTCCGCCTTGCTGCCAAGATGGCGGGAGAGGTTAACGGTGGCAAACAGCAGATCGCCAATCTCCTCTTCCAGCTTCTGCTGGTCGATAACCGCCTGATTCGCTTCATGCATCACTTCGTCAATCTCTTCATACACCTTGTCCAGCACCGGCCCCAGGGTTTTCCAGTCAAAGCCGACGTTGCTGCAGCGTTTCTGTATTTTGTGCGAACGCATCAGGGCAGGCAAGGCGCGCGGAATATCGTCCAGCGCGGAGTGCTGCTCTTTGGCTGCCCGCTCGCTGGTTTTAATCTGCTCCCAGTTGGTCAGCACTTCCTCGCTGCCGCTGACCTTCTCATCACCGAAGATATGCGGGTGACGCCGCTCCAGCTTGTCGCAGATGGTCTGGCAGATATCCTCAAAGTTGAACCGCCCTTCTTCATCAGCGATCTGCGCATAGAACACAATCTGGAACAGCAGATCGCCCAGTTCGCCCCTGAGATCGGCAAAATCTTCCCGGCTGATGGCATCCAGTACTTCATAAGTTTCTTCAAGGGTATAGGGCGCAATGGTGGCGTAGCTCTGCTCGCGATCCCACGGGCAGCCGTTTTCGGTATCGCGCAGGGTTTTCATGATGCCCAGCAGGCGATCGAGTGCGTTCATGGTCACTTCCTGAAAAGTTTATCTTGTTGCAGGC
Source organism: Erwinia sp. MMLR14_017 (assembly GCF_033657285.1). Taxonomy (NCBI): domain Bacteria; kingdom Pseudomonadati; phylum Pseudomonadota; class Gammaproteobacteria; order Enterobacterales; family Erwiniaceae; genus Erwinia; species Erwinia sp. MMLR14_017. Next base: position 368,842 of record NZ_JAWVWP010000003.1, on the reverse strand, counting down.
AGCATAACCTTTGGGAAGTGAAAGCCAAAATAGTTCGGGGCGCAGTCGCCGCGACTTTTTCCTGAAAAATGGTGGAGAGGCAACCGCATGGGGAGTACTGCGGCGATGTGAGGTTTATCTCTCTGCGTCGTGGCGTTACTGTCGCAGGCAGGTGCCGCCCGCCAGCGCGCGAACCTGGCAGCATACACAACGTATGTGACCAGCACGAGCACTGCCGGGACAGAAAATGGCGAGTAAATCAGCCACCTGAAAAATTAATGGAGTCTTCTGGCATCAATGATGTCTGGCACCTGATTTAACCGTGCTATTACTCTGCCCAGCACCTGCTGATTGTAGATTTCAATATCCATATCGATGGTAGCCAACTGCTTTTTGGTATCGCTCCTGCTGGAAACGCCAAGCACGTTAACCTTTTCATTGGCCAGAATGGTGGTGATATCGCGCAGCAGGCCGCTGCGATCGTTGGCGGTAACCCTGACCACCAGCGAATAGCCGCTGGAATAGCTTTCGCCCCAGACCGCATCCACGATCCGCTCCGGCGCATGCGACATCAGGTCGGTGAGCTGATCGCAATCAGCGCGGTGAATCGAAATTCCCCGCCCCTGGGTAATAAAGCCAACAATATCATCGCCAGGGATCGGCTGGCAGCAGCGGGCAATATGGTGCATCAGATTGCCCACGCCCTCCACCACTACCCGGCCGCTCTCTTTGCTGCGCGGCGCGGCGGATTTCTGCGTCAGCTGGCGCAGCGCCTCGCGATCTTCTTCCTCGGCGCTGGGCTTATGCAGCTTCGACTGCAGGTAGTTGCTCATCTGATTGAGGCGAATATCCCCGCCGCCAATCGCTGCCAGCAGCTCCTCCAGCGAATTAACGTTGTAGCGCGGCAGCAGCAGCTTTTCCGCCTCTTTCAGGCTGATATCGAGGTGGTCCAGCTCGCTGTCGAGGATCTGCCGGCCCGCTGCGATATTCTTGTCGCGGTCCTGCTTGCGGAACCAGGCGTGAATTTTTGACCGGCCACGGCTGGTGGTGACATAGCCCAGATTTGGGTTGAGCCAGTCCCGGCTTGGGTTCGGCTGCTTCTGGGTGATGATATCGATCTGGTCGCCCATCTGCAGCTGATAGGTAAAGGGTACGATGCGGCCGCCAATTTTGGCGCCTATGCAGCGGTGACCAATATCGCTGTGAATATGGTAGGCAAAGTCGAGCGGCGTGGAGCCCGCAGGGAGATCCACCACGTCCCCTTTCGGAGTAAAGACATACACCCGGTCATCAAAGACCTGGCTACGCACCTCATCCAGCATTTCGCCAGAGTCCGCCATCTCTTCCTGCCAGGCGATCAGCTTACGCAGCCACGCAATCCGTTCTTCATGGCCTGAAGCCCCGCGCGCGCTGCCGCCGCCGCCCTCTTTATATTTCCAGTGCGCGGCCACGCCCAGCTCGGCATCTTCATGCATCTGGCGGGTACGGATCTGGATTTCAACGGTTTTGCCCTTCGGCCCCAGTACCACGGTATGGATAGACTGATAGCCATTGGGTTTCGGATTGGCAACGTAGTCATCGAACTCGCTGGGCAGGTGGCGATAGAGGGTATGCACTATCCCTAACGCGCCGTAGCAGTCCTGCAGACGTTCGGCGACGATGCGCACGGCGCGTACATCAAACAGCTCGTCAAAGGTCAGCGACTTCTTCTGCATCTTACGCCAGATGCTGTAGATGTGCTTGGGACGGCCATACACTTCAGCCTTTACCCCCTCTTTAACGATTTCGGTGCGCAGAGACTGCACAAAGGTATCGATATATTGTTCGCGATCGATACGACGCTCGTGCAGCAGCTTAGCGATGCGTTTGTATTCATCGGGATGCAGATAGCGGAAGCAGAAATCTTCCAGCTCCCATTTCAGCTGTCCAATCCCCAACCGGTTCGCCAGCGGGGCGTAGATATTGGTACACTCTTTGGCAGCCAGCACGCGCTCATCTTCCGGCGCGTCTTTCACTTCCCGCAGGTGGGCAATACGTTCGGCCAGTTTGATAACAACGCAGCGGAAATCTTCGACCATCGCCAGCAGCATGCGACGGACGTTATCCACCTGCTCAGAGGCCATGGAGTCATTATGGGTCGCTTTCAGCTGACGAATCGCATCCATATCACGCACGCCGTGAACCAGCGAGACGATCGCTTTACCAAACTGCTCTTCCAGCACCTCTTCAGAGACCACATTGCTGTTGGCCAGAGGGAAGATCAGCGCGGCGCGGAGGCTCTCGCTGTCCATGCTGAGCATAGAGAGGATCTCCACCATCTCCACGCCCCGCCAGAGCAGCAGGGCAGCGTCAGGATGGTTACGGGTGGCCTCTTCGCAGTAACACCAGGTCTCGGCCAGGCGTTCACATGACAGCTCATTAGCGATCCCAAGACTTGCGATCCATTGGTCAATCGCAAATTCGCCAGCCGTGTTCATATGCGCACTTCTTACCGCAACCATAACCTCTCCTGACTTAGCCCCCTCCGGGGGCCTGTTTACGGCTAAATAACACCATCGATTCCACGTGCCCGGTATGCGGAAACATATCAAGCAGGGTAATCCTTTCCAATTGGTAGCCGGATGTCAGAAGTGTCTGACTATCCCTGGCAAGTGTAGTCGGATTACACGAAACATAGACCACACGTTCCGGCGCAAGTTTAATGATGTGAGACATCACTCCTGCCGCTCCGGCGCGGGCTGGATCGAGTAAAACCTTGTTAAACCCCTGTGCGGCCCACGGCTGCCGGGTAACCTCTTCCTCAAGATTGTGCTGAAAAAAGGTCACATTATTAAGATTATTCAGAAGCGCATTATACGCACCCTTTGCCGTTAATGCTGCAACGCCCTCCACACCCGTGACATTTTCTACGCGCTTTCCTAAAGGAAGCGTGAAGTTTCCCATCCCGCAGAACAGGTCCAGTACCCGATCCTCCGGCTGCAAATCCAGCCAGCTTAGCGCCTCGCTGACCATTTTTTCATTCAGCTCCGCGTTCACCTGAATGAAGTCGCGTGGGCTGAATGTTAGCTTTAAATCGTGGATACGGTAGAACGGCATCTCGCCATTAACCTGTTCAAGCAGATCGCTCTCCGGGGCAAGGTATAATGCCACCTGATGCTTATGCGAAAACTGTTCCAGTTTTTGTCGGTCACCAGTAATTAATGGCTCAAGATGACGCAGAACCAGCAGCGGGCCGTTATCCGCCAGCACCAGCTCCACATGCCCCAGCTTGTTCACCGCCTGCAGAGTGCTCAATACCTGATGCAGCGGCTGGATCAGCGCATTAAGTTCGGGCTTCAAAATAGGGCATTGCGTCAGAGAAACCAGATTATTCGACCCCGCCTGACGGAATCCCATCTGTAACGTTTTGCTGCGCGGATGATAGCTCAGCCCCAGGCGGGCGCGACGTCGGTAGCCATAAGGTTCACCGAAAAGAATATTGCCGACCTCAACCTGCTCGCCGGTCCCCTGGCTCATCAGACGGGAGAGCGCCTTCGCTTTACTGCTCTGCTGCAGGGCTGGCGCGACATGCTGCTGCTGGCAGCCGCCGCACTGGCTGAAATGCGGGCATTGGGGAGTAACGCGATCCGGGCTGGCGTTGAGGATTTTGCTTGCCTTGCCGCGCGCCCACGAGCGTTTGTCCTCAACGATCTCCACTTCTACCTGCTCGCCAGGCAGAGCGCCGCTGATAAACAGCGCTTTACCGTTATGCCTGGCAACGCCCTGGCCTGTCCCGTCGAGGTCGCTGACGGTCACGGTGATGATTTGGCGGGTCGTCACGCGCCGTTTTGCAGAGTAGAATTGCGCCATTATTCGTTTATCCCGAAAGTCGTAAGCGGTGTCAGCCATCAAAAAGCGTGCGTAGCCTACACCAGCCTCCGGATTTATTCGACCCGCAGAGCAGCCCAACGGGCGCGATTTCGTAACAGGAAGATTATGACCAAATACAGCCTGCGGGCACGGATGATGATTTTAATCCTGGCACCCACCCTGATGATTGGCCTGCTGTTGAGTACCTTTTTCATTGTGCATCGCTATAACGAGCTGCAGCGGCAGCTGGTCGATGCGGGCGCTAACATCATTGAACCGCTGGCGGTCTCCAGCGAATATGGCATGACGTTTCACAGTAAAGAGTCGGTGCGCCAGTTGGTCAGCCTGCTGCATCGCCGTCATTCTGATATCGTCCGGGCCATCTCTATTTTTGATGCGCAAAATCAGCTTTTCGTCACCTCAAATTATCACCTCAATGCGGAAAAACTGAGGATGCCTCCGCAGGAAAAATTACCCCACGCCTTCAGCTACGAGCGTCAGGGCAATTCGGTCATTCTGCGAACGCCAATCGTCTCTGAGAGTTATTATCCCGACGAGTCGCCCGGTGAAGATGCCAAACCCAACGGCAATCCGCTGGGCTACGTCGCTATAGAGCTGGATCTGCAATCTGTCCGCCTGCAACAGTACAAAGAGGTGTTTGTCTCTACATTGCTGCTGCTGTTCTGCCTCTGCCTGGCGATGCTGTTTGCCTACCGACTGATGCGTGATGTGACCGGACCAATCCGGGATATGGTCAGCACCGTTGATCGTATTCGTCGTGGTCAGCTCGACAGCCGCGTCAGCGGCTATATGCTTGGCGAACTCGATATGCTGAAGAACGGCATCAACTCAATGGCGATGTCGCTGACCGCTTATCACGAAGAGATGCAGCAGAATATCGACCAAGCGACCTCCGATCTGCGCGAAACGCTGGAGCAGATGGAGATCCAGAACGTCGAGCTGGACCTGGCTAAAAAGCGCGCTCAGGAGGCCGCCAGGATTAAGTCAGAGTTTCTGGCGAACATGTCCCATGAACTGCGTACCCCGCTGAACGGTGTGATCGGTTTTACCCGTCAGACGCTGAAAACGCCGCTGAACATCACCCAGCGCGACTACCTGCATACCATTGAGCGATCGGCCAACAATCTGCTGAGCATCATCAATGACGTGCTCGATTTTTCCAAGCTGGAGGCGGGCAAGCTGGTGCTGGAAACCATTCCCTTCCCGCTGCGTGCCACGCTGGATGAGGTGGTGGTATTACTGGCGCAGTCGGCGCACGAGAAGGGTCTTGAGCTGACGCTGAGTATTCAGCCAGAGGTGCCGGACAACACTATCGGTGACCCGCTGCGCCTGCAGCAGATCATCATCAATCTGCTGGGCAACGCCATTAAGTTTACCGAGCGCGGCAATATTGATATTCGCATTGAGATGCGCTCGCTGAGCACTAACCGCGTCAATCTGGAAGTGCAGATACACGACACGGGCATTGGCATCAGCGAGAAACAGCAGTCGCAGCTTTTCCAGGCTTTCCGCCAGGCGGATGCCAGCATTTCCCGACGGCACGGCGGTACGGGCCTGGGGCTGGTGATCACTCAGAAGCTGGTGAATGAAATGGGCGGCGAAATCTCGCTGCACAGCCGCCTTAACCATGGTTCCACCTTCTGGTTTAACGTCAATCTGGTGCTGAATCCCAACGCGGCCAGCGATCCCAGCGCTACTGCGTGTCTGACGGGCAAGCGGCTGGCCTATGTTGAGGCCAACAGCGCGGCGGCGAAAGCGACGCTGGAGATGCTGGGCGCCACGCAGATGGATGTGAGCTACAGCACCACGCTGGATGGCCTGCCGGACAGCCACTTTGATGCGCTGCTGATGGGGCTGCCCGTCACCAAAGAGGCCGATCGCGAACTCTCGCCAGAGCTGTTGCTACCCGCGCTTAAACGCGCCGACAGCCTGATTATGGCGCTTCCCTGTCAGATGCAGATTTACGCAGAGGAGCTTAAAGCCCGCGGCGTCAGCGCCTGCCTGATTAAACCAGTGAGCCTGACCAGACTGCTGCCGGTACTGATTGAAAACCATACGCGGGAGAGTGACTACCGCCCTGCCCGTCACCGTCTGCCCCTGACGGTGATGGCCGTTGACGATAACCCCGCCAACCTCAAGCTGATTGGTGCGCTGCTGGAGGAGCAGGTGGAGAACATTGTGCTGTGCGACAGTGGTGAAGCGGCCATTCAGCAGGCCAGCAGACAGCCTCTGGATATTATTTTGATGGATATTCAGATGCCAAATATCGATGGCATTCGCGCCGGCGAGATGATCCGCAGCTTCCCGCAGCACGCTACCACGCCCATTGTGGCAGTGACTGCCCATGCGCTGGATGGTGAACGCGAACACCTGATAAAAGCTGGCATGACGGATTACCTTGCCAAGCCTATTGATGAGGCGAAACTCAGCAATCTGCTGGCCCGCTATACGCCAGGTTTACAAGCGGTGGCGGCGAAACTTCAGGATGTTCCCGTCTCGCTGGACTGGCAGCTGGCGCTGCGCCAGGCCGCAAATAAGCCTGATCTGGCACGCGATCTGTTGCGGATGCTGGTCGATTTTCTGCCTGAGGTTCATATGCTGGTGGAGAGCCACATGGCGGCGGGCGACACGCTGGCGTTAAGGGATATCATCCATAAACTGCACGGCAGCGCCAGCTACAGCGGCGTACCGAGACTCAAGCAGCTTTGCCTGCAGCTTGAGCAGGGGCTGCGCGCGCATAACAGTATTGATGAAGTCGAGCCGGAGCTGTTTGAGCTGCTGGATGAGATGGAGAATGTGGCGAAGCTGGCGAAAAAACGGCTTAATTTGTAGCCACCAGAGCGAGAGTCCAGCCGCCAAAGTCGCAACAAAGCGAAGAGGCTGCCAGCCCAACAGGCTTCACCATCATGGTGCAAGAAACGGAAATTCTGCTCTGACAGCTATTGCGGAAGTATTGTTCACCGGACGCGCGAACGAAGTGGGACGATAAGCGTCGTCCCCCTGTTTCACCGTGAAGAGTGACGGAAACTACTGCGCCAGCTGCTGCCCAATAGCTAACGTGGCAGCGATGTTTCTTGCGCTAAGGCGCACATTTTCCGCAGCGTTATCCAGCGCCTCTTCAAGCGTGCAGATGGTATAGATCACGCTGAACACCGCATCCAGTCCATGCTGATGCACCACGCCCACATCCGGGGTCAGGCTGCCTGCAATTCCTATCACCGGCTTGTTATAACGTTTAGCGACCTTTGCCACCCCTATCGGCACCTTGCCATGAATGGTCTGGCTGTCGATCCGACCTTCGCCAGTAATGACCAGCGAGGCGTCACGCACCAGCTCATCCAACCCCAATGCTTCGGTGACAATTTCAATGCCCCGCCGCAGCTCGGCCTGACAGAACGCATGCAGCGCCACGCCCATCCCGCCAGCCGCACCGCCGCCAGCAATGGTTAACACATCAATATCCAGCTCACGGTGGATCACTTCAGCGTAGTGGGCCAGCGCCCGATCCAGCTGTTCAACCCGCTCTGCGCTCGCCCCTTTCTGTGGCCCAAATATGGCTGACGCGCCCTCTTTGCCCAACAGCGGGTTAGTCACATCGCAGGCCACTTCAAAACGACATTGCGCTATACGGGGATCAAACTGGCTCATATCGATGCTGACTAATTCAGGCAGTTGCCCGCCACCGTAGCCAATCTGCCTGCCCTGCTTATCAAGCAGCTGTGCGCCTAATGCCTGCACCATGCCCGACCCGCCATCGTTGGTGGCGCTCCCGCCGATGCCGATAATAAAATGCTTAACGCCTTTATCGAGCGCGCTGCGGATCAGCTCTCCCGTGCCCCAGGAGGTGGTAACCAGCGGATCGCGCTTTGCGGCAGGAACCAGCTCAAGCCCGCTGGCGGCCGCCATTTCAATGTAGGCACAGCTTTCATCACCGGAGAGGCCATAAAAGGCGTTCACGGGTTCGCCCAGCGGGCCAGTGACCTCAAGCCGGATAATTTTGCCGCTGGTCGCCGCTACCATCGCCTCGACAGTTCCCTCTCCGCCATCTGCCACCGGCAGTTTGACGTAGTGCGCGTCGGGGAAAATTTCGCGAAACCCCAGCTCGATCTGTGTGGCGACCTGCTGAGCCGACAGGCTCTCTTTATATGAATCCGGTGCGATTACTATTTTCATACGGTATCCGGGCGCGTTGACCTGGCGTTCACCAGGCAGTGCCGTTACCGGCCTGCATAAAGGCCGGACCACGGGACTATTTGCTGATTTCTACCTTCGCTAACTTCTCATAATAGCAAGCCAGCGCGCTATGGTCGGCAGTGCCCAGCCCATCGGCTCGCAGCGCCTGCATCATTTCCATTACTGCTGCCGTTAGAGGCAGCTGAGCGCCGACGCCGTGTGAGGTATCCAGCGCATTGGCTAAATCTTTGATATGCAGATCAATACGGAAGCCGGGTTTAAAATTACGCTCCATTACCATCGGCGCTTTGGCATCCAGTACCGTGCTGCCTGCCAGCCCACCGCGGATCGCCTGATATACCAGGTCAGGATTAACGCCTGCTTTGGTTGCCAGCGTCAGCGCTTCAGCCATCGCTGCGATGTTTAGCGCGACAATCACCTGGTTAGCCAGCTTGGTTACGTTGCCTGCGCCAATATCACCGGTATGCACCACCGATCCCGCCATCGCTTTCATGATGTCGTAACACTTATCAAACAGCTCTTTGTCGCCACCCACCATTACCGACAGGGTGCCTTCAATCGCTTTAGGCTCGCCACCGCTAACCGGTGCATCCAGCAGCGCGATATTTTTCTTTGCCAGCTCATCATGAATTTCACGGCTCGCCAGCGGCGCAATAGAACTCATATCAATAATAATGGTTCCTGGTTTTGCACCCTGAATAACGCTCTCTTCACCGAGTAACACTTCTTTCACCTGCGGGGAATTTGGCAGCATGGTGATAATGACATCGCTCTGCTCAGCAACCTCTCTGGCGCTGCCTGCCGTGGTTGCACCAGCGCTGACCAGCTCCGCTTCGTTTTCCGGATTATGGTCGCGAACAACCAGTGAATAGCCTGCTTTTACCAGGTTTTTGCTCATGGGTTTGCCCATGATGCCGAGACCAATAAAGCCAATTTTCATCTTGTTTCCTCCAGAAACGGGGTTATTTTTTAAAGCGATCGCACAGTGCCTGCGTGGCACCACGGAAGACGCCTACATCACTGCCTACGGCAACGAATCCGGCGCCCCACTCCAGATAACGGCGGGCATCGACCTCAACCGGCGCCAGAATACCGCTGGGTTTGCCTGCGGCTTTTGCCCGCTCAAACAGATATTTGATCACCTTCAGCACTTCCGGATGGGCTGGCTGCCCGAGGTAACCTAAGGCGGCCGACAGGTCGCCAGGCCCGACAAAAATCCCGTCCACGCCCTCTACAGCGGCAATGGCATCAATATTGTCGACGCCCTGCTGCGTTTCGATCTGCACCAGCACCGTCACGTTGTCATTGATCGTGCTGTTGTAGTCCGGCACCGTGCCGTACATGTTGCTGCGGTGTGAAACCGACACGCCACGGATGCCGGCTGGCGGATAGCGGGTTGAAGCCACGGCACGCACGGCTTCCTCTTCGGTTTCAACAAACGGGATCAGGAAATTCGAGAAGCCGATATCGAGCAGACGCTTGATAATCACTGGCTCATTGGTAGGCGGACGCACCACCGGAGCACTTACGCTGCCCTTCAGGGCCATCAGCTGAGGCACAAAGGTGGTGATGTCATTCGGCGCGTGCTCACCGTCGAGCACCAGCCAGTCAAATCCGGCCAGGCCCAACACTTCCGTGGTCAGCGGGTTGGCCAGCGCGCACCAGCTGCCAATCAACGTTTCGCCAGCCAGCAGGCGCTGACGGAAACTGTTGGGATTGCTTACATAGCTCATCAGTAACTCCTGTGAAAAGAATTAGCGCACCAGACAAGGGCGTTTGTTATCAAAGGTCCAGTTCGGCACCAGGAACTGCATAGCCTGCGCATCATCGCGTGCGCCCAGCCCATGCTGAAGGTAGAGCTGATGGGCCTGCATGACTTTATCCATATCCAGCTCCACGCCCAGTCCGGGAACTGTTGGCACCTGCACCTTGCCGCCTTTAATTTGCAGCGGTTCACGGGTCAGACCCTGATTGCCTTCCTGCCAGATCCAGTGGGTATCAATAGCGGTGATCTTGCCAGGCGCAGCAGCGGCCACGTGGGTGAACATTGCCAGCGAAATATCGAAATGATTATTGGAGTGGGAACCCCAGGTGAGGCCAAAATCGTGGCACATTTGCGCCACGCGCACCGAGCCTTGCATGGTCCAGAAGTGTGGATCAGCCAGTGGAATATCTACTGACTGCAAAGAGAGAGTATGACCCATCTGACGCCAGTCGGTGGCAATCATGTTAGTGGCGGTAGGCAGGCCGGTGGCACGGCGGAATTCCGCCATCACCTCGCGGCCTGAATAGCCCTGTTCCGCGCCACAGGGATCTTCAGCATAGGCGAGCACGCCTTTGAGCTGTTTGCCCAACGCAATCGCTTCGTTCAGCGACCAGGCCCCGTTGGGATCCAGGGTAATACGGGCATCCGGGAAGCGTTTCGCCAGAGCAGTGACGGCTTCCGCCTCTTCGCTGCCAGCCAGCACGCCGCCCTTCAGTTTAAAGTCGTTGAAGCCATATTTTTCATAAGCCGCTTCCGCCAGCCGGACCACCGTTTCCGGAGTCAGAGCCTCTTCATGACGAAGGCGATACCAGTCACAGCTGTCATCAGGCTGGCTTTGATAAGGCAGGCTGGTTTTGCTTCTGTCGCCTACGTAAAACAGATACCCCAGCATTTCGACTTCATCACGCTGTTGCCCGTCACCCAGCAGGGAGGCCACGTTCACGCCAAGATGCTGACCAAGCAGGTCAAGCAGTGCGGCTTCAATCCCGGTTACTACGTGAATAGTGGTACGCAGATCGAAAGTCTGGTTTCCTCTGCCTGCCGCATCCCGGTCAGCAAAGGTCTGCCGGACCTGGCTTAACAGGTTTTTATACTCACCCAGCCCGTGTCCGGTAATCAGCGCGGCAGCCTCTTCCAGCGTTTTGCGGATTTTTTCTCCGCCGGGGATCTCACCCACGCCGGTGTGGCCGGAGTTGTCTTTAATGATGACAATATTTCGCGTGAAAAACGGTGCGTGTGCTCCGCTCAGGTTCAGCAGCATGCTGTCGTGACCAGCCACAGGAATAACCTGCATTTCCGTGATTAACGGGGTGCCTGTAATCGGGATCATACCCTCTTCCTTCTACAAGTTAGGTTCAGCGTCCAAAGGCGGGACGTTTACGATCGAACGTCCAGCCAGGGACCAGATACTGCATTGAGGCCGCGTCGTTGCGGGAGCCGCCAGGCAGCGTTTTGTAGAGCGCATGCGCTTTTTCAATCTGCGCCCAGTCCAGCTCAATGCCCAAACCTGGCGCGTCCGGCACGGCGATTTTTCCGTTGGTAATTTGCAGCGGATTTTTGGTCAAGCGCTGATCGCCCTCCTGCCAAATCCAGTGGGTGTCGATGGCGGTGGGTTTTCCCGGCGCAGCTGCAGCCACGTGGGTAAACATCGCCAGCGAAATATCGAAATGGTTATTGGAGTGACAGCCCCAGGTCAGCCCCCACTCATCACAGAGCTGGGCTACGCGCACTGCACCGCTCAGCGTCCAGAAATGGGGGTCAGCCAGCGGAATATCCACCGCATTCAGCATGACTGCGTGGTTCATCTCGCGCCAGTTAGTGGCAATCATATTGGTTGCCACAGGCAGACCGGTAGCGCGCCGGAATTCAGCCATTATTTCCCGGCCTGAGTAGCCCTGCTCGGCACCACAAGGGTCTTCGGCATAGGTCAGAACGTCCTGCATGCCTTTGCACAGGGCGACAGCTTCGTCCAGCAGCCAGGCACCGTTAGGATCGACGGTTATCCGGGCATCGGGAAAACGCTTTTTCAGCTCTTTAGCCGCTTCAATCTCCTGCTCGCCGGGCAGCACACCGCCCTTCAGCTTAAAATCTTTAAAACCATATTTGTCCTGCGCCGCTTCGGCAAGACGCACTATAGCGGCGCTGTCCATCGCCTGTTGATGACGAAGGTGATACCACTCATGCCCCGCCTGCTCACCGGCAAGGTAAGGCAGATCGGTTTTTTCACGGTCGCCGATATAAAACAGATAACCCAGCACGGTGACTTCATCACGCTGCTTGCCGGGGCCAAGCAGCTCCGCCACCGGCACGTTCAGGCACTGGCCTAATAAATCCAGCAGCGCAGCTTCCAGTGCCGCCACCGCATTGACCCGCAGTTCAAACGTCCAGGCACCCTGACCAAAAGTATCAAAGTCAGCAGACTGATTGCCCTTATGCACCTCCTGCACCACACGATTCATGCGGGCAACTTCCTTACCTGTTACCTGAGGTATGGCTTCCATCAGCGTCTGGTAGATGGTTTCGCCGCCCGGCGCCTCGCCCACCCCGGTATGCCCTGCGCTGTCCGTCAGCACCACAATATTGCGGGTGAAGTAAGCGCCATGCGCGCCGCCAATATTCAGCAGCATGCTGTCATGTCCAGCAACGGGGATAACTTTCATCCCGGTAATAACAGGAGTGCTTTGCGTGGTCATAACTTGTCCTTACAGATGTTTCAGTTCGATGCGCTTGATGTCCTGCACCAGCACCAGGTAACTCAGTACGGCGACAAAAGCGTGAATGCCGACGTAAATCAGCGCACCGTTGTACGAGCCGGTAGTAGCAATGATGTAACCGATAGCAATCGGGGTGACGATGCCGGAGATATTGCCGAACATATTGAACAACCCACCGCTCAGCCCGCTGATCTCTTTAGGCGCAGTATCTGCCATCACCGCCCAGCCCAGTGCGCCAATCCCTTTACCAAAGAACGCCAGCGCCATAAAGAACACCACTACCCATTCGGTATCGACGTAGTTACACACCACCATCGAAATAGAGAGCAGCATGCCAAGCACGATAGGGGTTTTACGGGCAATATTTAGCGAGCCGGTTTTACGCATCAGCCAGTCGGAGATAATCCCACCCAACACGCCGCCAAGGAAGCCGCAGATAGCGGGTATAGAGGCGATCATCCCCGCTTTCAGAATCGACATGCCGCGTGCCTGAACCAGATAGACCGGGAACCAGGTGATAAAGAAGTAGGTCAGCGCGTTGATGCAATACTGCCCAAGATAAACACCGATCATCATGCGTGAGGTTACCAGCTGCTTGATCTGATATTTCTTCTCCGCCCAGCTCACCTTCCGCTCTACTTTTTTCTGATCCATGTTGATCAGCGCACCGCCCTGCTCCATGTACTCCAGCTCAGCTTTGTTCACGCCTGGGTGGTCATTAGGATCGTGGATCACTTTCAGCCAGATAAAGCTGATCACGATGCCGAGTCCACCCATGAACCAGAAGACATGTGCCCAGCCTACTGACGAGACCAGCCAGCCCATAATAGGTGCAAAGATAACCGTGGCGAAGTACTGTGCTGAGTTGAAAATCGCCACGGCGGTACCGCGCTCTTGCGCCGGGAACCAGGCCGCGACTATGCGACTGTTACCGGGAAAGGAGGGCGCTTCTGCCAGCCCGACCATGAAGCGCAGCATAAAGAGCGCGGCAATGACCGTGAAGCCGCTGAACAGGTCAACAAACCCCTGTAGCAGGGTGAAGAGTGACCAGAGAAAGATGCTCCAGAAATAGACTTTTTTCGAGCCGAAGCGGTCAAGCAGCCAGCCGCCGGGGATTTGGCCTATGACATAAGCCCAGGAGAATGCGGAGAAGATATAGCCCAGGCCAACCGGGTCCAGCCCGATATCTTTGGACATAGCGGAACCGGCAATCGCAATGGTCGCACGGTCCCCGTAGTTGAAAGAGGTAACGATAAATAACATCACCACTATCCAGTAGCGAGCATTAGTTTTTTTTTGCACGGCGCTCGCAGCACTGCTGATTGAATTCATGAGACACTCCTGAAATAGTGCGGTCAGGCAAACTCACTCTGGACAGCATACACATCGCGTTGGGTATCAGAATGATGTTGGGTTGAACACGGCGATTATTTTGCAGAATCGTTAACGCCCAGCAGAAAAAATATCTTTTCGTTCCAGTGGCTAAAAAGTATATGAACTGCGCTCAGGTAACACATCGGCATTAAGCCCTATAAACTGGCTTAAAAAACGTAATTCTTATGGCAAATGCCCAATGCGCTGCGCGATGGCTCACGGTTCGGATCCGTTCTGCGGCGGGGGTCACACTCCCGCCGCTTTCCCCTTGTCTTTGTGAGCATTCTCACTGATATCTGTACGTCTGCCATAAAAAGAAGGCGACAGAAAGGTATTAAGTCGGACATATGCATAATGTATTTGGCTGGTTGCGCTTTTATACTGGTCGCCAGCAGAATCATGATTACCCGTAACAGAAGAGATCGTTCCTCAGGAAGAGAAAATAAACGCTTACCTCACTTATTTCAGGACTTGTCGAGCAATGAATATTCCCAGAAACGATCCGCCTCTCTATATCAAAGTGCATGAAAACGATAACGTTGCCATCGTGGTCAATAATAATGGCCTGACCGCAGGCACTGAATTTCCCTGCGGACTGATATTAAAAGAGCATATTCCTCAGGGACATAAAGTTGCCCTGAGCGATATTGCTGAAGGCAGCAATATTATTCGCTATGGCGAAGTTATCGGCTACGCGGTGCGTAATATTTCACGCGGAGGCTGGATTGATGAATCGCTGGTGGTGCTTCCTGACGCGCCTGAGCTGACAACTCTGCCGCTGGCCACCAATATCCCCCCAGCCCTGCCAAAGCTTGAAGGTTATACCTTCCAGGGCTATCGCAATGCTGACGGCAGCGTAGGCACCCGTAATCTGCTGGCGATCACTACCAGCGTGCACTGCGTGGCTGGCGTGGTGGACCATGTGGTGAAAATCATTGAACGCGATCTGCTGCCGAAATATCCCAACGTCGACGGCGTGGTAGCGCTGAATCACCTTTATGGCTGCGGCGTGGCGATCAACGCGCCTGCCGCCGTGGTGCCTATCCGCACCATCCATAACCTGGCGCTGAACGCCAACTTTGGCGGAGAGGTGATGGTTGTGGGGCTGGGCTGCGAAAAACTTCAGCCAGAACGCCTGCTGGAAGGCACGCCCGATGTTCAGACCATTTCGCTGGGCGAAGAGGATGTGATCCGGTTGCAGGATGAAAAGCATATTGGCTTTGAATCGATGGTCACCGATATTTTGCAGGTAGCAGAGCGTCATTTACAGCGGTTGAACCAGCGCCAGCGGGAAACCGTTCCGGCGGCTGAGCTGGTTGTTGGAATGCAATGTGGTGGCAGCGATGCTTTCTCGGGCGTAACCGCTAATCCTGCCGTGGGGTTTGCTTCGGATCTGCTGGTTCGCTGTGGTGCAACGGTGATGTTTTCTGAGGTTACCGAAGTCCGTGATGCCGTGCATCTGCTTACGCCGCGCGTTGCCAGCGTTGAAGTAGGCAAACGGCTGCTTGAGGAGATGGCCTGGTACGATAATTATCTGGATATGGGTAAAACCGATCGCAGCGCTAACCCTTCTCCGGGCAATAAAAAAGGAGGTCTGGCTAACGTAGTGGAAAAGGCGCTGGGATCTATCGCGAAGTCGGGACGGAGCGCTATTGTCGAAGTTCTTTCCCCCGGTCAGCGTCCGACTCAGCGCGGGCTGATTTATGCCGCCACGCCAGCCAGTGATTTCGTCTGCGGTACGCAGCAGATGGCTTCAGGCATCACGCTTCAGGTCTTTACTACCGGGCGAGGCACACCCTATGGCCTGGCAGCCATTCCGGTTATCAAAATGGCGACCCGCACGGCGCTGGCCGATCGCTGGCATGACCTGATGGATATCAACGCGGGCACTATCGCCACCGGTGAAGAGACTATTGAGCAGGTAGGCTGGAGATTGTTTGAACTGATTCTGGAGATTGCCAGCGGCAGCAAACAAACCTGGTCCGATCGCTGGGGAATTCATAATGCGCTGGCCGTTTTCAATCCGGCACCGGTGACGTGAGCCAGTGTCTGCGGCAGGCGTTTTTCTTACCGCGCCTGAGAGCAGGCGCGGTAAGGGCTGACTTCAGCTAATCAGCTTTGCCCAGGCTTCTACCCAGGGAGAAGTAATCTCTTCCGGCTCCGGATATTCCGTCGCATCAACTAACAGCACTTCTCCCAGTCGCGTTGCGCTGTGCTCCTGCAGCAGCGCATCAAACGACTTTCCACCTCCGCAGAAATCGTCATAGCTACTGTCGCCCAGAGCGATCACACCGTAACGCAGGGCTGGCTGGTGGCCCATCTTATCCTTGATGGCCTGGAACAGCGGCGCGATACTGTCTGGTAAATTGCCCTGCCCAGTAGTCGAAGTGATCACCAGCACCACCTGATCGGCGTAGCGCTGCCAGTCATCCAGCGTGGGATCTTCGAAAATTTTCACCTGGTGGCCCAGATCGGCCAGCAAAGGCTCAGCCTCTTCAGCCACCATCAGCGCGTTACCGTATACGGTGCCAACAAAAATACCTATCTGAGCCATGCAATTCTCCGTTTCTGGCGCTTATTAAGTGAGACTATCCTGAAGGTTAGTCGTCATAAACTCAACCCTCGGAAGCTCGGGAAGGCACGCTTCCCAACCAAAAGCGGACATGCAGCCCTGCCAGACGGGGTCCAGACCGGCCCGCAACAGCAGCGGTTCGCCCGTCACCGGATGCGTCAGGCTCAGTTCGCTGGCGTGCAGCATCAGCCTCTTCATGCCGAAATGCTGCGCGGCGCTGCGGTTCTGTTTGAGGTCACCGTGGGCGCTGTCCCCAATAATGGGGTGACGAAGGTGGCGCAAATGACGGCGTAACTGATGCTTACGCCCGGTTTCGGGCTTTAGCTCCACCAGACTGAAGCGCGACGTCTCATAGCAGCTCACCGCTACCGGCAACTCCGCTTTTGCTAACGCTTTCCAGTGCGTAACGGCAGACTGGGGCGCTTTATCCGCCACGCTGAATTTGTCGGCAATTTTGTCCCGCTCTTCGGTCAGCGCATAATCCAGGGTCTCTTCCCCTTCCAGCCAGCCTCTGACCACCGCGTGATAGGTTTTTTGTAACGCGTGCTGTTCAAATTGTTGCGACAGAAGCCGGGCTACCTCGGCCGACAGCGCCAGCAGCAGCACGCCGGAAGTAGGACGATCGAGGCGATGCACGGTAAAAACATGCTGACCAATCTGGTCACGCAGGGTTTGCATAACAAAAACCGTTTCGTGGCGATCCAGCCAGCTACGGTGGACCAGCCAACCGGAGGGTTTGTTCACCGCCACCAGCCAGCGATCCTGATAGATAATTTCCAGCATTAAGCATCCTGCCCAAACAGCTGATCCAGCTGATTCAGGGCGTGCAGAAGCGGGGCACGTGCGGGAATTTCGCCCTCAAGCGCCACTTCGTAATAGGGAGCGATCGCCAGTTTTTCCGGCAGCGGAGCGCCTGCATCCAGTATTGCACGCATGCGCGGCAGAAATATCCACTGCAGCCACTGCAACGGCATCATGGTGTCCACGCAGAAAGGCTCCACGCTGTTAAACGCTTCGCTGGTAGGTGCACAAACTTGCCACAGACCCGCCTCATGTAATAGTTGCTCAATCGCATCAAGGCGATGCAAAACCTGGGTTTCACGGCTCATTGGCAGTTCTCCTTGGTCAGATGATCGGAAGGCAGCAAGCATACCACTCAGCGCTGTGCTCTGGAAAAGTATGGACAAAAAAAGGGAGCACTGTGTAAACAGTGCTCCCGGTTCGTTTGCAGCTATCCCGCCACGCTTATGCTCCCTGCTCGTCCGTGATAACTTTGTCCCTGAGTGTTCCCTACTTTTCACCTTGCTGGTGTGTCCCTTGCATCCCGGCACGCCATCTTCATGACAGCTCACAATCTCCATCCTGGAGGTGTCCCTGATCTCATCCTGAGATATCCTTTCTTCATCCTGAAGACTTTCCCTGCTTCCTCTTCCCGAGGTGTCCTGACTTATTGCTAAGCCACACTTCCTTTTGGTGGCGTTATTCTGCCCTAACTGTATAAGCAGACAATATGGCTGACAGCGAAATGTCGTGCTTACCGCTTGGCTAGCGCCAGCTATAAGAGCAACTTTATGATTTTTAATCAATTGCAATAAAAACCACATTTTATACACGGCTATTTTCAAGCGATCTCTTACAGCTTACGTGAGAGATCTCTTACAAAACCTGGCGCTTTTTAATATTCAGGGTAAGACCACCGCCAGCTCGGTGGTGAACTGCTCCAGGTCTGGCGCCAGAACGGTGCGTTTTTTGGTGCCCAACTGCTCCAGCACCACTTCCCCACTGAGATTGCACACGGAAATCACCTCAAGTTCAGAGGAGGTGGTGGCGATAAACAGAGTTGGCGACTGCTTTAAACGACGCTTCATAACCAGATGTCCAATGAGATTTTCTTGTACGCGCAGAAAATCTTCCTCGCTCCATGTTTGCAGCAGCGTACAGCTCAGGCCGCCAAACGTGGCGGACATATCTCCGGCAAACTGCGAACTATACCAGGCCACTACAGAGGGCTGGATACGTAACTCCACTGCCCGCTCAACCGCTTCCAGGTTTTGCGCCAGGGTGAAGGGCTGCGGCAGCCAGAAGAGATCTTCTTCATTGGTTTGCTGGATGCAGGGCGAAGGCACGCCAAGGAGTTCGGCACTTGCCGGAGGATGGCCGCATTCGCGGATCCAGTCATCACAATATTTACGGGTAAAATCCGTTAAGGCCAGGGCCGTTTGTTCAATCATTCTTTTTTCACTCTCTGTTGCCTGAGTTACACTAAGGCTAACTGTGCACTACCGCCTGCAAGCCGCAGGCCATAAGGTAATTAAGATGTCTTCTAAGGCTCCACATCAGGCATTAACCAACCTGACACTGGGAAAACCCACAGAGTATCACGATAAGTATCAACCCTCTTTACTGCAAGCCGTACCGCGCAGCATGAACCGTGAACCGCTGGGGCTCTATCCGGACTCCCTGCCTTTTCATGGTGATGATATCTGGACGCTGTACGAGCTCTCCTGGCTGAATGAGAAAGGCCTGCCGCAGGTTGCTATAGGCGAAGTGACGCTGAAAGCGGACAGCCAGAACCTGATTGAGTCCAAGAGTTTCAAACTCTATCTTAACAGCTTCAACCAGACAAAATTTGCCAACTGGGGCGATGTTCGTACCACGCTGGAGCGCGATCTCAGCGCCTGTGCGCAGGGGGAAGTCAGCGTTGCACTGTTCCGGCTACAGGAAGTGGAAGGTCAGCCCATTGGGCACCTTGCCGGCTACTGCATTGATGAACAGGATATTGAAATTGATAACTATCAGTTCACCACCGATTATTTGCAGCAGGCGACACAACCTGAAATTGTGGAAGAGCAGCTGGTCAGCCATCTGTTGAAATCCAACTGCCTGATTACCAACCAGCCAGACTGGGGTTCGGTGCAGATCAGCTATCGTGGGCCGCGTATTCAGCGTGAAGCGCTGCTGCGTTATCTGATCTCTTTCCGTCATCACAACGAATTCCACGAGCAGTGTGTCGAACGCATTTTCAACGATATTCTGCGCTTTTGTCAGCCAGAGCAGCTAAGCGTTTATGCCCGCTACACCCGTCGGGGCGGGCTGGATATCAATCCGTGGCGTAGCAACGGCGCGTTCCGGCCAGGCCATTCCCGTCTTGTAAGGCAGTAATCAGCACGGTTTTGCGCACCATCCCGCATTAGCAGGACGCGATCCCTTGTTAAATCAGGACGGACAAGGCTACTCTGGAGTGGGCACAGGTAACCACCTGGCCCAGGGACTTTACTCTCCATGTTGTTCCGGCTGAACGGCCACAAATGGAGTGACTACCACCCGTACGGGTGTAAAGGAGTTAATTTGATTACACATGTCAGCCCCTTAGGCTCAATGGATCTGCTCTCTCAACTGGAAGTCGATATGCTGAAGCAGACGGCCAGCAGCGACCTCTACCAGCTGTTCCGTAACTGTTCTCTTGCCGTCCTTAACTCCGGAAGTCAGACCGACAGCAGCCATGAGCTGCTCTCCCGCTTTGAAAATTTTGATATCAACGTGCTGCGACGCGAGCGCGGCGTAAAACTTGAGCTGATTAATCCGCCTGAAGAGGCGTTCGTGGATGGCAGGATCATCCGCTCGCTGCAGGCGAACCTGTTTGCCGTGCTGCGCGATATTCTGTTTGTGAATGGACAGATCGACAGCGCTGGTCGCTTCCAGCACCTTAATATTGAAGACTCGGTGCAGATCACCAACATGGTGTTTTCAATACTCAGAAACGCCCGTGCGCTGCACGTTGGGGAAGAACCCAATACCGTGGTCTGCTGGGGCGGCCACTCGATCAACGCGGTGGAATATCAATATTGCCGTAACGTCGGGTCGCAGCTGGGCCTGCGCGAGCTGAACATCTGTACAGGCTGCGGGCCGGGGGTGATGGAAGCCCCGATGAAAGGCGCCGCCGTCGGTCACGCGCAGCAGCGCTATAAAGAGGGCCGCTTTATCGGCTTAACAGAGCCTTCGATCATCGCCGCAGAGCCGCCTAACCCGCTGGTGAATGAGCTGATCATTATGCCGGATATCGAGAAACGCCTTGAAGCGTTTGTCCGTATTGCGCATGGCATCATCATTTTCCCCGGCGGCGTAGGGACCGCAGAAGAGCTGCTCTACCTGCTGGGTATTCTGATGAGCCCGCACAACCAGGAGCAGGTTCTGCCGCTGATTCTGACCGGGCCGAAAGAGAGTGCGGACTATTTCAACGTGCTGGATGAGTTTATTGTCAGCACGCTGGGCGAGGCCGCCCGTCAGCACTACACCATCATTATTGATGATGCCGCTGAAGTGGCTCGCCTGATGAAAAAAGCGATGCCGAAGGTAAAAGAGCACCGACGGGAAACGGGCGATGCTTACAGCTTTAACTGGTCGATTCGCATTGCGCCCGATCTGCAGGTGCCGTTTATACCTACCCATGAAAACATGGCGAATCTGAATCTCTATCCCGATCAGCCTGCCGAGCAGCTTGCCGCTGCGCTGCGGCGCGCGTTTTCCGGGATCGTGGCTGGAAACGTCAAGGATATGGGGATCAAAGCGATCAAAGAGAAAGGCCCTTATAAGCTGCACGGCGATCGGGAAATGATGCGCCGCATGGATGATTTATTACAGGGATTTGTGGCTCAGCACCGCATGAAGCTGCCGGGTACCGCCTACATCCCCTGCTACGAAATCATTAAATAAACTGCTCACAGGAGCGGCGACACAGCCGCTCCGCTTTCGTGGAACCTATGACTGTTCATTTACTGATTGTTGATGCCCTGAATCTTATCCGACGTATCCATGCGGTTCAGGGATCGCCTTGCCAGGAAACCTGCGTTAACGCGCTGCATCAGCTGATCCGGCACAGTAACCCCACGCATGCCGTGGCGGTATTTGACGATGAAGAGCGGCATGAAGGCTGGCGTCATCAGCTACTGCCAGGGTATAAGGCTGGCCGCTCGCCGATGCCGGAGACGTTACGGCAAGAGATGCCGTTGCTGCGCAGCGCTTTTCAGGCCGCAGGCGTAGCGTGCTGGCAGGCGCACGGCGAAGAAGCCGATGATCTGGCGGCTACGCTGGCGGTAAAGGTAGCGGCAGCTGGCCATCAGGCAACTATCGTTTCCACCGATAAAGGCTATTGCCAGTTGCTGGCACCCGCCATTCAGATCCGGGATTATTTCCAGAAACGCTGGCTGGATCTGCCTTTTATTACGGCGGAATTTGGCATCACGACCCCTGCCCAGCTTCCCGACTACTGGGGACTGGCCGGCATCAGCAGCAGCAAAATTCCGGGTGTTGCCGGGATTGGCGCGAAAAGCGCAGCGGAACTGCTTACAACATTTGGCTCGCTGGAAGCGATTTATCAACAACTCGCTGCGGTGCCGCCCAAATGGCAGAAGAAGTTACAGGAGCAGCAGGAGATGGCGAAGATTTGCAGGAGGGTTGCCACATTGCGCACCGACCTGCATCTTGAGGGGAATCTGAAAGAGTTGCGGCTGCCGGAACGTTTATAAACGTACTGATGCCCGCAACGGTTCCGGCGCCAGGGCTGGCAGAACGCTTTTAAACGCCTCTGGCTGGCTATGCGTTGTTTCAGGGCGCGCTGTTACCCGGCGCACCGCCGTGCATCACACCTTAACGCTCGTCACGGCGACCGGGTGCCGCGCTCCAGATGCGGCGAATATGCACCGTCACCTCTTCGCGATCGTGATAGAGCTGCCGTGCCTGGATCTGCGCATTGATGCCGTTAGCCTTCAGCTTTTCATCGATCATCGCCAGGTTTTGTGACACCTCTTCAAAGCGTTTTTTCATCGGCAGCTTCAGGTTAAAAATAGCTTCACGGCACCAGCCGTTCACAAGCCAGTCTGCCATCAGATTCGCTACGCGAACCGGTTTTTCCACCATATCGCACACCACCCAGTAAATATTGCTGCGCGTAGGGCGATACTTGAAGCCATCTTCACGATGATGAAAAACCTGCCCCGTATCCATCAGGCTCGGAGCCATCGGACCATTATCCACTGCGTGAACCATCATGCTGCGCTGCACTAACTGATAGGTCCAGCCGCCCGGACAGGCGCCCAGATCGACGGCATACATACCGCTGCCCAGACGTTCGTCCCACTCATCAGCAGGAATAAAGACGTGGAAGGCCTCTTCCAGCTTCAGCGTGGAGCGGCTTGGCGCATCAGAAGGGAATTTCAGACGCGGAATGCCCATAAAGAAGCGGGAGTTATTCTGCGGCAGTGAATAACCTACATAGCAATGGCCCGGCGCGATAAAGAACACATGCACAACCGGACGTTTGTCAGTTTCATACTTCAGCAAAATACCGGCGGAACGCAGGCTTGATCGCAGCGGCACGGTGAATTTTCGACAAAACTTGAGCAGTTCTTTGCTCTCATTGGTGTCTGGCACCTCGACGCGCAGTTCGCCCCCCTTCTCAACAAATCCGGTCAGCATACCCGTGACCGGCGTGACGCGATCTTCCTGCGGAAGATCGCGCAGCAGCTCGCCTACTACGATCATCTGACGGGAGAAGATCAGTTCGCTGAACGGCAGTTCGGCAATCAGTTTCTCAGCTTCTTCGGCCTGGTAGCATTCAAACAGCACATAGCCCGAATCTTCCTTCACCCGCGCAAAACCAAACACATTGCGGGCCGCCGCTTTCGCGGTGATCTCTGCCGCACACTCTTTCTCAAATCCCTGACGGCAATAGAGTAATACTTTATTCATGGCGTTCTGCCCTTTTCTTCAGACGCAGCGCGCCAACCAACATCAAAACCCAACCAATCAGGAAGCAGGTGCCGCCCACTGGTGTGATATAAACCCACAGCTTCAGGTGCGAAAGCGCCAGGCAGTAGAGACTGCCGCTGAACAGCACGGTGCCCAGCGCCAGCAGCGCGGAGCTCCAGTAAAACCAGATATTCGCCCGGCGTAGCATCGCCGCCGCCAGCCCCAGAATGGCCAGAGTATGAAAAGCCTGATAATCCAGACCGGTTTTCATCCAGGCCATCTCAGCCGGCCCCAGCGACTTGCTGAGTACATGCGCACCAAACGCGCCCAGCATCACATAGACAAATCCGCTAATAGCTGAAAAAATCAGCATCGCACGACTCGACATTTCCTTTATCCTCAGAGGTTACACACGCCGCACGCTGGCCACGCGTAAAAATTATTGCTCAGCTGTCATAACGAAAGCGGAATTTCTCTTGCTCGCTGGCCGCTTTCGCCAGGATCCACTGCCGAAAGGCGGCTATTTTACCCAGTTCTGCCTGACTGTCATGACAAACCAGATAAAAAGCGTTTTTACTGACTAAAACGTCATTAAACGGACAGACCAGACGACCAGCTTCAATTTCAGTTTGCGCCATAACATTGTTTGCCAGAGCCACACCCTGCCCGTGGATCGCAGCCTGCAGCACCATAGCGCTGTGACTGAAGATAGGCCCTTGTTGAACGTTAATGTGCCCGACGCCAAGCTGGCGGGTATAGGACTGCCAGTCGCGACGCGAGGCATCATGCAGCAAAGTTTGCCGCGCTAGATCTTCAGGCGTCTTAAGAGGTTTATCACCGGTCAGTAGCAACGGTGAACAGACCGGCAGTAAATATTCTGCATAGAGTTTTTCAACTCTCAGTCCCGGCCAGTTGCCGCGACCATAGAAAATGGCGACATCGACATCGTCCGCCAGTTTTTCCTCATCACGATCCACAGCCTGGATACGTACATCAATACCCGGATAAGCTGAGTTAAAGCTTGTCAGCCTTGGCACCAGCCATTGAATGGCAAAACTGGGCAGCAAGCTTACCGTCAATGCCCCCTTAGCGCTGCGGGCCTGAAGTTTGCGTGTTGCCTCGTTCAGTGAGGTAAATATCTCTTTGATATCGAGATAATAACTCTGCCCCTCTTCGGTGAGCAGCAGTGAACGATTGCGCCTTCTGAAGAGCTTCAGCCCGAGAAAATCCTCTAATGACTTGATCTGGTGGCTTACCGCAGCCTGAGTGACGAACAACTCTTCAGCCGCTTTGGTAAAGCTGAGATGGCGCGCCGCTGCATCAAAAACACGCAGCGCGTTTAAAGGAGGAAGACGTTTCGACATGGTTACCGGGTACACTTTAACAGCATGGGAAGTCACACGCCTGAAGGCGTATCACCTATTAGTTTTTTTTATCCGAGGCATTATAATTTGTCCGTTGAGGATGTACCAGCAAATACCTATAGTTGCCGCACTTCCTGAGCCGGAACGAAAAGCTGTTTGAAATAGTGGCGGAAACGCCAGATTTTGAGGGGCTTTTGGCTTGTGGTCGTGATGTTGTGTTTGCATTTGATCTGACAATTTTCAGATCCGATAGCCTGGCTATCTTTTTATTCCTGTAGATTTACCCTGTCTGTCCATAGTGATTAGTAGCACCGCAAATTGCGGTGCTTTTTTTTGCCTGAAGCTTACTGGCCCATTTCGACCATTTCTTTCACATCAGAACGATTGATCTGCTGTTTGTTGCCATTGGCATCTTGGTAGCTGATCATGCCAGTATCATCATCAACCACAGGCTTGCCGTCAGCGACAATGGTGCGACCATCATTGGTGTGCATAACATAGTTGCTTGAACAAGCGGCCAGGGCAAATGTCATGGCACAGGCGGCCATAATTGCAGCAAATTTTTTCATCTTTATATCTCCTTGCAGACTGTGATGCGATAAACCACCTGCAGAACACGGACTCAGGGCAAAGTGCCTGCATGAGAAACGCTTATTTGCGGGTAATAGTTTAAACCTTGCATAATTCAGCATAACCAGCTTTTTCAACATTGCCAGGAAAATGCCTGTAATTCAGACTGGTGCTGAAAAAACCGCATTAATACATCAAAGCACGAGGAAGGTATGACCCTTTTTAACCCTGACCACTTTCGCCAATATTTTCCAGCTTTAGCTGATGCTGGTGTTTACCTCGACAGTGCGGCGACCACGCTAAAACCGCTGGCGGTGATTGAGGCTACAGAGCGGTTTTACAGCCTGAGTGCCGGAACCGTGCATCGCAGCCAGTTCGCCGCAGCGCGCGAGCTGACCGATCGCTATGAGCAGGCTCGGGGGCAGGTCGCACGCTTGCTTAACGCCCCACTCGCTAATGATATTGTCTGGACAAAAGGCACGACAGAAGCCATTAATCTGGTGGCTCAGGGTTATTTCCGTCCGCGCCTGCAGCCGGGCGATGAAATTTTGGTGAGTGAAGCCGAGCATCATGCCAATCTCGTGCCCTGGCTGATGGTTGCCTCGCAAACCGGCGCAAAAGTCGTAAAGTGGCCGCTGGATGCCAACAGATTACCGGACCCCACGCTGCTAGCCTCTTTGCTGACGGCGAAAACTAAAGTCCTGGCTCTGGGACAGATGTCTAACGTAACGGGTGGCTGCCCGGATCTGGCAGAGGCCATTAAGCTGGCGCACCGGGCCGGAGCCAGAGTGATGATTGATGGTGCCCAGGGCGTGGTACATAACCCGGCGGACGTCAGCGCTCTGGATATTGATTTCTATGCTTTTTCTGCACATAAGCTCTATGGCCCGATGGGCATCGGTGCGCTCTACGGCAAGACAGAGCTGCTGGAGGAGATGTCTGCCTGGCAGGGCGGCGGCAAAATGCTGACCAGCGTGAACTTTGAAGGCTTCACCCCGCAGCCTGTTCCGTGGCGTTTCGAAGCCGGTACGCCAAACGTTGCGGGTGTAATCGGCCTGAGTGCAGCCCTGAGCTGGCTTGAAACCCTGGACTGGCAGGCCGCTGAAAGCTGGAGCTGTGGCCTGGCGGACAGGGCTGAAGAGCGGCTTTCTCTGCTACCGGGCTTTCGTAGCTATCGCGCCAGCCGCTCAAGCCTGCTCTCCTTTGACTTTGCTGGCATCCATCACAGCGATGTGGTGACATTGCTGGCTGAATCGGGCATCGCCCTGCGTGCCGGTCAACACTGCGCGCAGCCGCTTTTACAGGCTTTAGGCGTCAGCGGTACTTTGCGCGCCTCATTTGCCCCCTATAATACGCTTGATGATGTGGAAGCGCTGGTCAGAAGCATGATCACCGCACTGGAGCTGCTTGCAGAGTAAACATGACAACTTTATTAGCCCCACACCCGTTTGGTGAACTTATTACGCCGGAGGGTTTAAAACAGAAGTTCAGCGCGTTTACTCAGTGGGAAGATCGCTATCGTCAGTTGATCCTGTTGGGTAAACAGCTTCCTGCACTACCTGAAGCGCTGAAGCGCAGCGAGATTGAGCTGAGCGGGTGTGAGAATCGCGTCTGGCTGGGACATCAGCTGAAGGCCGATGGCACTCTGCACTTCTATGGCGACAGTGAAGGCAGAATTGTACGGGGATTGCTGGCAGTGTTGCTTACCGTAGTGGAAGGACAACTGCCAGCAACGCTGCTGCACACCGATCCGCTGGCCTTGTTCGACGAGTTGGGCCTGCGTACCCAACTTAGCGCCTCACGCAGCGCCGGTCTGGGCGCTCTGGCGGATGCGGCAGTTAAGGCTGCCGCTGAATACCGTTAGAGCAGGTCAGCAGGTCAGCAGGTCAGCAGGTCAGCAGGTCAGCAGGTCAGCAGGTCAGCAGGTCAGCAGGTCAGCAGGTCAGCAGGTCAGCAGGTCAGCAGGTCAGCAGGTTATTTTTCACCCGCGTGCTGCTTTCGCCATCATTTTCTTCAATACGTGGGACACGGCAACAAAGCCAAAGGTGGCCGTGACCATCGTCGCGGCACCAAAGCCTGACGCGCAGTCCATTCTTTTTGGCCCCTCCGCCGTGCTGCGGGAAGCGCAAACCGATCCATCCGGCTGCGGGTACATCAACGCTTCAGTCGAGAAAACACAATCAATCCCCAGCTTGCCTTTGCTGTTTTTCACTATGTTAAAGTCGTGCTTCAGACGTTCACGCAGTTTGGCCGCCAGCGGGTCCTGAATGGTTTTGGCCAGATCGGCAACCTGAATTTGCGTGGGATCGATTTGACCGCCTGCGCCGCCTGTGGTCACCAGCGGAATTTTATTTCGGCGGCACCAGGCCAGCAGGGCCGCTTTAGGCCGCACGCTGTCAATTGCATCAATGACGTAGGTAAATCCTGCGCCCATTAACTCAGCCGTGTTATCAGGCGTAATAAAGTCGTCCACACAGGTGACTTTACACTCCGGGTTAATCGCCAGAATGCGCTCCGCCATCACTTCCGTTTTCGCCTGTCCTACCGTTGCTTTCAGGGCGTGGATCTGCCGATTAGTATTAGTGACGCAGACGTCATCCATATCGATCAGCGTGATCGCCCCAATACCGGTACGGGCCAGCGCCTCTGCGGCCCAGGAGCCTACGCCGCCAATACCCACCACGCAGATGTGCGCATCCGCAAAGAGTTGCAGCGCCGGTTGCCCATACAAACGCGCCGTCCCGCCAAAGCGTTGCAGCCAGGCGTCAGAAAGAGAAGTCATGTCTTACCTCGGAATCAGTGACGGGCTGGCGAACCAGCCCGCTGGTACCTGCTACTGGGTGAGCAGGCCGGAGTTACCCGTGCTATTTTGTGCGGAAGAGAAAAGCGGTGCGCCTGCACCCGGTGCGGCTTTCAGCACCCAGACGCGGCCATAATGGTTAAACCAGCCTGCCATATGCCCCGCCTGTTCGCCAATGCCCTGGTAGATATCGAAGTGCTGACCTTTAATTGCGCCCCCCACATCCAGCGAGACCATCATCCGCATCTCATATTTTCCGGTAAATTTACCGTTGTTGTCCAGTAGCGGGACTTCCGCCAGCAGAGCTGTCCCCGGTGGGATCAGCGAGCGATCGGAAGCTACCGAAGCTTTTGCCACCAGAGGAACGGCGCTGGCGCCACGCACCGGTGCAAACTCCTCTGGCTTAAAGAAGACGAAGGAAGGGTTCTGCTCAAGTAGCTCACGCACTTCAGCCGGACTGTGCTCTTCCCCCCATTTCCGGATCGCCTGCATCGACATATCTTCGCGCTTCACCTCACCGCGATCGATCAGCACCTTGCCAATACTGCGATAAGCGTGGCCGTTTTTGCCGCCGTAGCCAAAGAACGTCAGTGGACGGCCATCGCCATAATCGACGTAGCCGCTGCCCTGCACATCCATAATGAAGTTATCCATCAGCGAATTGCTGTAACCCACGATGTAACGCTCACCCAGCGCGCCGCTGTAAATTTCCGCCCGGCTCGGCAGACGCCCCCCTTTAGCCCGAGGCGGCATTCTGTATAAAGGATACTGGAACTCGCCCTGACGGGTGTAGCGCGCATGGATAACCGGCGTGTAGTAGCCGGTAAACTGCACGTTGCCATAATTGTCGGTGCCTTCCATCTGGTAAGCATCCAGGCCAAACTGGCGCAGCTGGCGGGTATCGCCCCCGGCCATCAGCCAGGCTTTAAGCGAGCTGTAGGTGCTGTTCTGGCGGGAGTACATGCCGGGCGAAGCGTACTGAATTTCGCTGATCTGATCGCCAAAATCTTTGCCATTGACTGGCCGCCCCTTTGCGTTAGGCTGATTAACCAGGCCCAGCGGCTGTTCAAGCTTGCCATCTTTATATTGCTGGCCGCGATCGGTCGGTTTTGAAGAACATCCCGCCAGCAGGGCAATTAACGCCCCTGTTACTGCATACTTCGCCCAACGTCCATTCATTCTCTACTGCCCTCTTTGCGGAATTCCTCGCCGAAGATAGCAAAGGCACTGAGAGAATTAAACGGGACAAGGGTAAAGATCGGTTGACGGAGAAGAACTCCCGGCAGGATGAGTAAGAATTAAGCAGGCAGCGCTATTTTGATGAGTTTGTGGCAAAAAGGGGTTGCAACCAAACTCACTGAGAGTATAGTGCGCTTCCACAGACGCGGGATGGAGCAGCCTGGTAGCTCGTCGGGCTCATAACCCGAAGGTCGTCGGTTCAAATCCGGCTCCCGCAACCAACTCTTTTGAGAAGGTCTGTGAACAAGCAGGGCCTGTTGTGATGGAAGCAACAGTATTTCGGACGCGGGATGGAGCAGCCTGGTAGCTCGTCGGGCTCATAACCCGAAGGTCGTCGGTTCAAATCCGGCTCCCGCAACCACTTCTGCGGAAGTGTGCAGTACAGCAAGAGCTGTTGTGATGGAAGCAGCAGTATATCGGACGCGGGATGGAGCAGCCTGGTAGCTCGTCGGGCTCATAACCCGAAGGTCGTCGGTTCAAATCCGGCTCCCGCAACCAACTTAACACCTTAACGGGTGTTTTTTTGTTTCTGACTTTTAACAACCCTTCCTGAACCCTACTTCCTCTGAACCATTAACGCTTCGAATACCTTCTGAACAACTCACGCTTCGGCTATCTCAGCTGCATTTTTCCTTTCAACAGCCAGCGCTTTCACTCTCTCTTTAACGCTGTTAAGCGTCGATTAATACAGGACGAACTCTCTTCGCCCTGCCGGTCAGGCTACTTCCCTGGAGCCAGCGACGCGCCACTGGCAAAATAGGCCTTAATACCTGCCAGAATGGCATCAGCTACCTGATGCTGAAAGCGGGTGGTCCGCAGCTTACGCTCCTCTTCCAGATTGCTGATAAATGCCGTCTCTACCAGGATTGAGGGAATATCAGGCGCTTTCAGTACCGCAAACCCCGCCTGATCCACCGTTTTTTTATGCAGATGATTCACCCTGCCCATTCTGGTCAGCACTTCTTTACCGAATTTCAGGCTGTCATTGATTGTCAGACTCTGCACCATATCAAACATGGTATGGTCGAGATAACGGTCCCCGCTCATGCTGACGCCGCCAATTAAATCTGATTCATTCTGAGTCTGAGCCAGAAAACGGGCTGCCGTACTGGTTGCGCCTTTGGTGGAGAGCGCAAACACCGAAGATCCCCGCGCCGCACGGCTGGTAAATGCATCTGCATGGATAGAGACAAACAGGTCAGCACGCTGCTTACGCGCTTTGGCTACCCTGACTTTCAGCGGGATAAACACATCTTCGTTGCGCGTCATATAGGCCTGCATGTTGGGCTGCTTATCGATTAACGACTTCAGCCGCCGCGCAATCTTCAGCACAATGTCCTTTTCACGCGTTTTATGCTTGCCTATGGCGCCGGAATCTTCGCCCCCGTGGCCGGGGTCCAGCATGATTACAATAGGCCGGTCGCGGCCCGCTTTACCCGGTAAAGGGGCGGCTGCCGGCTCTGTTTTTTCAAGATTGCCTTTGTTGTAATCCTGCAGTAAGGCCAGCAGCGGATCGTCTGCGTGATCGTAGCTGCTTCCTTTGGCTGGATAGAGGTCGAGCACCAGGCGGTTTTTGATGCCCGCCACAGGAGCCAGCGTGAATATGCGAGGGCTTACGTTCTGCTTAAGCTCCAGCACCAGCCGGACGGTATTGGCATTAAACTGCCCTACCCGTGCATTTTTGATATAGGGATCGTCACGACGGACCAGGTTACCGATCCCTTTTAACGCGTGGTTGAGCCGGATATTGGCAATATCGATCACTACCCGTTCAGGGTGGCTGAGCGCAAACTGCTTATATTTAAGCGGGCCGTTCGACTCCAGCGTCAGGCGGGAATAGGTGGAAGAGGGCCAGATGCGGATAGCCACCACATGACTGCTGGCCGCCAGTCCCACTTTGCTGACGCTCAGCAGAAGCACGGCTCCTGCACTTTTTAACCACCTGCGTCGGCCAGGGGAGGGTAAATCGGACATGCGACTCCAGAAGAAGAACTGTTGTGTGTCTGAAAAAAAGCCAAATGACTACCAGGGGCAAAAACTTTATCGAATCCCTTTGGCAGTGTCACCCAGAAAAAACGATAAAATGCAGCGTATTAGCAGGATGGCTGAAACTAAAAAAGTAAAAACCGCAGAAAATTGCCCCTTGCGCCAGGGCGATAAAAGAATAAAAATACACTTTTATCGAATAATAATTCATAGAGGGTTTGCCGTGAAGGAACGGAGTACCGAGCTGGTTCAGGGTTTTCGTCATACCGTCCCCTATATCAATGCCCACCGTGGTAAAACGTTTGTCATTATGCTGGGAGGTGAAGCCATCGAGCATGAGAACTTTTCTGGCATCGTCAACGACATTGGCCTGCTGCACAGTCTGGGGATCCGGCTGGTGGTGGTCTATGGTGCGCGCCCGCAAATCGACGCAAACCTGGCTGAACATCAGCTGGAACCGCTCTATCACAAACATACCCGCGTAACCGACGCGCACGCGCTTGAGCTGGTGAAGCAGGCTGCGGGACGACTTCAGCTGGATATCACTGCCCGCCTCTCCATGAGCCTGAATAACACTCCGTTGCAGGGGGCGCACATCAACGTCGTCAGCGGCAACTTTATTATTGCTCAACCGCTGGGCGTGGATGATGGCGTCGATTACTGCCACAGCGGCCGTATCCGCCGTATAGATGAAGAGGCGATCCATCGCCAGCTCGACAGCGGTGCCATTGTATTGATGGGGCCTGTTGCCGTCTCGGTCACCGGTGAGAGCTTTAACCTCACCTCCGAAGAGGTCGCCACGCAGCTGGCTGTTAAATTAAAAGCTGAGAAGATGATTGGCTTCTGCTCAGAACAGGGTGTGACCAACAATGAAGGGAAGATCATCTCTGAACTGTTCCCGAAAGAAGCCCAGCAGCGCATTGAAGAGCTGGAGCAGCGGGACGATTACTTATCGGGCACCGTGCGCTTCCTGCGCGGCGCAGTGAAAGCCTGCCGCAGCGGCGTGCGGCGCAGCCATCTCATCAGCTACCAGGAAGATGGCGCCCTGCTACAGGAGCTCTTCTCCCGTGACGGCATCGGTACGCAGATTGTGATGGAAAGTGCCGAGCAGATCCGTCGCGCGACCATTAATGACATAGGTGGCATCCTGGAGCTGATTCGTCCGCTGGAGCAGCAGGGCATTCTGGTTCGCCGTTCGCGTGAGCAGTTGGAGATGGAGATCGATAAGTTCACTATCATTGAGCGCGATAACCTGACTATCGGTTGTGCGGCGCTCTACCCCTTCCCGGAAGAGGAGATTGGGGAAATGGCCTGCGTGGCCGTGCATCCGGATTACCGCAGCTCATCGCGTGGTGAAGCGCTGCTGGAGCGCGTGGCGCTACAGGCGCGCCAGATGGGGTTGAAAAAACTCTTTGTGCTGACCACCCGCAGTATTCACTGGTTCCAGGAGCGCGGCTTCACGCCGGTGGATATTGAAGTGCTGCCGGAGAGTAAAAAGCTGATGTATAACTACCAGCGCCGTTCAAAAGTGCTGATGGCCGACCTCCGCCATGCGCGCCTGCTGAGCTAAGTTCCGGTAACCGGGGCGTATCCCGCCCCGGTTATTTTGTCTCTGCTAACCGCTCAACCAATCCGCTTCGCCGTAAAGTCCTCATTTTCACTGCACTGCTCAGCACGCTGAGGTTCGCATAGAGCGACAGCCGCGATTTTGCGCGAGTGATGGCGGTATAAACCAGTTCGCGGGTCAGCACCGGCGTAAACTGGGTGGGCAGCACCAGCAGGGTGTGCTCAAATTCAGAACCCTGAGATTTATGCACGGTCATAGCGAAAGCGGTGTCGTGCGGCGGAAGACGGCTGGGCTGAACCGCCTTGATGCTGCCATCAGGCAGCGGAAAGAAGACTTTTAAATTTCTCTCTTCATCCCACATTGCGATGCCGATATCGCCATTAAAAAGCCCCAGCGCGCTGTCATTGCGGGCAATCATGACCGGGCGGCCAGCATACCATTTACCCGCAGAGCCGGGCGTACGACGGATCAACCCCGCTTTTTGCAGCGATATTTCAAGGCGCTCGTTCAGTCCCGCCACGCCAAAAGGCCCTTCGCGTAACGCGCACAAAAGCTGGAAACGACTGAAGGCTTCCAGGACATCCTGTGCCGATGCCCCCTCTGCCTGCAGCTTCAGATAGTGCCGATAGCCTTCCACACAGGCAGTTAACAGCTGCTGATACTCCTCACTACTGCTCAGCGAGAATTGGGCAATATCCCCGAATTCGCCTGAGAATACCTGCTCAACCTGGCGCGTGTCTCCGGCGTTAACCGCCAGTGCCAGCTGCCCGATACCTGACTGCGCATCAAAACGGTAACTTTTACGCAGCAGACAAATGCTGTCGCGCACCGCAGGCGCGTCCAGGGCATGCTGACCTTCAATATGACATCCGGTGAGGTTCGCCAGTTCATCCGCCCGGATCGCACTGTATCCTGATTCGGCACAACGGCAGATATCTCCCAGTATCGCTCCTGCCTCTACCGAAGCGAGTTGATCGCGGTCACCCAGAAAAATGACTCTGGCCTGAGGGGGCAAGGCGGCAATAAGGTTCGCCATCATCGGTAGGTCAACCATGGAGGCCTCATCCACCACCAGCAGATCCAGATGCAGAGGATTGCCGCTGTGATAGCGCATGCGCTGGCTGCCTGGCACCGCCCCTAACAGACGATGCAGCGTAGTGGCCTCCGCCGGAAAACGCCGTTTCTCTTCGTCACTGACGTCCAACTGCTGTATTGCTCTTCCCATCGACTCGGTGAGTCGGGCAGCCGCTTTGCCCGTGGGCGCCGCCAGCCGGATCCGTAGCGTACCGTCAAGCGCCAGCAAAGTGGCCAGCAGTTTGGCAACAGTGGTGGTTTTGCCGGTGCCCGGACCGCCGGAGATCACCGCTATTTGCCGGGTGATAGCCACGGCGGCGGCAATTTTCTGCCAGTCATCGGGCTGCTGACCAAAGAGTTTATCCAGCGCGGCCCTGACGCTTAGCGGCTCAAACGCCCTGACGGTAGTTTCACTGATGATAAACCTGGCGACCTGCCCTTCCGATTGCCACATCCGGTGCAGGTAGAGCCGCTGCTGATGTAAAACCAGCGGCGTTGCCGTGGTTCCATCGCCCACTGCATCGCAAGCGGGGAGCAGTTCCAGCCACTCTGGCTCTCCGGCGGCCAGCCAGAGCTGACGGGCAAGCTCTGGCTGCCGTCCGTCGAACAGCAACTGTTCCGTAAGCTGAACCAGCGGCAGGCAGACATGCCCTTCCCCTGCTTCAGCACTGACGCAGGCCGCAGCCAGCATCAGGCCTGGCTGGTCATCGGTTGCCACCATGCGGGCAAACTGAATATCCAGCGCGCGAAACAGCCGCAGCTCTGCGGCCTGCTGCAATAACTCGGTTATCCCTGACATGCATCCTCCTGCTCTTTTCCTGCGAACAGCGCGTCCAGTTCTGCAATAAACGCGGCGTCAGGACGGGTTCGGTAAATGCCATTTTCGCTCGCCGTGCCGTCAACCCCACGCAGGAAGAGATAGAACACGCCGCCAAAATGGTGCTGATAGTTATAATCCGCCAGCCGGTGGCGGAGATAGCGATGCAGAGCCAGGCAGTAAAGCTGATACTGCAGGTCATAGCGATGCGACTGCATCGCCTGAGCCATCGCCTGCGGGGTGTAATCTTCAGCAGAGGCACCCAGCCAGTTAGATTTGTAATCCAGCAGGTAATATTTCCCCTGCCAGACAAAGACGAGGTCGATAAAGCCCTTCAGCATACCCTGAACCTGCTGAAAATTCAGCGGGGGGCACTCTGCCGAAAGAGGATCGTAACGGCGGATCAGCCGGTCCAGCGCCTCAGCCGTCAGCATACGCTGGACAGGCAGGTAGAATTGTAACTCGACCTGTTTTTTGCCAGTTGGCAGCTGGCTGAGGCTGACGCCAGAGTCGTCCAGAGGCGTGTGCAGAATGCGTTCCAGCCACTGCTTCATCACCGGCAGCCAGGCAAGATCGTGGCCCTGCCCCAGTAGCTGTTCTGTTAACCACTCATTGTCAATCGGCTGCGTAAAGTCCAGCTCCTCAAAGAGGCCATGCAGGAAAGTTCCCGGCGCGGCACCACGAGGGAAAGTATGCGGCGTCAGTTCACTCATCTGCTGCGGCTGGCTTTCACCCGCCGCATCCACATCCAGCCGGGGAAGCAGGTCCAGAGTCATGGCATGCCCATGCTGCTGAAGTCCCGAATAGCTGGTGACTCGCCATTCGTCGCGCAGCGTGCGGGTAATTTGCTGGCTGGTGAGCGTTTGCTCACTCTCTCTTACCGCATGCCAGGGCGTGCTATCTGGCGCACCGGCAATCACTACCTCGGTTGTCTCATTTTGTAAGGCCCGCAAATAGCTGAGCAGCTGGCTGGCATCCGCAGCTTCCCCTTTCTGCACCAGAAAGCCCAGCGCACTGTGGTGCAGGTCGGTATCGCCCTCTTTCTTACGATTCCCTTTAACCAGGGGTGCAATGCCCAGGCTGCAGTGCCACACAGAGCGCGTCAGCGCCACATAGAGCAGGCGCAAATCTTCCGCCAGCCGCTCCTGCTCGGCCAGCGCCACGCTCTCTTCATCATCCCGCAGGTCAAGCAGCGCCTGGAAATTCTGCCGGTCATGGTATATCCCCTGGCTTGCCTCGCGGTAGTTGGCGACAAAAGGAAGCCAGACCAGTGGATATTGCAGCCCCTTGGATTTATGGATGGTAACGATCTGCACAAGATGACGATCGCTCTCCAGCCGCAGCTGCTGGCTGGCGGACTGCCCGTTGGGCTGAGCAATCTCCTGAGCCAGCCAGCGAACCAGCGCATGTTCACTGTCTGACTGAGCAGAGGCTTCCTGTAGCAGTTCTCCCAGATGCAGGAAATCCGTCAGCCGCCGTTCACCGCTTTCCGAGGCCAGCAGATTCTCTGCTATCTGCCGGTTGACCATCAGATCGCGCAGCATTGGCAGTACGCCGCGCTTCAGCCAGCGTTGACGGTAGCGGTCAAACTCATCCACCAGCGCATCCCAGGCGCGTTCATCCTGATTAAGGGAATCCAGCGTCAGCGCGTCCAGGCCAAATATGCTGGTTGCCAGCGCGCTGCGCAGCACCCGCTCCTGCTCTGGCGCCAGCACTGCCTGTAGCAGCCAGAGCATTTCACGGGCTTCCGGAGTGGTGAATACGCTGTCGCGGTTAGAAAGGTACACGGAAGGGATGTTCAGACCATTCAGCGCTTCGCGCATTACCGAAGCTTCGTTCCGGCTGCGAACCAGGATGGTGATATCCGAGGCCTGCACCGGACGGCGCTCCTCTGCTTTACCAATCAGCGCCTTGCCCTGCTGGCCTGCGGTCAGCCAGCGGCAAATCTCAGCAGCGCACTGGCGCGCCATAAACTGCTGGTAATCGCTTACTCCCACGCCATCCCCCGGCTGCAGCCAGAAACGCAGCGCGGGCTGCTCCTGGCCTTCCAGCGTAAAACTCAGCGCAGCGTTTGCCCCTGCGGGCTGTACGGCAATAAAGGGAATGTCGTTAAACAGAAAAGGATTTTCCAGCTGAGAAAACAGGCGATTAACGCTGTTAACCATAGCGGGAGAGGAGCGCCAGTTGGTTTCAAGCGTATAGTGGGCGCTAACTTCATTGCGCGCTTTCATATAGGTGAAGATATCAGCACCGCGAAACGCATAGATAGCCTGTTTCGGGTCGCCTATCAGTAACAGCGCATGATCGGGCTGTTTGCCATAAATCGTGCGAAAAATACGATACTGCTGAGGGTCGGTATCCTGAAACTCATCGATTAGCGCCACCGGATAGCGCGTGCGGATCGCCTGAGCCAGCGCTTCGCCAGCTGGCTGTTGCAGCGCGTTATCCAGCCTGCTTAGCAGATCGTCAAACCCCAGCAGCGCACGCAGCCTCTTCTCTTTTTGCGTCACAAAACGTACTTCGCTCAGCGCACGGGCAATCACCAGTTCGCGCAGGGAGAGCGGTTCAGCCAGAAAGCGATCGATATCATCAAACAGCGGATGAGACGGGGCTTCGCCTTTTTTTGTTTTCTCCAGCAGTATGCGCTGACCAAAGCGTTCCAGCTCTTTCGGGAAGCTGTAATCCTGCGTCTCTTCAGCCGCCCACTGCGAGAGCTTTTCCAGCCAATTAGGTAAGTGCTTACTGCTGTAGCTGCGCTTGTCCACGCCGGACTTTGCTATCAGATCATGCAGGTCGCCGGCAGCAACCCAGGCGGCTTTGAGCTGAGCTATTCTGGCGATGATTTTCTCATGCCGCTCGGTGAAAGTTTCCTCTAAATCAGGCGGATGCTTCAGCGATAGCGCCTCGCCGTTCAGCCAGGGCGACAGCGTGCTAAGAAGCTGTTCCGGCCCCTGCCACAGTTGCGCCATCACGCGAGTAATGCGAAGCGGCAAGGGGTAGCAGTGACGCCGCCAGAAATCAGCAATGGCCTGGCGACGCAGCGGCAGTTCATCCTCAATCAGCTGGTGTTCAAAAAGCATGCCGGACTCAAAGGCATTGAGATTCAGCATCCGCTGGCAAAAGCCGTGGATAGTGAAAATCCCGGCATCATCCATCTGCCGCTCCGCCGCCAGCAACAGGGCTGCCGCCTTATTCAGATTGGGGATCTGCTCCAGCAGCTGCGCCAGCATGCCGTCGGAGGTATCGCCCCTGATGCAGGCGATACGTAAGGCATGGATATTCTCCCGAATACGGCCCCGTAGCTCTGCTGTCGCCGCCTCGGTAAAGGTAACAACCAGAATTTCTTCTACGGGCAGGGGACGCGAGTAAGCCGAGCCGCCCCCCAGCCCTAACAGCAGACGCAGATAAAGCAGGCCGATAGTAAAGGTCTTCCCCGTCCCCGCCGAGGCCTCGATAAGCCTTTCGCCCTGCAAAGGCAGCGTCAGGGGATCAAGACGTTGGGCAAGCTGTGTCATGGTTTATCGCTATTCACCGGAAAAGAGTGCTGCAGTCTGGACAATTCCTGCCAGTTGGTAAAGCCCTCTGGCTTCGCATAGTCTGCCTGATCGTGCTGACTGCCTGAAATTTGCGACAGCAACGTTAGCCCCTGCGGCTCAATCACCGCTTTATGGAAGAAGGTGGCCAGCTTTTCCGGGGTCAGCGCCTGGATCTGCGCAATGACTTTTTCGCGAGTATCAAACTGATAGTTTTCGCGGTTGAAATCTTTGCTGAAGCGGCCCGCTTCTTCATCCAACGTCTGGGGACGCTGTTTGAGTTCGTTAATCATCGCCATCTGATACTGGGCAAAATCCTCTTTACTCATTTCGCGCAATCTTTTCTCTGCCGTAGGGTAGAACGCCTGGAAACGGGTCAGCAGGTATGCAGGCTGCTTCACGTTGCTTTGCAGCAGGAAACCAATGCCCCACTGACGCCCTACCGGCATCTGGAAGGAAAATACGGCATAACCCAGTTGCTCTTCGGTTCGCAGCTGGTTATAGAACCACGGCTGAATGATTTGGCTGAGCAAGGCGCTGCTGGCAATGCTTTCATGCTCGGGATAACCCAGCGGTACATAGAGCGCGGCCAATGCTGAATCGGTGCTGCTTCCGGCCTGCTGGAGGTTCGCTGAGGTTTTCTTGTCGATAACCAGATACTGGCTGTGCCACCAGCTCTCGCCTTCACAACTGAGCTGAGCTTTAAGATCGCTGGCCAGAGATTTAGTACTCTCTTCCGTCATATTGCCCACTACCATCAGTTCCGGCGTGGACTTCTCCAGCAGCATTTTTCGGTAGGCGTTCAGCTCGTCCAGCGTAATTCCGGCAACCAGTGATCTGCGCTCGCTGCGCTGGGTATAAGGCAGCTGCGAGAGCATCTGTGCTGGCTGAATAGCCAGCTCAAACGCTTTGCCCTTCTCGGCTGCGGCCAGCCGTTCCAGATACCAGGACTTTGCCTGATCCAGCTGCTGCTGATCCGGCTGGTAAGAGGCGTAGCTTTTCAGCAGCGCACTCATCAGCTCCGGCAGGTGCTGGGTAAAGCCAGTGGCGTTGAAGGTCACGCCATCATCCTCACCCGTAGAGAAGCCGATGCCGGCAACGGAAGCCTGCGAGTTAAGCTCATCCAGCGCCAGGCCAGCCAGGTAATCATTCAGCCCGTACATGACCTGGTTTTTTGCGGTACTCATCGCCTCTTTATTCCGTAACGCCAGTGTGATGCTGGCTTTAGGATCGTTGGCATAGAACTGACTGGGCATATAGAACACCCGCAGGCCAGACTGATTAACCACTTCCTCAGGATGCGGGTATTTACGCTCAGACTTGATTAAGGTGAAATCATTCGGCAGATAAGGGTTCAGCACCGGTAAGGACAAACTGATTTTGTCGCTGGCTGCCTGCCACTGCGCAAAATGCTCAGGCGTAATGGTGTCCACCTGATAGGGTGCATTCACAAAATAGGCGACTTTGTTATGCGGCTCATCGGGGCTGATATACCAGATACGCGCATTTTGCGGCGTCATTCCCTCCAGACGGGCCTGAATGGCCTGAGGATCGTAACGATCGGCAATATAAGGCGCATCCAGGACATCGGCAACCGGCACCCGCAACATGGTGTCTGCCAGCCATTCGATGTAGTCCATGTCACGAGTGATCGACGGATAGCGGAAATCGAGATCCAGCACCTTAGCCACTTCATCAAAGTAACTTTTATCAATGCCATCACTACGCAGTTTGTTGAGATAGCTGAACACCGCGGCAATGACCTCATCCCGATTCGCCAGACCTTTGTCGGTCAGGGAGACAGAGACAGAGAATACCCCGCCGTTACGGTCAACCACCGGGTCAGCGCCCGCATCCACTGAATCAGCCAGCCCCTGATTTTGCAGCCAGTCTGAAAGCGTATTTTTACTGCGGTTACCTATCAGGTAGCCAATTAACGTGTCGGTTTTGCTGCGGAATTTGTCGCTGTTATTGTCGATGCGAAATTCTATTTTCAGCTGCTTACGCGGCTGTGCCGGCACATAGTGAATAATGATGCCTTTCTGCTTATCCGTCACCACGGGCACCGTTATATCCGGTACGCTGGCGTTGCGATTTTTCACACGACCAAAGGTTTTGACGGCGATAGTTTGCAGCTCTGCCATCGGTTTGTTGCTGTAGATCACCGCCTTCATCAGGTTGGCTGAATAATAGCGCTGATAGAATGCCGTCAGGGCGTCATGCAGTTTACTGTCCGGCTTATCTTTCAGCGTATCCAGGTTGCCGCCCGAGAAGAGAGAGCTGGGGTGCTCCGGGTTTAGCGTCTCCGCGCCGACCTGAGCCATACGCAGGCCGTCGCGTGAGCGAGCCATAGTTAACTCGGCATTTACCGCGTGACGTTCACGGTCTGCGTTAACCGGGTCCAGCAGCGGTGCCGCAATAGCATCAGCCAGCCGGTCAACAGCAGGCTCAAGCGCCGCATTTTCCACTTCAAGATAAAAAGCGGTTCGGTAGGAGGCCGTGCTGGCATTATGGCTGCCGCCATGTTTTTTCAGGTATTCCGCCAGATTATCGGGCTGAGGGTAGTGCTCGGACCCCATCAGCAGCATATGCTCAAGATAGTGAGCCAGCCCCTGCTGGTTACGCGGGTTTTCTAGCGATCCCACCGGAAGAGTAAGTGCAGAGAGCGATTTCGTCGCCTGCGGATCGGAGACCAGCAGCACCGTCATGCCGTTATCCAGTTTGATCGCCTGATAGTCGCGCGGATCTTTTTCGCTTTTGCGGATCGCTTCAGGCACAGGTTGCCAGCCAGGTTGGGCCTGAGCCAGCGGGATCAGGGAAAACAGCAGAAAAAACGTGGTGAACCAGACTGCATAACGACGCATTCAAACTCCTCGACGATCTACTCTTCTGGCTGCTCCGTCCCTGTCAGCAAGGAGGGCAGCAGAAGTTTACCCTGGATATTTTCCCTTCCGGCTGTGAACGAAAGGGAAACAAGAAAGTAAAAAACAGCAAATGGTTATAAAGTAACACTACAGGATGTCCCGCCCTGTGTCATTCATCTGCAGCAGCGGCAACAGCCAAATTTCCGCATTCCGGGCGATTTGCTGCATTATTTCCTCATCCAAAGTGCGGAAAAGGCGTGCCAGATAGGGATCGCTTCCCTCCCCTTCAATCTGCTGGTTCCCTTGCCAGGCCTGAAGCAGCTTGCTCCTGGCTTTGGCCTGGATGCTCTCATCATGCAATATCACCCCGGACTTTTCATCCCAGGCCGTTTCCAGCCAGGCTCCGCCGCTGCGCGGCAGCAGCAGCAAAGGCGAACACATCCCCTGCCGGTAGCCTTCGACATAGCGCTCCAGAAGCGAGGTAGCCTGTTCAATGCTTAGCGGCGGGAATCGCCACTGGCTCTCTTTTTTGCCAAACATTCTGCTGCTGCCCTGCCCGCCCAGCATGCAGTAGACCAGATGCTCCAGCCACAATGACAGGCCATCGGTAAAATTCAGATGTCCGGGACGCCAGCGCAGTAAACCGTCATCCTGAACCTGTGGCAGCCAGCCGTGAAGCTGTACGCCCCCTACCTGAAGTGCGATTTCCCAGCTTGCTGATTCTTTCCGCTGCTCGCGTACCCGACTGGCGAGATCCGCCATCTCTTCCAGCTGAGACTGCCAGAAGAGTTCTCCCCAGGCACCATAAGGAAGCAGCCCCGCTGCCCGTTGCAAATCGTAAAGCGACTCGGTGGGCTGCTCATCAATCAGCGTATTCAGCAACAGCTTGTTGACCTGATAGCGGCTGAGGTTATCCATCAAAAAAGGCTCTGCATCCGGCAGGCTGGTCTCTTCAAGCACAAAACTGACGCCCAGCCGCTGGCTGAAAAAGGCCCGCACCGGATGCCGCCAGAAACGCACCAGCTGCTCAAGGTTAAGCTCCTCCACCGTCAGCGGCGGCAACGGCTGCATAAAGGCAGGATGCGGAACGCCGCTGGCCGTGGCGGCAGGCAACCACTCGGCCGCAAAACTGCGAAACTCAGCCACGGGAGAGAAGTTCTCCGCCGCAAAGGGCATTCTGCTGTGCAGATGATGGATATGATCGACCACGCCCCTGGCGCTGCTGTCCACATCCAGCATTCGATCCTTCTCCAGGCAGAAACTTTGGCTGATATACTCCACCAGCTCACTGACCAGCACTGAAGGGAAGCGTTCTGAGTTGTCCTGAATCGTCCGACCGATATAGCTGATATAGAGCATCTGCTGGGCGGAATTAATAGCCTCAAGAAACAGATAGCGGTCATCGTCACGGCGGCTACGGTCGCCCTTTTCAGGCTTCTGGCTCATCAGGTCAAAGCCAAGCGGCGGCAGCGTGCGGGGGTAAACCCCATCGTTCATGCCCAGCAGGCACACCACCTTGAAAGGAATGGATCGCATCGGCATCAGGGTACAGAAGTTAACAGGCCCCGCCAGGAAGCGCTGGCTGATACGTTCCTGATCAAGACGGCTTGCCAGTTCATCACGCAGCAGCGAAAGCGGGATAGCCCGATCGTACTTTGCCTGGATACCGCAGTTAATAGCCTGCTGCCACTGATCTTCAATCAGCGCCAGAGCCGCTTCTGTATCGGCATCGCCGGCAAAGAAGTCGTTAAGCAGTGCCCGACAGAGAGGTAACCACTCCTGAAGTACCCTCTCCTCGTTTAATAAAGCCCGCCAGTAGCGAAGCCGCATCAGCAGCTCGGCCAGGTTTCCCGCCAGCTCGGCTATCAGTCCACTCGACTCATCATAGGGCAGAACGCCCTGCCAGTGGCCGCTTTCGCTGTGGATGGCATAGCCCAGCAGCATGCGGGTCAGGCCAAAATGCCAGGTATGCTGTCCGGTTGGCGTAAGCTCCAGATTACGAATGGTGTCATCATCCAGCCCCCAACGGATCCCTGACTCTTCCACCCAACTGCGTAGCCGCTTCAGCCCCTCTTCATTAATCGCAAAGCGGTTTGCCAGAGCGGGCACTTCCAGCAGGGCCAGCACCTCTTCAGAGGTGAACCGGCTGTCTGGCAGAGCCAACAGGGAGATAAAAGCCTGCAACGCCGGGTGAGCCTGACTGGCCCGGCGGTCTGAGATAGCAAAAGGCAGGTAACGGTCGGTGGGAGCATTGCCAAACACGGCCTGTATAAAAGGAGTGTAGGCATCAATATCGGCTACCATCACAATCACATCACGAGGGGAAAGTGAGGGATCGCTCGCCATCATTTGCAGCAAACGGTCCTGCAGAACCTCAACTTCCCGCTGTGGGCTGTGGCAGAGATGAATGCTGACCGATCTGTCGGCAGGGTCCAGCAGACGCTTGCGGCGACTGGTTTGCCACTCTTCAAGCTGCAGTCCTATGACCGCATTGTCTTCCAGCTCCAGCAGATCGTGCTGCAGGCTCTGCAGCAGCGTGGTGGGCTCGATATCGACAAACGCATCAATTTCCCGGCACTCCATCTGTGCCAGCAGAAACAGGTTGTCTCTGCCCAGCTTTCCCCAGGAGGCCAGAAGCGGATTGCTTAACTGCTGCTCACCGGCCTCATTGAAA
This sequence comes from Erwinia sp. MMLR14_017, assembly GCF_033657285.1. Classification (NCBI taxonomy): domain Bacteria; kingdom Pseudomonadati; phylum Pseudomonadota; class Gammaproteobacteria; order Enterobacterales; family Erwiniaceae; genus Erwinia; species Erwinia sp. MMLR14_017. The sequence goes on along the minus strand of NZ_JAWVWP010000003.1, from coordinate 325,139 downwards.
AGCTCTGCTGCATCAGGCTGACGAAACAGCGCGCTTTCCCGCTGCTGTTCATAATGCTGACGGCGACGGCTTTGCAGTTTTGCCAGAAAGGCATAATCCTGAATGTCCCCCCAGTAATGGCGACAGGGGTTAGTGAACAGCAGATGAATATCGATATGCTTTCCAAGCGCCTGAAGCGCCTGCAGATAGACAGGCGGCAAGGCAGATATACCGCAGATAAATATCCTGTCGGGCAAATTTGGCGGCCGCACGCTGCTGTTTTCCAGCGTGGAGATAAATCGTGAATAGAGATTGGCGCGGTGCCATTCAGGCTGACCAAGTTTTCTGGTGTACTCAACCAGCGCCGCCCAGAGAGGAGCCTGCCACTGTTGTGCTTCGCCCAGGCCCTCAATAAGCTTCCCTTTCTCCCAACTGTTCAGCCAGGATGAGCGATAAACCAGATACTGGTCAAACAGGTCAGCAATGCGGGAGGCAAGCTGGAACAGTTTCCGCTTGTCGCCGTCATCCTTCAGGTAGTGATCCAGCAGCGTAAACTCAGGGTGTGAGAGCATCTCTGGCAGCAGGGTCATCAGCTTCCAGCTCATACTCGCTTTATTAAACGCGCTCTCTTTGGGGATGTCAGGCAGCACCCGCACAAACATATCCCAGATAAAGCTCGCGGGCAGCGGGAAACTAATATTCGCCGCAATGCCAAACTGCTCCGCAAGGGACATTTGCAGCCACTGCGCCATGCCGGGGCTCTGTACCAGCACCACTTCAGACTGGAACGGATCGCGCAGGGGCTGGTTCTCAATCTGCCAGGCCGCCAGCGTTTTCAGCAAATCCAGCTGATTTGAGTGGTAAACGGTAAACATGGTGGCTCCTGAATGGCTGAATGTCTGAATGGCGCGATGCGCCGCTACTTTACCCCGTCCTGACGCCGTTGCAAAATCTCCGGGTCACTTGCCAGCCTCCCGGCAGCGTAACAACGTTAGCTTCGCCTCGCGCCCCAGAGGGCTGACTACTGATGAAGTCAGCAGCTGGCAGCCGGAAGAGGCTGGCTGCTGTGTCAGCGAGCTTTGCCAGCGCGGTGGCTGATAGCCTTCGAAACGCTGCCAGGCATAGCGCCAGGCCTCTTTCTGCTCTGCCTGAAGCTGAAACCCTTTTACCAGCGCGGTGTGATAATGCATCAATGCCACCAGGCTGCTGGCAAACAGGGCCAGCGCAACCAGCGTTTCCGGTAAGCTAAAACCTTGCTGTCTCCTCATCAGGATTACACCTCTCCTCTTCGGTCAGCGGGCAGTAGTCCAGCCAGCCATGCGGCACGGCGACTACCCGGCCACTCTCCCTCTTCCACGTCACCCATTGATAAAGGGCAATCGACGCAGTTCCACTTTCCCCACGCAGCAGCGCAGGAGAACTTTCCGCCTGATAAAGACAGCTTCGCCAGCCAGCGGCACGCTCTTGTCGGCACTGCCATCCCGCGCTACCGGACCAGGTTTGTTGGCTGCCCCAGGCAAGTGCAGAGAATGCCTGACTGGTCTGATACAGGTACTGCTGCTCATCACCGGTTCGACTTAAGCTCTGATCCAACTGCCTGCGAGTGGCACCAAGCAGTGCTGCCGAAAGCGCCAGCAGAACGATCACCATAAACAGGGCGCTGCCAGTCTGCTTCATAAATTCCCCGCCGTGATCCAGCGTTCAAGGGTGACCGACTGCCGGGGAAAGGCTCTGGCAAAAGCGGAGATAGCCAGCCGTATCTGTTTGTCATGCTGGATGATATGAAAATCAGACAGCATGACCGTCGCCGGATCGTTCAGCCTCTCCCAGCCACTGCCTTCACAGTTATCAACACCGCGCTGCATCTCCAGGCTGCCCTGACGGAAGCGGTAACCGTAGAGGTCGCTCTCTGCGCTGCCGGTTCCTTCCCATCTCCCGTTGCTGTTTTCATCCCAGCGCACTAAAAAACAGCGCCCGCTTTCCGCAATGTGGAGAGCGGCACCGGCACACTCTCCTTTGCAATAACCCGCTCTGATTACCGCTTTTTGCAGCCTGGCCATCATTAGCTGGATCTCTTCATGCAGTTGAAAGCGCATCAGCGTCTGCAGATTGTGGCATTGCAGCGCCGGAAGCACTCTGGCGGCACCCACTAACAGCACGCTGCTGACGGCCAGCGCCACCAGCATTTCCATCAGACTGAATCCGGACTCTTTCATGGGCACTTATCCTCGCAAATTCTTACGCGACCGCGGGATGAGACAACGATATGGCGTTCACCTGCCGCCCCGGCGAGCACAATGCGGCCTGGTTTCGCCACGTCACGGCGACCATAAAAGCCGGTACCCTCTGTTAAAGAGTGCAGTGAAATCTCAGCCCAGGGCGCAGTCAGTATTTTACGTGAGGGTGTCGCGCAGGGCAGAGGCGGACCGCTGCCGATGCACCATGTTGTGTTGCCGCCGCGCCACAACAAAAGCTGGCTGTTGTGCTCATTCGCCTCCGCCCGTAACCGCAGAAGAAAATGCTGAACCTGTCGTGCGCTGTCGTTCAGCCGCTGGAGCTGCTGCCAGCGCAGCCAGCCGCCCGTTGCGCCCAGAGAAACTATGCTGGCAATCACCATCACAATTAACAGCTCGGTTAAGGTAAATCCCGACGTTTTCATGAGGGCCATTTTGCTTTTTTTGCCAGAGCCGTCCAGCGGCAAAATCTGCACCTGCGAGAGAAAATCCAGTTAATAATTTCTGTTGCAGCTTAAGGGGAAATTATTGCGAAGGCGCTCGTAAAAAGATCTGCCGGAGAGGGGGAATGCGCTACAAGGAATGTTAACAGGGATCATACCAGGCTGATTATTGCTGGGGAAGGTCTGACGAGGGATAAGATAGTTGATGAGATGAACGAGCGCTTACCCGCCATCATCAGCTTTCGTAACAGGAGCGGTTTTACCCGCTCCTGCTTATTATCAAACAGCGACCGGTGCCTTGATAGGCGGATGCGGGTCGTACCCTTCAATCTCAAAATCTTCAAAACGGTAATCAAACAGCGAGGCTGGCTTGCGTTTGATAATCAGCTTTGGCAGCGAACGCGGCTCGCGGGACAACTGCAGGTGAGTTTGATCCATATGGTTGCTGTAGAGGTGCGTATCGCCACCCGTCCAGACAAAATCGCCCACTTCCAGATCGCACTGCTGCGCCACCATATGCACCAGTAACGCATAGCTGGCGATGTTAAACGGCAGGCCCAGGAAGACGTCGCAGGAACGCTGATACAGCTGGCACGAGAGCCTACCGTCTGCAACGTAGAACTGGAAGAACGCATGGCAAGGCGCCAGCGCCATCTCATCCAGCTCGCCCACGTTCCACGCGGAAACGATGATACGGCGCGAGTCCGGATCGCTTTTCAGCTGCTTCAGAACGTTGCTGAGCTGGTCAATCTGACGGCCATCGGCCGCTCCCCAGCTACGCCACTGTTTACCGTAAACCGGCCCGAGGTCGCCGTTCTCATCAGCCCACTCGTCCCAGATGGAGACGTTGTTTTCCTGCAAATAGCCGGTATTGGTATCGCCATTCAGGAACCACAGCAGTTCATGGATAATAGAACGCAGATGGCACTTTTTAGTGGTGACCAGCGGAAAACCTTCCTGCAAATTGAAGCGCATCTGGTGACCAAAAATCGACAGCGTGCCGGTACCGGTACGGTCATTTTTCGGTGTGCCTTCTTCCAGCACTTTCTTCATTAACGCCAGATACTGTTTCATTTGCCCTCTCGTAATTGCTGCGTGCTTTGATGGCGATAAGCCCAGACCATCATGATTATCCCTGCCAGGATCATTGGCAGAGACAAAATTTGTCCCATGCTGATGGCGTTGTCGAACAGACCAAGCTGCGCATCAGGCTGACGGAAGAACTCCACGATAATGCGGAACGCGCCATACCCAATCAGGAACAGGCCCGAAACCGCGCCCATCGGGCGATTCTTACGAATAAAGAGGTTAAGAATAATAAACAGCACCACGCCTTCCAGCAGCAGCTCGTACACCTGTGAAGGGTGACGCGGCAGAACGCCGTAGGTCGCCAGCAGCGACTGCCATTCAGGATGGGTAGCCGCCAGAGCGACATCCTCGCTGCGTGAGCCGGGGAACAGCATCGCCCACGGCAGGTCGGGCGCCACGCGGCCCCACAGCTCACCGTTGATAAAGTTACCTAAACGCCCCGCGCCCAGACCAAAGGGGATCAGTGGAGCGATAAAATCAGCCACCTGGAAGAAGTTACGTTTCGTGCGACGGGCAAACCACAGCATCACGCAGATTACGCCAATCAGGCCGCCGTGGAATGACATGCCGCCATCCCAGACTTTGAACAGATAGAGCGGATTATCCAGAAACAGCGGCAGATTGTAGAACAGCACATAGCCAATACGTCCGCCCAGAAACACGCCCAGGAAGCCGGCATAGAGCAGATTCTCAACTTCTTCCTTTTTCCAGCCGCTGCCGGGTTTGTTGGCACGACGTACGGCCAGCCACATAGCAAAAATAAAGCCGACAAGGTACATCAGTCCGTACCAGTGCAGAGAGATTGGCCCGACGGAGAAAATCACCGGGTCAAATTGGGGGAAAGCCAGATAGCCGTTGTTCATCTTTCACCATTTTTAAAGTCTGTCCTGACCGGCAGGCGACGGAATCAGCGCGCGCGGGGCGCTGTATTAAGGCGCGCATCATAGCACAGCAGGAATTGTTGCGATCCGGCGGAACTGTAAACTTTGTTAAGAGTGCTAGCGGCCGCCCCGGATCAGGCCGCCAAGCCCATGTCGCTCCATAAAAGCGGCGATCTGGCTACGCACTTCGCTGGCCAGCGTCGCCCTGAGACTCTGCTCTGCAAGCAGCCTTGCTTCCTGATAATCGATATGCTGCAAAAGGTATTTCACCCGCGCAACATTACGGCCATTCATACTGAGATGGTGATATCCCAGACCGACCAGCACGGCCACACAGATTGGATCGCCCGCCATTTCGCCACACAGGCAGAGCTCAATACCCGCTTTTTCCGCTTCCAGCGCGATGGTTTTCAGGCCTCTCAGCACGGCAGGATGCAGGCTGTCATACAGGTTAGCTACGCGGGTATTATTGCGATCGACGGCTAGCAGATACTGCGTCAGATCGTTGGTGCCCACGGAGACAAAGTCCACGCGCCCGGTGAGATGGCCGATCATGAAGATCATTGACGGCACCTCGATCATCACGCCGATCCTGGGGCTGGGGATCGCGTAGCCCAGCATCTCTTCCACTTCACGAGCGGCACGATCGATCAGCCGTTTAGCTTCGTCAATTTCATCAATGCTGGTGATCATCGGCAGCAGGATACTGAGATTATCGCTGGCAACGTTGGCGCGCAGCATGGCCCGTACCTGGACCAGGAAAATTTCCGGCTGGTCGAGCGTCAGGCGAATGCCGCGCCAGCCCAGGCAGGGATTCTCTTCAGAGATAGGCATATAGGGCAGCTGCTTGTCCGCCCCCACGTCCAGGGTTCTCAGCGTAACGGGTTTCTCCAGAAACAGCTGAAGCATGCCCTGGTACTGCGCCACCTGCTCTTCTTCAGAGGGGAAGCCGTTTTGCAGCATAAAGGGAATTTCGGTGCGGTAGAGCCCGACGCCATCAACCCAGCTTCCCTGCGCTTTTTCATGCTCAGCGCTAAGCCCGGCGTTCAGCATCACCTTAACCAGTTCGCCGCTTTTAAGCCTGGCGGGCTGCTCAACCACATCTTCGGCCAGCTTGCTCAGCTCATTTTCTTCGCTGATCAGCCGCTGGTACTCCTGCACCAGCACCGGCTCGGGATCAACCAACAGCTCGCCGCGATAGCCATCCACTATCAGCAGCCTGCCGTTCAGCAATTCGGGCTGAATATCTGCGCCCATTACCGTCGGGATGCCCATCGCGCGCACCATAATGGCTGCATGCGAGTTTGAGGCGCCATCTCTGACCACCACCCCGGATAACCGGTCGTGAGGCAGCTCCGCCAGCGTGGTAGCTGTCAGCTCGTCGGCCACCAGTACAAAACGTTCAGGCCAGGTATTGGTGCCCTGCACGGTATCGTCGAGGTGAAACAGCAGCCGCTGCCCCAGAACGCGCAAATCGCCAGAACGCTCCCGCAGATAGCTGTCCTGCAGGCTGGCAAACTGTGCCGCGAACTTCTCAATCACCTTTTTCACCGCCCACTCGGCAACCGATCCTGCATCAATCTCGGCATAGAGATCTTTTTTCAGCCGGTTGTCGCTGAGCAAATGCGAATAGAGATCGAAGATTGCCGCGCTCTCTTTATGCACGCTGGCAGTAAAGCGTTTGCTGTAGCGACGGAATTCGCTGGAGGCTTCATCCATCGCCAGCGAGAGGCGCTCACGCTCACGATGAGTATCCAGAGTGGAGGCCGCGAAAACGTGCTCGAGGGAAGGCTGCGTGGTATCCACCCACCCCTCAGCAACCGCCACGCCTGGCGATGCGGCCAGCGCACGGATCCGCGTCTGACGATATTGTCCAAACAGCGCATTCAGCTGGGATTGCGACAGGATGGTCGCCATCTGCGTTGCCAGCGTGACCAGGAACGACTCTTCACTCTCGTCGAACTGACGATGCTCCCGCTGCTGAACAACCAGCACCCCCAGCAGCTGACGACGGCTGATAATAGGCACACCCAGGAACGAGCGGAAACGCTCTTCTTTTACGGAGGGAACATATTTGAAGCTGGGGTGACTCTGCGCATCAGCAAGGTTAATTGGCTCAGCCAGCCGGCCCACCAGCCCGACAATCCCTTCGTCAAAGGCGAGTGCCACAGTGCGGCCACGTGGCTTTTTCAACCCACGTGTCGCCATCAGGTAATAGCAGCGGCGATCGTGATCGGCAAGGTAGACCGAACAGACTTCGGTTTCCATCGCCAGGCAGATCTCGTTGACCAGGATGTCCAGCGCCTCCGTGAGTCGGGGCGCTCCTGCCACTTTTTCAACTATTTCGCGAAGCTGTGTGAGCATAATCCAGGTGGCTTAACCTCTCTTCCGTCGATAAGCAGGCGTATTTCGCTGTGCGGTACTCTCCTGCAGCGGCATCACCACGCTGGCAAACTCTTTCATCACCCGACGATAAACGTCGCGTTTGAACGAGACTACCTGACGAACCGGATACCAGAAGCTGACCCAGCGCCAGCCATCAAATTCCGGCGTGCTGCTGGTTTGCATGTTGATATCCGCGTCATTGCACAATAATTGCAGAAGAAACCATTTCTGTTTCTGGCCGATACAGACCGGCTTTGTATCCCAACGCACCAAACGTTTTGGCAACTTGTAGCGTAACCAGTTTCGGGTAGAGGCAAGGATGCGAACATCTTTGCGGTGCAAACCGACTTCTTCGAAAAGTTCCCGGTACATCGCCTGTTCCGCCGTCTCCCCAGCATTAATCCCTCCCTGAGGAAACTGCCAGGAGTGCTGACCAAATCGCCTGGCCCACACCACCTGTCCCTGCCTGTTACAAATTACGATACCAACATTCGGGCGGTAGCCATCATCATCGATCACTGGACTACCTCTAACTAAAACTCGGATGTTCTGATTGTTTCATACTCCTCACAGGTGGTAAACCACTGCTTTACGCCCTCAGCACGCGGTAAACACGGGATAACTTGCCCTCCTGGGGCGAGTTATAAACAGAATAAGGCGGTAAAGCGCGATCTTATTCACGTTTTCTGTGGATAGCTTTGTGCAGAACTCTGTTAACCATTGGGGAAAACTTTTTCCTGTTTCAGCCGATCAGGCGCGCGCTTTTTTATTAACCCGCTCTAAGCATTAGGATTTATCCGGATATACAGGCTCCTGCTGCCCTGTTCATTCTGTTGTCACAGTGCTGTGCCTCCCGACTGGCGAAAGATCGAGCACCGCGCTTTTTATCCACAGGTTATGCCGCTGAGTTAAGCATAAATCGGGCAAAAAGTCGTAATCCTGGGCCGTCAAGGCTGTAAATCGAAACAGTAGTGTTGTAAAAAGGGAGTTATCCCATTTTTCTGTGGATAACAGGGGGGGTGATCCTGTTCATTGTCGGTGACAACTTTGGCATAACCTTACGGACGCGCGCTGCTTTCCCGCCACAGGAAAATAAAAAAGCATGATTTATCATGTTATTATTCCTGTTTTACACAATCATTTTTTGCGGCTGAACCTCAGTGCAAAAGTGTGGTTAATTTTTAACCAACTACAGCGAGTTATTCATGGGCGGTGATTTTATCCCGGTACCCTCTCCGGAAAACGAGGGGGTTCTGCTGGCACGTGCTCAGCGCCTGGCGGGTTTTACCCTGGGTGAGCTGGCAGAGCGCGGAGGATTGGCGATCCCTCAGGATCTCAGAAGGGATAAAGGCTGGGTTGGCATGCTGCTGGAACGCTATCTGGGTGCCAGCGCGGGCAGTAAACCGGAACAGGATTTTGCGGAGATCGGCGTTGAGCTAAAAACCATACCGGTTGATGCATTAGGCCGTCCTCTGGAGACGACTTTTGTCTGTGTCGCCCCGTTAACCGGTAATACGGGCGTCACCTGGCAGACAAGCCACGTTCGCCATAAGCTGCAACGGGTACTCTGGGTTCCAGTTGAGGGGGATCGCGCCATTCCGCTGGCTGAACGTCGCGTCGGCGCGCCGCTGTTATGGAGTGCCAGCGCAGAAGAAGAGGCGCTGCTACAGCGAGACTGGGAAGAGTTAATGGATATGATTGTGCTGGGTCAGGTAGAGCGCATCACCGCCCGGCACGGAGAAGTGCTGCAAATTCGCCCTAAGGCGGCCAACAGTAAGGCCCTGACGGAAGGAATTGGCGAAAACGGTCAGCCGATTATGACCCTTCCCCGCGGCTTCTATCTGAAGAAGTCTTTTACTGGCCCGCTGCTGGCCCGTCATTTTTTATTGTAGGAGCTGAAGCCACGGATGGCGGGCGGCCCGAGGGTTGCGTATACTCCCCGTTTACTTTTCGTTTAGGATGCAATGTTAGTATGTTTGATTGGATTGCAGATCCCAATGCCTGGCTGGCCCTTGGTACGCTGACGATTCTTGAGATCGTTTTGGGTATAGATAATATTATTTTCCTCTCTCTGGTTGTCGCCAAACTGCCGAAACATCAGCAGAATGCCGCCCGTCGCATGGGTCTGGCTGGCGCGATGTTAATGCGTCTGGGCCTTCTGGCCTCTATCGCCTGGGTTATCCGACTGACCACGCCGCTGTTCACGCTGATGGATCACAGTTTCTCCGCCCGCGATCTGATCCTGCTCTTTGGCGGGCTGTTCCTGCTATGGAAGTCGAGCGCGGAAATCCATGAGACGATCGAAGGTGGTGAAGAGGCGCATCAGACCAACGTCCATTCGTTTATTGGTGCCATCGTACAAATTATGCTGCTGGATATTATCTTCAGCCTGGATTCGGTCATTACCGCCGTGGGCCTTTCCGATCATCTGATTATTATGATGGCTGCCGTAGTGATCGCGGTTGGCGTCATGATGTTTGCCGCCAGATCGATTGGGGAATTTGTAGAGCGTCACCCTTCCGTTAAAATGCTGGCGCTGGCGTTCCTTATTCTGGTCGGCTTTACGCTGATTCTGGAAAGTTTCAATATCCATGTGCCAAAAGGGTACATCTATTTCGCCATGTTCTTCTCAATGGCGGTTGAGTGCCTGAATCTGATGCGCAGTAAAAAGAAAGTTGCCTGATCTTATGCAGGCCGCTCACCCGGCCTGCCCGCTGCCTGTAATATCATTTTACGAATAAAGTCAATGGCACCACGTGCTTGCTCCACACTTTCGGAGTTCTTCTACTGATCCCCTGCAAAAAATGCGCTATAACCAGACGCATCAGTTTTAGGTTTTAAGGGAGAGAAATATGAAGTATGTGTTCGGCGCAGCGGCGCTGATGTTGGCCACACTGGTCAGCGGGTGCAGCAGCGATTACGTCATGGCCACCAGGGAAGGCAATATGATCATGACTAAGGGGAAACCTGAAATAGATAAAGAGACCGGCCTGGTGAAATATACTGACCGTTCAGGCCATGAGTTGCAGATTAATGGTGATGAAGTTTCCTCCATTGTTGAACGCTAAGAGACATTACGCCACCCGTTTGCTCTGCCAGGGTGGCTCTCTCCGCACTTCCCGATAAATCCCCTCTTCCCCCTGCCGCTTACGGCGGTTATAGTCAAATGCCGGATCTGAGTGCGCACCGCGAGGCTATGCACCTCATGCTGGGCATGCTTCAGATTCCAGACCTTTTAATAATGAAAAAAGGAAGCCGGCAAATGCACTATCACCGTATCCCCCACAGCACCCTGGAAGTCAGTAGCCTGGGTTTGGGAACCATGACGTTTGGTGAGCAGAACAGCGAAGCCGACGCCCACGCCCAGTTAGATCTGGCGCTCCGTTCCGGTATTAACCTTATTGATACCGCTGAAATGTACCCGGTGCCTCCGCGCCCGGAAACTCAGGGTTTAACCGAAAAATATATCGGCAGCTGGCTGAAGGCTCGCGGCAACCGTGAAAAAGTGATCCTGGCCTCTAAAATTGCCGGACCGGTTCGCGGCGCTGATGCCTCTATCCGCCCCAATCAGGCGCTTGATCGCAAGAATATCCGTGAGGCGCTGGATGCCAGCCTTAAGCGACTTAATACGGATTATCTGGATCTCTACCAGTTGCACTGGCCCCAGCGTCAAACTAACTATTTTGGCAAGTTATCCTATGAATACAGTGAGGGGAGTGCCACGGTAACGCTGCTGGAGACGCTGGAAGCCCTTAACGAACAGGTACGGGCGGGGAAAATTCGCTATATCGGCGTCTCAAATGAAACGCCCTATGGCGTGATGCGTTATCTGCAACTGGCGGAAAAGCACGAGCTGCCGCGCATCGTCAGCATTCAAAATCCCTACAGCCTGCTGAACCGCAGTTTTGAAGTGGGTCTGGCGGAGATCAGTCATCTGGAAGGGGTGGAGTTGCTCGCCTATTCAAGCCTGGCTTTTGGCACGCTGAGCGGAAAATACCTGAACGGGGCAAAACCGGAAGGCGCACGCAACACGCTCTTCAGCCGTTTTACCCGCTACAGCGGCGAGCAGGCGCAGCTGGCTATCGCTGAATATGTGGCGCTGGCTAACAGGCACGGGCTGGACCCGTCACAAATGGCGCTGGCATTTGTTCGTCAGCAGCCGTTTGTCGCCAGCACCCTGCTGGGTGCAACCACCCTGGAGCAGCTGCAGATTAATATCGACAGCTATAACCTGACGCTGGATGAAGAGGTAATGCAGGGACTGGAGGCGATCCATCGCCGTTATACCTTCCCGTCGCCTTAAGGGATAGCCGCACGACTTTCCCGAAGAGAAGGCGCAGGGAGGCGCTTTTCACTTCACAGCGGGCCTTTTGTCACAAAAGGCCCAGTTTTATTCAGCCCCTTCCGCGCTTTTGCGCCAGTTGCCAGCCCCAGAGAACCGCAATCGCCAGCGCAAACAGCGCACCGAACCCTATGCCGGTCGCCACGGGCGGCGCTCCAGCTTTGACAGCCAGCGAATAGAGCCCCAGCATGATCAGCATTGCGCTGTTTTCGCCGAGATTCTGCACCGCAATGGCATTTCCCGCGCCCACGCTCTCTTTACCGCGTAACTGCAGCAGGGCATTAAGCGGTACCACGAAGAAGCCTCCCAGTACGCCAATCGCCACCAACAGGGCATAAGCGCCAGCCATAGAGTGTTGCAGCGAGAAGAATACTACCGCGATACCAATCAGTACCCCCGCAGGCATACAGCGTCCCACGGTTTTCAGCGTCACCAGTTTGGCCGCAGCCCCGGCACCAATCACGATGCCGATTGCCACCATCGCGTTAAGCAGCGTTGGTGTTTTATTATCGGTAATACCTAACGCCACCGGCACCCAGAGCACCAGCAGGAAACGCAACGTCACCCCTGCGCCCCAAAAGAGGCTGGTGCCAACCAGCGAGAAGCGGGTTTCGCCATCCCGCCACAGCGCGCGACAGGCCCGGAAGAAGCTGGCGGACATTTTGCCGGGATGCCACGGCTGCCCCGGTCTGGCGGCCGCCAGTTTCGGGATCAGCATATTGGCTGCTACCGCCAGTCCGTAAGCCACTACGCAGGCAACCAACGCCGCCAGCAGATTGAGATCGGCGAGGAAGCCTCCCGCTACAGAGCCCAGCAGAATAGCGGCGATGGTGGAGGCCTCCATCAGGCCGTTGGCTTTCACCAGCGTCTCTCCGCCGGTTATCTCCCCCAGGATGCCATATTTAGCCGGTGAATAGGCTGCCGCGCCCACGCCGACCAGGCTGTAGCCGATAAACGGATTGAAGCCGAAACAGATAGTCAGCGCCCCCAGCAGCTTCAGGCCGTTGGCAAACATCATTACCCGGCCCTTGGCGAAACTGTCCGCCATCTGCCCGACAAATGGCGCGAGGATAATATAGGTGGCGACAAACACCATCTGCAGCACCGGCTGGCTCCAGTCCGGGTAAACCTGCTGCTTTAACACGGCCAGAGTGGCGAACAGCAACGCATTATCACCAAAAGCAGAAAGGAACTGCGCGGCAATGACGGCCAGCATTCCTCTGGATAGCAGCTTTTGCGAACTCCCGGCATTACTCATTATTGCTCTCCGGTTTTTCAGCCATGCTGCGCAGGGTAACAAAATCGGGCTTGCCGCTGCCCAGGAGCGGCAGCTGTTTCAGCACACGAATGTCTCTTGGCACGGCCAGCTCCGGGCTACCCTGCTCGCGGGCGACGCGCTGCAACTTGTCGCGGGTAAGCTCGCTGTCGGTGGTGAACAGCACCAGCGCTTCGCCACGGTTGCCGTCTGGTTTTATTGAGGCCGCGTGTTGCTTCTCTGCGGAGGCTTTAAGGGCAATCTGCTCAACGGTTTCCAGCGACACCATTTCACCCGCAATTTTTGCAAAACGTTTCATGCGTCCCTGAATCTGGCAGAAGCCGTGATCGTCAAAGCTCACGATGTCGCCGGTATCGTACCATCCTGCTTCCATCTGCCCTTCCCCGTTGTCCGCCTCTGGTGCTTCAAGCACGCCCGGTTTCTCAACGCGCAGGTAGCCTTTCATAATGTTAGGCCCCCGCAGTTGCAGCAAACCGCCCTGCTCAATTCCCGGAACGGCGATCAGGCGTGAATCCATGCCGGGCAGAATGCGGCCCACGGTGTGATTTTTCGCCGCCATCGGCACGTTAATGGCGACAACCGGCGCGCATTCCGTCACGCCATAGCCTTCCAGAATACGGATGCCGAATTTTTCCATCCAGGTTTGCCGCGTCGTTTCCTGGAGCTTCTCGGCTCCCGCCACCACGTAGCGCAGCCGCGCGAAATCATAGGGATTACCGAAACGGGCATAGTTGCCCAGGAAGGTTGAGGTGCCAAACAGCACGGTGCAGTTACGGTCATAGACCAGCTCAGGAATGATACGGTAGTGCAGCGGGCTGGGATAGAGGAATACCTGTGCCCCGGTCATCAGCGGCGTAAAGAGTCCTACCGTCAGGCCGAAAGCGTGGAACAGCGGCAGCGCAGACATAAAACGATCTCGCGGGGTGAAATCCGCCACGGTTCTGATCTGCTCAACGTTTGCCAGCAGGCTTTTATGCGAATGCACCACCCCTTTGGGGTGCCCTTCTGAGCCGGAAGTAAACAGCACCATCGCCGCGTCCTCAGGCTGCTGATCGATTTCAGCCAGACGTGGCAGCAGCAGATGCCCCAGGATCCAAAGTTTGTCCTGTGTGGTGATGGTATCTTTGAGATCTTCAAGAAAGACCCAATTTACCTGGGTTATCTCTTCCGGCAGATGCCAGAGCTTGCCCTTATCCAGAAACTGACGCGAGGTAAAGACGGTTTTAACTTCAGCAGCTGTTAGCGCGCTGCTGACGCCTTTGACCCCCGAGGTATAGTTGAGCATGGCGGGAACGCGTCCACGCATGGAGGCACCCAGGATCGCCGCTGCCGTCACTGTGGCATTGGGCAGCAGCAGGCCGATATATTCCCCCGGCGCAGTATAACGTTCCAGAATCCGCCCCACGCCCAGTGATTTCTTTAACAGGCTGGTGTAACTGTCTGGCGTGAAATTCACATCTTCAATGCAGGGTTTGAAAAAACCATACCGCGTGCGGGCCGACAGAAATGCCTGCCAGAGCGTCTCACGCGGGCGAACCGCCATACGGGCTTCCATCATAATATGATGCAGATGCTCACCGGCCAGCTTGCGTCGTTCCCGCGCGCTGGGCGCTTCCGGCATCGGGATAATGGTTGCAGGCAGCACGGTCAGGGAGATGGTGGGAAAAAGCCGGCGTTTAAAGACGCCTGCCAGGCGACCAAAAGGGGTAAACTCAGCGCCCTCAATGCGCAGCGGCACCACTGTCGCCTGTGATTTTGCCGCGACAAAACCGGCCCCCTCATAAATTTTCATCAGCGAACCGGTCACCGTGATACGTCCTTCCGGGAAGATCACTACCGGACGCCCCTGCCCGATAACCCTCACCAGATGCTTCACTGACATTGGTTTGGTGGGATCTAACGGCACAAAATCGATGACCTTGCGCGCCCATCGCATATACCACCGCTCACTGATTGAAGAGTAGACGGCAAAAACGGGCTTAACGGGCAAAAAAATCGCCAGCAGCACCCCATCCAGAAACGACATATGGTTGGGGACAATCAGCACTTTTTCTTTATACAAACCAGAAAGCTCACCGTTCAGGCGGGTACGAAAGCAGAGACGGACTATCAGCCGAAGCAGGGAAAAGAGCATGCCAACTCCTTAGCATAAAAAAGTTGGCTACAACGATGCAGGATCTGGTGAAACAACTCAATGGCAACGGCGCCAAATTGCAGTGTTTATCTGAACAAATCTGCCCCTTCTCTGCGTTTCATTCCCTTTTTGCGGGCGGGATCGGCAACATAATGTCTGGCGTGGCGCTCGTCGCACCCGGTTAAAGCGCGACGACTTTTTTCGCGAGATCTGCTCAGAGTGAGGTTGATTGCCAGCCGCCGCCCAGCGCGGCAATCAGCTCCACGCTTGCCACCCACTGCGTGCTTTGCAGCGACAGCAGGCTCTGCTGGGAACTCAGGCTGCTGTTTTCGGTGGTCGCCACATCAAGGTAGTCGATCATTCCCGCCTGGTACTGATTGTAGGTGACGCGGGCAGACTCTTTTGCCGCCTCCGTCGCCCGCTGCTGCGCCAGCATCTCCTCCTGTAGGGTATGGAGTTCAACCAGGTAATCTTCCACCTCCTGAAAGCCTGCCAGCACCGCCTGCCGGTAGCTGGCTACATCCGCATCATAGGCCGCGCGAGCCTGATCCACTTTTGCGGAAGTGGCGCCAAAGTCGAGTAACGTACCGCTCAGCTCAGGCCCTAACGACCAGACGCGGTTCGGTAGCGACAGGAGATTGTGGAACGTGGAGCTGGAGAAACCGCCCGTTGCGCTTAGCGTCAGGTCAGGATAGTACCCGGCAATGGCAACGCCGACTGCGGCATTGGCAGCGGCTACATTACGTTCAGCATAGGCAATATCGGGGCGGCGCTGGAGGAGTTCAGAAGGCAGCGCTTCCGGAACAGCGGGCAGCGTGGCGGTCAGCGGTGCCGCCGGCAGGCTAAATTCAGCAGGCGTTTTGCCGGTGAGCATGGCGATGGCGTGTTCGTTTTGCGCTCGCTGCCAGCTGAGATCGAGCGCCGAGGCACGGGCGCTTTCCAGCTGTGCCTGCGCCTGCGCCAGCGTGCCGCGGGACTCGCTGCCCGCCTGATATTTATTATTAATGACCGTCAGGTAGCGCTGATACGCTGCCACGCTTTGCTGATAGAGCGCAATCTGCTGATCCATAATGCGTAACTGAAAATAGTCCTGCGCCAGCTCAGACTGTGCGCTGAGGGTGATATTCGCCAGTTCGGCTGCGCTGGCCTGTGCGCTGGCCTTGTTCTCTTCCAGCGTGCGGCGCAGCTTGCCCCAGATATCCAGCTCCCAGCTGGCGCTGGCTTCCAGTGAATGGCTGTTGCTGACGGTACGCCCACCGCCGGTTGCGGCGCTGCCTGTGCTGCCGCTGCGGGTGGATGCGCCAGTTGCGGTTACGCTGGGAAAGAGGCCGGAACGGGATTCCGCAACCAGTGCCCTCGCCTGGCGATATTGCGCTTCATACTGCGCCACGTTCTGGTTGGAAATGGAGACCTGCCGCAGCAGCCCGTCCAGCGTCTTATCGTGGTAGACCGCCCACCATTCGCCTTTGCTGGCACCATCCTGCGGCCGGGCCTGCTGCCAGCCCCTGGCCTCTTTATAGTGGCTGGGCACGCTGGCCATGGGCCGCTGGTAATCTGGTCCAACAGCGCAGCCGCTCAGCAGCAGCGCCAGTAACAGGGTGGTCAGGTTTGTTTTAGTCATCATCACTATTCTGCATGTCGCAGGCGGGACCACTGGCGTTTGGTGGCCCGGCTGGCGCGATCGAGGTAAAGGTACACCACCGGCGTGGTGAACAGGGTTAACAGCTGGCTCAGCGCCAGGCCACCAGCAATGGCCAGCCCCAGCGGGCTGCGCAGATCGGCATCGCCACCGCTGCCCAGTGCCAGCGGCAGGGCGCCAAAAAATGCCGCCAGCGTGGTCATCATAATCGGGCGGAACCGCATCAGGCAGGCCTGGGTAATCGCCTGCTGCGGCGACAGCCCCTGGTTGCGTTCAGCGGCCAGCGCGAAATCGATCATCATAATGGCGTTCTTTTTCACAATGCCGATCAGTAATAAAATGCCGATCAGCGCAATCACCGTCAGCTGCGTATGGGTCAGCAAAAGCAGCAGCAACGCCCCTACGCCTGCGGAAGGCAGCGTGGAAAGAATGGTCAGCGGATGGATATAGCTCTCATAGAGCACGCCCAGCACAATATAAACAGCAGCCAGCGCGGCCAGGATCAGCCAGGGCATGGAAGCGGTAAGGTCGGCGAACTCTTTCGCAGTCCCCTGGAACCCGGCCTGAATCGTCTCCGGCAGAGCAATTTTCGCCATCGCTGTTTTGATCAGCTTCCCAGCCTGCTCCAGCGAAACGCCATCGGCCAGATTAAAGGCGATGGTGCTGGTTGCCGACTGCCCCTGATGTGCCACCGAGAGCGGCGAGTTGCCGCCGCTGAAGCTGGCGAACGCCGAAACCGGCACCGGATCGCCCTGGTCGTTGACCACGTACATTTTTTGCAGCATGTCAGGATCGCGGGTGTAAGCATCCTGCAATGACATCACTACGTGATACTGGTTAAGCGTTTTATAGAGCGTAGCGACCTGACGCTGCGCAAAGGCATTGTTCAGCAGCGTGTCCAGCATCTCCACATCAACACCCAGGCGTTTTGCCCGGTCGCGATCGATAGTGATCATCACTTCCTGACCGCCGGTTTGCGAGTCAGAGTCGATGCTGGTCAGCTGCGGGATCGCCTCCAGCGCCGCCTTTACCTTCGGCGTCCAGATGCGCAGCGTGTCGAGGTCGTCAGCCTGCAGGCTGTACTGGTAAGAGGCGTTGGCGCTGCGACCGCCGATATGAATATCCTGAGCAGCCATCAGAAACAGCTGTACGCCAGGAATAGTGGTCGCTTTGCCGCTCAGCCGGTTCGCTACTTCGGCCGCCGTAGCGTCACGTTTATCGAAATCTTTCAGGTGCACAAAGAAGTTGGCGGTGTTGCGGGAACCAAAAGCCCCGCTGCCCATCGAGGACATGACGCCATCCACAGCCGGGTCCTGTTCGATCAGCTTCGCGAACTGTTGCAGTTTGGGCTTCATCGCCTGGAAAGAGACGTTCTGATCAGCGCGCAGCATGCCCATCAGCAGGCCGGTATCCTGGTTGGGGAAGAAGCCCTTCTGCACCACCGAATAGAGAAACAGGTTAAGGATAACCGTCAGGATCAGGCTGAACAGCGTCAGCCGCTGATGGCGCATCACCCAGTTTAGCGCCGAAGCATAGGCCGCCAGCAGACGATTCAGGCCATTTTCAATCCACTGGTAAACAGGATGGGGCCGGGTGGAAACTTCAGGCTTACGTTTCAGCAGCCGCGAACAGAGCATCGGCGTCAGGCTCAGGGAAACCAGCATTGAGATGATCAGCGATACCGTCAGCGTTACCGCAAACTCGCGGAACAGGCGTCCGACAATGCTGCCCATCAGCAGAATGGGGATAAAGACCGCCACCAGCGACAGGGTCATCGACAGGACGGTGAAACTCACCTCATGCGCACCTTTCAGCGAGGCCCGCACCGGGCTTAGTCCCTCTTCGATATAGCGGGTGATATTCTCCAGCACCACAATTGCATCGTCGACCACAAAACCGGTGGCGATAATCAGCGCCATCAGCGACAGGTTATCCAGGCTGTAGCCCAGCAGGTACATTACGCTACAGGTTCCCACCAGCGAGACCGGCAGCGCCAGCGCGGGGATCAGCACCGCCTGCACGTTGCGCAGGAACACAAATACCACTGCAATCACCAGCAGCACGGCGATCAGCAACGTCTCTTCCGTGTCATACAATGAGGCACGCACGTTGGGTGAACGGTCAACGACGATTTTCAACGCCACGTCCGCAGGAAGCTCTTTCTCCAGCGCGGGGAGTTGCGCTTTGATGGCGTCGATGGTTTCCAGCATATTGGCGCCCGCCTGACGGGTAACGCCAATCATTACCGACGGTGTCTGGTTGTAATACCCCACGTTGTACTTATCTTCAACCGAGTCATACACCGTGGCGACATCGCTGAGATGGATCGCCTTGCCATCCTGGTAGCTGACAATCAGCTTTGCGTACTGGCTGGCCTGCTCAAGCTGGCCGTTGCTGTCCACCACCCAGGATTGGCGATCCCCTTGCAACATCCCCTTTGGCAGATTGGTGGTGCTGTTGGCGATAGCTTCGCGCACCTTGTCCAGCGAAACGCCAAAGTGGGTCAGCTTCTGCGGTTGCAGATCGATCCTGACCGCAGGCAGCGCGCTGCCCATCAGCGAGACGTCGCCCACCCCCTTCACCTGCGCAATTTTCTGGTCGATTTTGCTGTCGGCGATATCATAAAGCTCGCCTTTGCTGCGGGTGGTTGAGGTCAGCGCCAGCATGACAATCGGCGCATCGGAAGGATTGGCTTTACGGTAAGTCGGCAGCGAAGCCATGCTGCTCGGCAGCAGGCTGCGGGCGGCATTGATCGCCGCCTGCACATCGCGCGCTGCCCCGTTGATGTCCCGGCTCAATTCAAACTGCAAAATGATGTTGCTGGAACCTTGTGAACTGCTGGAGGTCATTTCGCTGATCCCCGCAATCTGCCCCAGCGATCGCTCCAGCGGCGTGGCCACCGTCGCCGCCATCGTTTCCGGACTGGCACCTGCCAGACTGGCGGAGACCATGATGGTGGGGAAATCCACCTGCGGCAGCGGCGCCACCGGCAACAGGCGGTAGCTTAAAGCGCCCAGCAGCAGCAGTGCCAGCGTCAGCAGCAGCGTGGCGACGGGACGGAAAATAAACAGACGAGTGATATTCATCCGCGCGCCTTACGCACTCTGCGCCGGGTGCTTTCTGCCAGACGGTCGAACCAGAGGTAGATAACCGGCGTGGAGAACAGCGTCAGTACCTGGCTGAAGATCAGACCGCCCACAATCACCAGCCCCAGCGGTTGACGCAGCTCGGCACCGGAACCCGAGGCCAGCATTAGCGGAAGCGCCCCCAGCAGTGCGGCCATGGTAGTCATCAGGATTGGCCGGAAGCGCAGCAGGCAGGCCTGATGGATCGCCTCACGCGGGCTGAGATGCTGCGTCTTCTCTGCCGCCAGCGCAAAATCGATCATCATAATGGCATTCTTTTTCACAATACCAATCAGCAGGATCACCCCAATCAGCGCAATCAGGCTGAACTCGGTTCCCGCCAGCAGCAGCGTCAGTAAGGCGCCAACAGCGGCAGAAGGCAGCGTAGAGAGGATGGTTACCGGATGGATAAAGCTTTCATAGAGAATACCCAGCACCACATACATGGTGAGCAGTGCGGCCAGGATCAGCCAGAGCGTATTGCTGGTAGCGCTCTGGAACGCCGCCGTCTCCCCCTGATAGCGCAGCGTGATGCTGGCGGGCTGCGCCAGGCTCTGCTGCGTTTCCGCTATCGCTTTTTGCGCCTCTTCCAGTGAGTAGCCATCGTTCAGGTTGAAGGAGACCGTGACCGCCGGAAACTGGTTCAGCCGCATATGGGTCAGCGACCCGATACGCTGATGGATTTTCGCAATGGATGTCAGCTTCACCATGCCTGCTGTGCTGGCCGTTTGCGCTGAACTGTTGTCGCTGGTGGTGGTGTCGGACGAACTGGTGGTGGAAGTGCTGGCTGGGGCGAGATAAATATCATCAAACGACGCCGGAGAGCGCTGATATTGCGGCGCCACTTCCAGCACCACGCGATACTGGTTCGACTGGGTGAAAATGGTGGAGACCAGCCGCTGACCAAACGCATTATAGAGTGCGGTATCGACGTCAGCAGCGGTAATACCGTAGCGTGCTGCCGCATCACGGTTCAGCTCCACGTAAGCTACCTGCCCCTGATCCTGCAGATTGCTCACCACCGAGCTGAACTCTGGCCGCTTTTTCAGCGCAGCCACCAGCTTTGGCGACCAGGCGACCAGATTTTCGCTCTGCGCATCATCCAGTGAGAACTGATACTGGTCCGGCGTCACCTGGTCGTTCACGGTGAGATCCTGCGAAGCTTGCAGATAAAGCTGGATGCCCGGCACATTCTGCGTTGCCTGCTGCAGTTCGGCAATAATGGTATCGGCGCGCTCATCACGCTCGTCAAAGGACTTCAGGTTAATCTCTATCCGTCCGCTGTTCAGGCTGGTATTGGTACCGTCAATGCCAATAGTGGACGACAAACTCTCTACCGCCGGGTTTTTCAGCACGATATCGGCAAGCTGCTGCTGGCGCTTCGCCATCTCGCTAAAGGAGATATCCTGAGACGCCACGGTTATCCCCTGAATCAGGCCGGTATCCTGCGACGGGAAGAAGCCTTTCGGGACCACCACATACAGCAGGCCGGTAAGGAGCAGCGTAGCCAGCGCCACCAGCAGGGTCAGACGCTGATGGTTAAGCACTATGGTCAGTAACCGATCGTAGCCTGCAATCAACCTGTCGAAAACTTGCCCACCCTTGCGGTAAAAGCGGCTCTGACGCTCTGGCGGAATATGGCGCAGCAGAGAGGCGCAAAGCATCGGCGTCAGCGTCAGTGAAACCACCATCGACACCAGAATCGATACGGCAAGAGTGATAGCAAATTCACGGAACAGCCGTCCTACCACGTCGCCCATAAACAGCAGCGGGATCAGGACTGCAATCAGCGAGAAGGTCAGGGAGATAATGGTGAAGCCAATCTGCGAAGAGCCATTCAGCGCCGCCTGCATGGGCGTTTCACCCTGCTCCAGCCGTCGGGAAATGTTCTCCACCACCACAATAGCGTCATCAATAACAAAGCCGGTGGCAATGGTCAGCGCCATCAGCGACAAATTATTAAGGCTGAAATCAGCCAGATACATCACGCCAAAGGTACCGATCAGCGACAGCGGTACGGCAATGCTCGGGATTAGCGTGGCTGCGACGTTGCGCAGGAACAGGAAGGTCACCATCACCACCAGCGCTATCGACAGCATCAGCTCAAACTGCACATCGCTAACAGAGGCGCGAATAGTCTGGGTCCGGTCGGAGAGAATCTGCATTTTTACGCCGTCTGGCAGCGCGGCCTGCAGCGTTGGCAGCTGCGCCTTGATCGCGTCCACCACCGAGATAACGTTAGCGCCAGGCTGGCGCTGCACGCTAATCACAATCGCCGGAGAACGGTTGGCCCACGCAGACTGATAAATATTCTCCTCCGCCTGCTCAATATGGGCGATATCGTGCAGTCTCAGCGCCGCGCCATTCTGGTAAGTCAGGATCAGGTTGCCGTACTCTTCCGCCGTGCGCAACTGATCGTTAGCGTCAATGGTGACGGAGTGATACTGCCCGTCAAAGCCGCCTTTCGATCCATTCACGTTGCTGTTGCCGATCAGCGTGTTGACCTCTTCCAGCGTCAGGCCATGCGCCGCCAGCGCTTTCGGGTCTACCTGCACGCGGATCGCAGGCTGGTGACCGCCCGCCAGCGTCACCATGCCAACGCCGGAGATCTGCGACAGCTTCAGCGCAATACGCGTGTTAACCAGGTCCTGCACTTTGATCAGCGGCAGCGTATCCGAACTGGCCGCCAGGGTGATCACCGCCGTGTCGGCCGGATTCACCTTTTTATAGGTTGGCGGATTTGGCAGATCGGAAGGGAGCAGATTGTCAGCTGCATTAATAGCAGCCTGCACTTCCTGTTCCGCCACGTCCAGCGACAGGTCAAGAGAGAACTTCAGGGTGATAACCGACGAACCGCCTGAACTGCTGGAGGCCATCTGGCTCAGGCCAGCCATCTGCCCAAGCTGGCGTTCCAGCGGGGCAGTCACCGAAGAAGCGATAACATCCGGGCTGGCACCCGGATAGAGCGTGGTAACCTGAATGGTGGGATAGTCCACCTGCGGCAGCGCCGAGGTGGAGAGAAAGCGGTAAGCGAAAATACCGGAAAGTAATACCGCCACCATTAACAGGATCGTGGCAACCGGACGCTCGATAAAAATGCGCGATGGATTCATTGCGTTTTCGCGCTCACGCTGGCGGCCTGGGTCTCTGCCCCGCTGATAACGGTAACTTTGCTGCCGTTGCTCAGCCGGTCGATCCCTTCCGTCACCACCTGCTCACCCGCGCTGACGCCGGAGAGAATAGCCTGCTGCGTCTCGCCCAGCGTCGGGCCAGTTTTCACCGCTTTGCGCGTCACGGTCTTGTCTTTGTTGATCACATAAACAAAGCTGCCATCGCTGCTGAGTTGCAGCGCCTGCGCCGGGATTACCAGTGCCTGTTTCAGCGTGCCGGTTTGCAGGCGCAGGTTCACAAACTGATTGGGATAGAGCGCTTCGTCCTGATTGGCAAACAGCGCTTTAAGCTCCACAGTGCCGGTGCTGGTATCGATCTGGTTGCTGATAAACTGCACGTTGCCCTGCGCCAGCTCATTGTCGCCGTCCTGATCGAACGCGGTAGCAGGCAGGCTTTGGCCGTTGTGCAGCGATTTCAACAGGGTGGGAATATTGTTCTGCGGCACGCTGAAGGTCACGGCAGCAGGCTGAGTCTGGGTAACAGTGACAATGCCGGTGGTGTCGGTGCTGTGCACCATATTACCTGCATCCACCAGGCGCAACCCGGCGCGACCGTTAATGGGTGAGGTGATGGTGGAGAACTCAATATTCAGCTTAGCGGCAGCAATCTGCGCTTCATCCGCTTTTACGGCACCGCTGTACTGGCCTACGGTGGCGATCTGGCTGTCGAGATCCTGACGTGAAAGCGAGTCCTGAGCAAACAGCTTACGGTAGCGGGCCAGCGTCAGCCCGGCGCTTTTCAGCAGCGCCTGGTTCTGATTCAGGTCGCCCTGGTACTGCGCGAGCGTGGCCTGATAACTGCGCGCATCGATCTGCGCCAGTACCTGCCCCGCCTCAACTTTTTGCCCTTCAGTGAAGAAGACCTTCATCAACTGCCCATCCACCCGACTGGTAACCGTGACCGTGGCATTGGGGATAACCGTGCCCAGCGCATTCAGGTAGACGGGCACATCAGCCGTGGTAACCTGCCCGGCGTGCACCGGTGTGACTGCGCCGGGCATCATGCCTGGCCCACCGGGGCCGCCCATACCGCCAGGGCCGCCGGAGTGAGTGCTGCCGTGGGGCCAGAAACGCCAGAGCAGCAGCGCAACGAGAATGACCAGGATCAGTAAAAGGATTTTTTTACGTCGGGAAGATAAGCGCTTAGGCGTTGTTGAAATCATGAGGCTCTGTTGAGTCAGGTGAGGATGCAACGAGGGCGCCAGCCCCCGCCTGAAAATGGTCAGGCCAGTTTAGCTGGCCTGGCGCTATTATGGGTGAGAGCGCTGATTAAATTCCATCCTCATACCGTAAGGATTTCGTAAGGAAATCAAGGGAATCATGACTTTTACTCCCTACCGGCGTACCGGCCACTTGCTGAAACGCAAGCCAGAGCAATCTTCGCAGCTGTCGCGGGCGCGCAGCTTTCTCGCTTTATGATTGGTTAACAGAGAGCTACCCGGAGCGGGTCTGTTACCCACTCACAATGAGGCGGCCCCAGGAAAACGTCATCCGCTATGCGTGGAGTAAAGCGCATCAGGCGCCACGTTCATGTGCTTCAGTACCGGGCCAATGATATTGCCAAACACCGGCGCGGCTACCGAGCCACCAAAGTGGTCGCCCGCCGTCGGGTGGTTAATCATGATCACCAGCGCTACCTGGGGATTGCTGGCGGGTGCCACACCGGCGGTATAGTTGATATAACCCCCGTCATATTTACCGCTGTCGCCCATCTTCTCTGCCGTACCCGTTTTGATCGCCAGCCGATAGCCCGGCACTGCAGCACGCACCCCGCTCCCGCCTGGCAGCGCATCGCTCTCCATCATATGCACCACGGAGCGGACGATCTCTTCATCAGCCACGCGTTTGCCTATTACTGGCGGCGTCACCTTAGTGATCGACAGCGGACGATAAATACCAAACGAGCCCAGCGTGGCGTACTCACGGGCGATTTGCAGCGGCGTGACGCGCAGGCCGTAACCAAAGGAGAAGGTGGCGCGTTCGATATCGGCCCAGCGTTCGCGATGCAGTGGAAAATACCCTACGCTCTCGCCAGTGAGTCCCAGGCCGGTGGGTTTGCCCAGCCCGAAGGCGCTAAAGGTGTTCACCAGCACCTCAGCGGGCATCGCCAGCGCAATATGGGAAACGCCGATGTCGCTCGATTTCTGCAAAATACCGGTCATGGTCAGACGCGGCCAGTGGCCCACGTCACGGATAAGATGGCCGTTAACGCGATAAGGGGTGGTATCAAGCACCGAATCGGGCCTTACCAGCTTACGCGCCAGCCCTTCCATCACCACCAGCGGCTTCACGGTGGACCCCGGCTCGTAGCTGTCGTTGATGGCCGTATTACGCATCTGGTTAGGCGAGACGTTGACGAAATTATTCGGGTTGAAGGAGGGATAAGAGGCCATCCCCAGGATCTCACCCGTGTCGATTTTAATCAGCACGGCTGCGCCAGAATCCGCTTTGTTTAATAAAACCCCTTCGCGCAGCTTCGAGTACATCGTGTACTGATCGAATTTATCGATACTGAGCTGGACAGTCGGCGGCTGGCGCGGCGGCTCATAATTGAGCATCGCCACGATGTTGCCGTGCGCATCCTGCCGGTACTTCTCTACGCCTGGCGTGCCCTGCAGCACTTTATCAAAGCCTTTTTCCAGCCCGGTCAATCCGCTGTTATCGGCACCCACAATGCCCAGCAGCGGGCCGGTAGCATCACTCATTGGATAGAAGCGGCTGTCATCATAGACGGTAGAGATGCCGGTAAGATGCAGTTTGGCAATGTCTTTGGCGATCCCCAGTTCGATTTTGCGCCCCAGATAGAGGAAGCGGCGATTAGGGTTGGCATTAATCTGTTGCGCTATCTGCTCCGGGCGCTGGTCAAGCGCATTGGCCAGATATTCCCACTTCGCGCTGGTGAAATCGGGGTGGGCTTCCAGCACGCGTTGCGGATCGGCAATGATGTCCCGCGAAGGCACGCTCAGCGCCAGCGCTTCACCATTTCTGTCGAGCAGCGTTCCGCGGTTAGTGGGAAGAGTGACAGTGCGCAGCGAGCGCTCATCCGCCTCCTTCTCCAGCATAGGGTGATTTATCAGTTGCAAATCCCCTACCCGCGCCAACAGCACCACCAGACAGCCGAATACGCCGACACAGATCAGACGGAAACGAAAAGGATGAAAAGGTGATTTGGCCTGATCTTTTGCGAGCAGTTTCTTTAAGCGGGACATGGATCTTCTACTGGAGTAAGCGGGTTAACTGACTGTGAGTTATACAAAAAATGCGGGGGAGATAACAGGGAAACTGTGTTTCAGATCGTGATTGCCGTGAAGTTAACAGCAGGCGACAAGCAGCCTATTTCCTGCTAATTCATCAAGTTATTCCTGGCCCGCTCTTTTTCAGGCAAAAAAAACCTGCGCATCTGCGCAGGTCGGTGAAACAAAGCATAAATACTTTTTGATGTTCACCCATCAATACCTCTGGGACTTAGACTTTAGCAATCTGCCGCCAATTCCCGCCAGCCACTATTCGCAACAGTTACCCGCAAAATGTAACCAGCCATGTGATTCTTATGCACTTTTGCAATCTTTCGCCTTTTTGATCTCCACCAGACAGCTCATGGCGTTCGGCCCCTGCGTCAGTGAGGAGGTGCCAATATCCAGCGTAAGCACATTAGGATTCCCGGCACGATCGTAGGGTTTCCACGCCTTGCCGAAGCCAGGATCAAACCAGGCGCCGGTGGAAATCAGCACCACGCCAGGGGTGACCCCCTCAGTGAGACGGACGCCAGCCAGCATTCGGCCACGATCGTTACTAACCTCAATCACATCGCCATCTGCGATGCCACGTGGGGCGGCATCGTCGTGATGCATCCACAGCGTTTCGTGTCCGGCAGTTTTGTTAGCCTGCACGGAAGGCGTGGCGTCCATCTGGCTGTGCAGCCGGTCGGCTGGCTGAATAGAGATCATATGCAGCGGGAAGCGCTGGCTCACCTCTGCGCCCAGCCACTCTTTTGGCGGTTGCCATTCAGGATGAGGCGCAAAGTCTGGCAGCTGATAGCCCGCGATGGTTTCACTGTACAGCTCGATTTTTCCGCTGGCGGTTTTGATCGGATTTGCGACGGGGTCCGCCCGGAAATCTTCCATAAAGATAAAGGGCTTATCACCTTCAGGCACCTCAACATGCCCCTCTTCCCAGAACTGCCGGAACTCTGGCCAGTGGAGGCCCTTGCGCTGATGGGCGACGGCACACTGCTGATAAAGATGCTCAATCCACTGCGCTTCGTTGCGGTTTTCCGTAAAAACGTCGCGGTAGCCAAGCCGTTCGGCCAGGTCTGCAAAAATATCGAAGTCGTTACGGGCCTGATGCTGGGGCCGGATCGCCTGGTGCATCGCCAGCACAAAGCGGTCGCGCGAGGAGCCGCCAATATCATTACGCTCAAGCGAGGTGGTGACCGGCAAAACGATGTCCGCCATCTGCGCTGCCGGCGTCCAGACAATATCCTGAACAATAACGGTATCAGGGCGCTGCCAGCCCTCAACCAGCCGGTTTAGCTGCTGATGGTGGTGGAAGGGGTTACCGCCAGCCCAGTGGATAAGATGAATATCGGGATAGGTATGCGTCTGCCCCTGGAAAGTATAAGGCTCGCCCGGATGGAGCAGCATATCGCTGATGCGAGCGACCGGAATGGCCCGATCCGCTATCGGGTTCACGCCGGTAGACATCAGCGGCGCAGGCCCTTCCACACGCGGATTGCCCACGCTGTTCATCGAGCCGTGACCAAAGGAGAAGCCTGCGCCCGGCAGGCCTGGCTGCCCGAGCATTGAGGAGAGCGCAATCATCATCCAGTAAGGCTGTTCGCCACGGTGAGCACGCTGGACAGAGTAGGAGCAGGTAATAAAGCTGCGTTTGCCGATCAGCTGTTTTGCCAGCTGTTCAATGCGTAAGGCAGGAATGCCGGTAATCTCACTGGCCCACTGCGTTGTTTTCGCTATGCCGTCACTTTCCCCCAGCAGATAGCTGCGCAACTGGGGATAGCCCACGCAGTGGGAGTGCAGAAACGCGCTATCTACGGCGTTCAGCCGCTCTATTTCAAAGCCCAGCGCCAGCATCAGTGCCACATCGGTATTCGGACGTATCGGGATCCACTCCGCATTAACGAATTCCGGGCAGTCATCACGCATCGGGCTGATATTAATCACCGGCGTGCCTTTTGCGGCCAGCGCAAGCAGTGCGGGCTTCAGGCTGTGCTGCCCCGCTCCGCCGGAAGCAACCTGGCTATTTTTCAGCGCCAGTCCGCCAAAGGCGATAAATATTTCGCAGTGCTCTACCACTCCTGGCCAGTCGGTTACTCTGCCCGTCAACGGCATATAGGTGCCAATAACATAAGGCAGGAAGAACTGCGCTGCGCCCCAGCTGTAGTTGCCCAACTGGTCAACACCGCCACCGCCGTTAAAGTAGAAACGGCGGATTAGCGTTCGCGCATGGTTAACCCGCCCTGCCGAAGACCAGCCATACGAGCCGTTGAAAATAGCGGAAGGGCCATACCGCTCACGCACCCGACGGTTCTCTTCAGCCACCAGATCCAGCGCCGTCTCCCAGTCAACCGCCACAAAATCTTCACGCCCGCGCAGCGTACGATCGCTCTTCTCGCGTGATTTCAGCCAGGAGCGACGTACCATTGGCTGGCGGATACGCTTGTCTGAATAGACCAGCTCCGGGATGGTGTTGAGCATCGGCGACGGATCCTGATCGGCGAAAAAGGGTTCACAGCGGAGCAGTTTTCCCTCTTCAACTACGGCGGTGAAGGCGCCCCAATGGGCAAGATGCGGCACTCTTTTAACGGTCATATGGCGGTCCGGCAGGCGAAAATATTTTCTGGAAAGCCAGAATAGCCTTTTTTGGCAAAGCTGAATATATCCCTCCCCTCACAAAGCCAGAATGGACTGAATTCTCCAGCTTTGCGACACCGCTGGCATTCTGTGTGCTTGAAGTAACAGGGGATTTCCGCAACACTGAACAGCTATGTAAACGTTTACCCTGGAAGGCAGTCACGATGGCCACTATTAAGGATGTTGCCAGGCTCGCGGGCGTTTCCGTGGCAACGGTATCCCGCGTTATTAATAACTCGCCCAAAGCGAGCGAGAACTCACGCCTGGCCGTTAACAGCGCTATGGAACAGCTGCAATACCATCCTAATGCCAATGCCCGCGCCCTTGCGCAACAATCGACCGAAACGATGGGGCTGGTGGTGGGCGACGTTTCCGACCCCTTTTTTGGCGCTCTGGTAAAAGCTGTTGAACAAGTGGCTTATGAGACGGGCAACTTTTTACTGATTGGTAACGGTTACCATAACGAGCAAAAAGAGCGTCAGGCCATTGAGCAACTGATCCGCCATCGCTGCGGCGCGCTGGTGGTCCATGCCAAAAAGATCCCCGATGCGGAACTGATCTCGCTGATGAAACAGATCCCCGGCATGGTGCTGATTAACCGCGCCCTGCCCGGCTTTGAAAAACGCTGTATTGCGCTGGATGACCGCTATGGTTCGTGGCTGGCTACCCGCCATTTGATCCAGCAAGGGCATCAGAACATTGCCTTTATCTGCTCCACTCACCCTATCTCAGATACGGAAGATCGGTTGCAGGGCTATTATGACGCGCTGAAAGAGCACAATCTGCCCTGTAATGACCGGCTGGTCGCGCTGGGAGAGCCGGATGAAGTGGGCGGAGAGCAGGCGATGACTGAACTGCTGGGGCGCGGTAAGCAATTCACCGCCGTCGCCTGCTATAACGACTCTATGGCCGCCGGTGCGCTGGCGGTATTAAGCGATAATGGCGTGATTGTGCCGGAAGAGATGTCGCTGATTGGCTTCGATGACGTGCTGGTTTCGCGCTATGTACGCCCGCGTCTTACCACGGTTCGCTACCCGATTGTGACCATGGCGCAGCAGGCTGCCGCCCTGGCGCTGGCGCTGGCAAATGAGCAGCCGCTGCCAGAAATCACTAATATGTTCAGCCCGACGCTGGTTCGTCGCCATTCGGTGGGTTCGCCAGGCAATTAGGCATCTTTTGTTGCCAGGAGAGGCCGCTATTCTTTCGGGAGATCGCCATGCGCTCAGGCGCTCTCCTGGAACAGGTAAGCAGTCACCCGTTCAATGGTATGGCCGGACCGTCAGGCTTCAAGATGCCGGTGATAGAGCCGCACAGATTTATCCGGATAGTCCAGCGCATCGCCAATATAATGCCAGCCGAAGCGCTCGTAATACTCCGCGCATTCTGAATAGAGATAGAGAGTGGGATAGCCGCGCCGTTGGCATTCGGCTATTACTGTTTGTTGCAGCTGCCCGCTCAGGCCCTGTCCCCGATAGCTTTCATCCACATATAGCGCAGCCAGCCAGGGGAACAAATCCTGACGACTGATCAGATCGCAGCGCCAGAGTCCCACCGTTCCCGCCACCCGATCGCCCTCAAGAGCAACCCAGGTGAGAGGAAACTCAGCTTCACTCAGACTGGCGCGCAGAATGGTGGCAAAAAAGGGCCGGCTGTTATCTGCGCCAAAGGCGTTGGTCAGCCAGTCCGTCACCGTCTCAAGGTGTTGCAGGGCCATATTGAGCGGCACGATACGAAACGCACTCATACCAGCTTGCCCTGAAAAATCGGCACAGATTCAAACAGGTAACCGTCAAAGTCGGGCGCATCTGCATCGGAGAGTTCAAGCAAAGAGTTTTTGACGTTCTCAAGGTGCTGCCACATCGCCTGCCAGGAGCCCATCACATCGCGACGGCGCAGGGCCGCCAGAATGGTTTGATGATCGCCAAGCCATTTCAGCCGGTAGCTGCGGGTTTCAATATGGCTGCGCAACTGCTGCCACAGCGGGCTGGTTTCATGGTGACGCCAGATGCTGGTCACAGTATCAAGCAGCATCTGATTTTGCGTCGCACCAGCCAGCAGCAGATGGAACATTTTGTCGTTGTCCTGACTTGCATCGTTGATCGCTATCGCTTTCTGCTCCTGCTCCAGGATGCGCTTCAGGTTTTCAATGTCAGCTTTGGTGGCCATTTTAGCCGCAAAGGCGGCGATGTTGCTCTCCAGCAGCTGGCGCGCCTGTAGCATTTCAAACGGGCCTACGTCGCTGCGGAAAAAAGCTTCCTCCTCGTCGCTGCTCTCAGAGGGGATGCGCATAACGTAGACGCCGGAACTCTGCCGGATATCTACCGTTCCCTCCAGCTCCAGCATCAACAGCGCCTCACGCACGATAGTCCGGCTGACACCCCAGGTTTCAGCGATATTGCGCTCCGGGGGCAGGCGCGAGCCTACCGGGTAATTGCCATCAATAATTTGTTGACGCAGATGCTGTCCGATTTCCTGATACTGCTTTTTCTCTTGACCAGCCGCGCCCTTTTCCACATCTTCACCCTTAGCTCGTTAATGATAATCTCGCCGACCCTAATGCCGCCTTCCCGACCAGAGCCAGAGGCTGCCCCCTGTCGGCGAGTTAATCCGCCTAGTTTAACAAAGCCAGCGCCTGATCGAGTACTTTTGCTCCATTCAACGTTCCGTAAGCCAGCGTATCGATCACCGCCAGAGGAATTTGATAGCTGTCGGTGAGTTTTCGGTTCTCTTCCAGCTTGAAGCGAACCTGTGGCCCCAGCAGAACCACCACCACCTCGTTACCGTAGTTTTGCAGCTCATCCCGCAGGTTTTGCTCAGGGATGGCGTAGATCTGATAATCAAGACCGCGCGCTACCGCCTCTTTTTCCATCCGCGTAACGACCATCGACGTGGACATGCCTGCGGCGCAGGCCAGGACAATGCGTTTCATGGGGTTTCCTTATTTGATTTCATCATCAAGAGTGAGAGTTAACTGTCGGCTGTCACGCCGCTCGCGGTACCAGTAAGCTGACTTTTTCATCCGCCGCTGGCGCTGGTTATCCAGATCGATCTCAATCAATCCGTAGCGATTTTTAAAGGCGTTCATGGGCGAGACGTTGTCGGTGAAGGCCCAGAGCATATAGCCCTGACAATTAGCCCCGGCTTCACGCGCTTTCAACGTCTGGTAGAGATGTTCGGCAATGAAAGCGATGCGGTAATCGTCCTGGATTTCGCCGCTGGCATCTTTAAATTGCGCTTCGTCTTCAATTCCCATCCCGTTCTCTGCGACAAACCAGGGGATGTTGCCATACTCATTTTTGATGCGCATCGCCATGTCGTAAATGATGCCGGGCTGGATCTCCCATCCGCGCGACTTGTTCATCCGCCGCCCCGGCAGCTCGAAATGCTCATAGTAATAAGCCGGGTGGAAAGGCGTGTCGGGATGCCAGGCGCGGGATGGCGCTTTTACCCGATGTGGGTAGTAAAGATTAATGCCCACCTCATCCACCCGGTAGCGGGCAATGATTTGCAATTCTTCTTCACTATATTCCCAGCGGACCTGATGCTTCTCAAGCAGCGCCAACAGCTCTGCGGGATATTCCCCTTTGATGGCGGGATCAAGAAACAGCCGGTTGTAGAAGAGATCGTACCGTTCTGCCGCCTGCACGTCGTGGGGTGCGCTTGAACGGGGATAAGTCACTTCAGGATTCAGAATGGTGCCTACCGTGCCGGAATAGCCTTGTTCACGAAACATTTTCACGACTTTGGCGGTGGCAAGATTTTTATGGTGGCTCCACTGCATCCATGTTGCGGTGTTCTGTTCATAAGGCCAGCGCAGCGCATCCAGATAAACCCGGGTTTGCACCACCACAGGCTCGTTAAAGGTAAACCAGCGGGTAACTTTATCTGCATAGCGTGCAAAGACTTTTTCCGCATAGCGCAGATAAAGCTCAACAACATACTTTGAGCCCCATCCACCATAGCGTTCCAGCAGCACGGCGGGGAGTTCGTAATGCTCCAGGCAGAGCATCAGCTCAATGCCCTGGGCGTGCATTTCAGCGATCAGCGCGTCGTAATAGCTCGCGTACTCCTCATCCACCACCACGTTTTCATAATCAGTTAAAAACCGTGACCAGTTAATGGAGGTACGATAGTGCGTCAGCCCGGCGGCCTTCATCAGCGCCACATCCTCCTGATAACGGTTAATAAAATCCGTTGCTACTGCAGGTCCGTAGCCGTTATGCCAGACGTGACGATCGTTTTTGTACCAGGCGTCGGGCCATGAATCCTGCCCCTCTTTTTTTCCACTCCAGCCTTCGGTCTGCCAGGCTGATGCGGCGGCACCGAGGATAAAATCCTGCGGGATAGCGATAGTAACCTTGCTCATTGTGGCTCCTTAATTTTGCACCAGCTCAGGCTGCAGCGCTTTGGCTTCTGCCGCCTCCGCCCGTCGTGCGGCGATTTTCACAAACGGCAGGTAAATCAGGATCGAGACCAGGATGCAGATAATTTGCGTCACCACCGCCCCCATCGAACCGGCGGTTGAAAGCCAGGCGTTGATAATGGGCGGCGTAGTCCAGGGCACCATCACCACCGCCTTGTCGGCAAAGCCCATTACCGTGGCAAAGTAGCCAATTGAGCCAGTGATCAGCGGGGTGATAATAAAGGGAATCGCCAGAATCGGGTTGAGCATGATCGGCATGCCGAAAATCACCGGTTCGTTGATATTGAACAGGCCGGGGCCGAAGGAGAGTTTGGCTATCTCGCGCATCTCTTTGCGTTTTGTCGCCAGCATAACCGCGCTGAGCAGGCCGAGTGTCAGGCCCGATCCCCCAATGCTCATATAGACATCCCAGAAAGGCATGGTGATGATATTGGGCGCCTCTTTGCCCTGCTCGAAAGCATTCATATTAACCAGAATGGCCCCCAGCAGCAGCGGTTCACGAATGGGCTTAACCATCTGATTACCGTGGATGCCAATCACCCAGAACAGCTGCGCGACAAACATCAGTAGCAGAATGCCCCACAGGCTTTGCACCACGGACTCCAGCGGTTCCTGCACCACTTTGTAGACGGCATCATAGAGGTACATGCCGGTGAAACGGTGGAAGACAAAGCCAAAGGTGGCAATAGCAGAGACGGTAATGATTGCCGGGATCAGTGCGGAGAAAGAGGCGGCAACGTTAGGCGGAACGGTATCGGGCATTTTAATTTTCAGCCGATCGACATTCTCCAGCCGGCAGTAGATTTCCACAGAAAGAATGGCAATAAACATGCCAAGGAACAGGCTTTTGGTATCGGAAAACTGCTTGGCCAGCACATCGGTTACCAGCTGCATCTGCCCGTCAACCAGCATGGTGAGCGTGGTTGGCGTGACGGCGATAAAACAGATAATGGCTAACAGGCCGGGAAACAGCGTTTTGATGCCGTTGATTTTGCCCAGCTCAATGCCGATCAGAAATACCGCGCCGATGTTGAGAAAGCTCAGCGTTGCATAGTTGATGCTGGTGGTAATTGGCTTCAGTTCGGCAAGAAAAGAGAGCGCCGCAAAGCCAGCAAGGCCATTTTTACTGTCCAGCACCATATTTGAAATCAGTACGGAGAAGGCGCCAACGATAATCACCGGCATCAGCGTGATAAAGGACGCTTTAATCGCCATGATGTAGCGGTAGCTGTTGAATTGGGTAGCAAAACTGCCCAAAGAGTCAATAAGCCGATCCTGTAGAGACATGCGTAATACCCTCAGAGGTAAGTGATAAGGCATTCCAGTATTTTTCGTGGCCTGATGAATATCCCTGCTCGTGGCATACCAAAACTAGCGAAACTCACCTTATTTTCTGTGATAAGTCTCCCAGAAGTGGATATTGGTATTCCGATAGGATGGATAATTATTATTTGGTATACCAATAACGGAGGCTGCAATGGATTTTGAACAAACCATGATGACGCTGCTTATTAGCGCGGGGGAAGCCCGCTCTCATGCGATGGGCGCCATTCAGTTCGCCCGTAAACGAGAGTGGCTACAGGCGGAAGAAGCGCTGGCAGCCTCGCTGGAGGCGTCTAAAGAGGCACATAAGATCCAGACTGAATTGATCGGGGCCGATGAAGGGTGTGGCAAAGTGCCGGTAACGCTGATCCTGGTGCATGCGCAGGATCACCTGATGACGGCGATGCTGTGCCGCGATCTGGCGGAAGAGATCGTGCTGCTGAGAAAAGAACTTTTTGGATAAGGATCGCCGTATGATCAAGGGGCTGGCTTAATCAGAGGGTAAAAAGCCAGCCCGGGTGACAACGGTAAGCTATTCTACAGCTCCAGCGCCAGCAGCTCCTGGATGGTCTGCGGACGGCGGATCTGGCGTGGCTTACCGTTTTCAAACAGTACTTCCGGCAGCAGCGGGCGGCTGTTGTAGTTCGATGACATCGAGGCACCGTAAGCGCCGGTATCATGGAATACCAGGTAATCACCAGGTTTTACCGCTGGCAGCGCACGGGTTTCCACTTTTCCCCCTTCCAACTGGGTAAAGACATCGCCCGATTCACACAGCGGCCCGGCCACTACGCTCTCAAGAGTATGCTGCTCATCCAGTTCGCGGCCATCGCCTGCCATTGCCGAAATATGGTGATAACTGCCGTACATTGCCGGGCGCATCAGATCGTTAAAGCCTGCATCCACCAGCACGAAGTGACGGCTGCCCATCTGCTTCACCGCCCGAATTTTGGAAACCAGCACGCCAGACTCTGCCACCAGGAAACGCCCTGGCTCAATCTCTAACTTCACCGCATGGCCCAGGTGCTGCGCCACCCGCTCACGCGCGGCGTTCCACAAGCCGAAATAGTGCCCGGTATCGATCGCCTCTTCGCCAAAGCGATAGGGAATCGACAACCCGCCGCCCGCCGATATCGCTTCCAGATCCTGACCGAAGCTGATCACCTGACTGACCATCGCCTCACAGACCTGCTGCAAATGGCCATAATCCACGCCTGAACCAATATGCATATGAATGCCAATCAGCTTCAGCCCGTGGCGCTGGATTGCCGCCAGCGCCAGCGGCAAATCGCTGTACCAGATGCCATGCTTGCTGTTTTCGCCACCGGTGTTGGTTTTCTGGCTGTGACCGTGCCCAAAGCCGGGGTTAACGCGCAGCCAGACCGGATGCCCGGCAGACACTTCACCCAACTGATTGAGCATGTCCACCGAACCGGCATTAACCGGGATCTGCAGCTCAACCAGACGCGCCAGCGTAGGCTCATCAATAACATCGGCAGTAAAGACAATTTCATCGCCGCCCGGCTGAAAACCGGCCACCAGCGCACGCTCAATTTCACCTAAAGAGACCGAGTCCACTTTTACACCCGCAGCATGCATCAGGCGCAGAATATGAATATTCGAGCAGGCTTTCTGCGCAAAACGCACCACGTCAAACTGCTGTAGCTGTGCGATGCGCCCGGCGATGATGCTGGCATCGTAAGCCCAGACAGGTCCGCCATAGTGCTGAACCAGCGGCAGAAGATTATCACGGGTCAGCGCGGTGTCGGGATTATTGAGTAAGCGTGGCATAAGGAGTCTCCTGAAGAATATCGGCTTATTACGCCACAAGCAGAGCAGCATGAAAAATATCTGTTTTAACAGAGTCTATTCATCCATGATATGAGTTTAGCTGTTCTGCGGGAGCTGAATATGGCGGGCATTACGCTGCGACATATCGAAATTTTCCATGCCGTGGTTACCACCGGTAACCTCACAGAGGCCGCTGCGCTGTTACATACCTCACAACCAACGGTAAGCCGCGAGCTTGCCCGCTTTGAGAAGCTGGTGGGGCTGAAGTTGTTCGACCGGGTTCGCGGCCGCCTGCAACCTACGGTACAGGGGCTGCGTCTCTTCGAAGAGGTACAGCGTTCCTGGTATGGGCTGGACAGAATTATCAGCGCCGCAGAGGGGCTGCGGCAGTTTCGCCAGGGCGAACTCTCCGTGGCCTGCCTGCCAGTGTTCTCGCAGTCGCTGCTGCCGCTTTTTTGCCAGCCGTTTCTGCAGCGTTATCCCGAGGTCAGCCTGAATATTATTTCGCAGGAATCACCGCTGCTGGAGGAGTGGCTCTCTGCTCAGCGTTATGACCTGGGGCTGACGGAAACCAGCCAGACGCCTGCTGGCACCGGGCGCACTGAACTGTTTACCGGCAATGAAGTCTGCGTTCTGCCTGAAGATCATCCGCTGGCGGCAAAAGCGTGCCTTAGTCCGGCCGATTTCGCCGGACAGGACTACATTAGTCTGTCACGCAACGACAGCTATCGTCAGTTGCTGGATACGTTGTTTCAGGAGCAGGGAGTTCAGCGCAGAATGGTGCTGGAAACGCACAGCGCGGCATCGGTATGTTCAATGGTAAGGGCGGGGGTTGGGGTGTCGATAGTGAACCCGCTGACAGCACTGGATTATGCTGGCAGCGGAGTAGCCATCAGGCGGTTCAGCATTGCGGTGCCTTTTACGGTCAGCCTTGTCCGGCCACGACACCGCCCTTCTTCTGCGCTGGTTGAGGCGTTCTGCGCACATTTGCACGCCGATATCAGCCTGATTAACCAGCGTCTTGATGCGCTGTTGCGTTAAGCGTTAACGGGTTGCGTCTGACCACGGGAAGGCCGGAAGGTGATCAGACAGATAACCAATCCGCCCGCTGCCAGTATGGCCGCGACTACCGGTACGGCAGTGAGGCCATAACCGCTGCCAATCACCGCGCCGCCAGCCCAGGCCCCAAAGGCGTTGCCCACGTTAAACGCCGAAATATTCAGCGTAGAGACCAGATTCGGTGCCTCTTTGCCATGGCGAACCACGTTAATCTGCAGGCCAGGCACGGTGGCAAAGGTCGCCATCGCCCACAGGAACAGCGTGAGTTCCGCCAGCCACAGCGCATGGCTGGTCCAGCTGAAGATCAGAGAGAAGACCGCAATAAGCGAGAAGCTGAGGATCAGGCTGAGCGACAATTTTCTGTCCGCCAGTTTGCCGCCCAGGATATTGCCTACCGTCAGGCCGCCGC
The DNA here is from genome assembly GCF_033657285.1 of Erwinia sp. MMLR14_017. Lineage (NCBI taxonomy): Bacteria > Pseudomonadati > Pseudomonadota > Gammaproteobacteria > Enterobacterales > Erwiniaceae > Erwinia > Erwinia sp. MMLR14_017. The sequence continues at coordinate 287,567 of NZ_JAWVWP010000003.1, read as the reverse complement.
CAATCAGGAACAGCGTCCAGCTTACACCTTTGTCGCTGATCCCCGTCACCTGCAGCAGCAGCGGCGCAATGTAGCTGAACAGGGCAAACATCGCCGCAGCAAAGAAGACGGTCATCAGCAGCGACAGCCACAGCTTGCCGTTGGCCAGCGCGCTGATCTCACTGGCAAGATGAACCGGTTTCTCATCCCGATTGGTCGGCAGGCTGACAATCAGCGAGATAAACGCCAGAATGCCAATCACAGAGACGCCCCAGAAGGTGGCGCGCCAGCCAAACAGCTGACCAAACCAGGTGCCGAGCGGGACGCCCAGTACGTTCGCCAGCGTCAGGCCGGTGAACATCAGCGCCACCGCTGAAGCCTGTTTGCCCGGTGCGACCAGGCTGGCTGCCACCACGGCGCCAATGCCAAAGAAAGCGCCGTGACAAAGCGCCGTAATAACGCGGGCGGCCATCAGCAGGTTGTAGCTGTAAGCCAGCGCGCAGAGCACGTTGCCGATAATGAAAATCACCATCAGCAGCATCAGCGTGCGTTTACGCGGCAGTTTTGCCGTCAGCAGCGCCATGATTGGCGCACCAATCGCCACGCCCAGCGCATAACCGCTGATCAGCCAGCCCGCAGAGGGGATTGAGACCTGCAAATCCCCCGCTACCTCCGGCAGCAAACCCATAATAACAAATTCCGTGGTGCCGATAGCAAAAGCACTCAGCGCCAACGCCAGTAAAGAGACAGGCATGTCAGACTCTCCAGACAGGTCGACAAAATAAAAAGACAGCGCAGCAGGCGTTCTGCGGTGCTGAAGGGAAATTAAAATTTGATCCAGATCACATCAGCAATTAAAGCACAGCTCTCCTCAGGCTGAAACAGCCTGAGCATCAAAGGACTATTGCCTGGCAGGCAAAAGTCACAGAAAAGAGAAAATCTGCGGATAAAATCCCACCTGTTCGCTCAGGAAAAGAGCGCGGCTGCCTTTTTTACGCAATCTTTCACTACTAAAATTTGCTTCAGAAGCCCATAACATCATACTTTCTCAAGACTCACCCTAAACAACGATCGGCGTTGCCCGGCTCCAAAAGGAATACCTGATAATTTCCGGGCCGTGGGTTCATGCAAAAGCATTAAAGATTTGCCTTAAGGTGCCGATAAGATACAAGAGATTAAGAGGCGTTTTCTGGTGCTGTACTTAAGCAATTCATTACCGAGGAGTAGCGATGCGACGTGCTATCTGCCTGCTTGCCCTGCTTGTGGGCGGCTGTTCAGTGGGAAAATATGAGTACAGCAAAGAAGCGGAAAAGCGCGTAGATATGACCGTCACGGGTATTCCTACCGTGCTTGGCGTGGGCACGCTCGGCACCACTATTCCGCTCACGCCTGACTACAGCCTGACCGCCGCACACGTAGCAAAGTTTTCTCTCTATCGCGTTAAATCTTACCATCCTGAATGTGACCTGGCCGTGGTTTACCACAAGAATGGCAATGTCGCGCCGCCCCATTTCCGCAACGGCCTTATTGGCGATAAGATCAACCTTTATGGCTACAGTTTTATCTCCGCAATGCCGGTGGCATCCAGCGGCACCAATCTGGTGAATACCGGGTTGAAGAACGACTGGAATAAGGTGAGCTGTGTGGTGGTGGCATCTGATGCGGGCGTGGTAAAAGGCATGTCCGGCGGCGCGGTCTATAACGCTTCCGATGATTCAATTGGCGGCGTTATTGTGGGTTACTCAAACCGCATCAACGATCTGAAATCGGGCAAGCTGCTCTATAAAGATGTCTCTTTGTACGTGCCTTATGCCCGATTCAAAGCCTGGCTGGATGAGGCTGTCAAATCCTGATTGTGCACTTCTTTCTCCGCACCTTTACTCTCTGTCAGCCCGCATTTTTATTCAGTTTATCCGGCAGGCCGTTATGACTACCAAACTGCTGCTCAGGGGGATTTACCCAGCGATCTTCCCTGGTGGCTTCATAAACAGGATTAAGGGGATAATGAATCCGGTTTTCCGCTTTATTGGCTTCCCCTACCACGATCAATCGTGCTTCTTGACTGCTGTTATTGATAAACGTATGGCAGAGGCCGGTTCCTGCGGGAAAGCCCACCGAGTCACCTGCTTTAAGGGGATAAAGCTCACCGTTAATCCATGCATCCGGCGTCCCTTCCACTACAAATACAAACTCTTCTTCAGCACTTTCAGCATGAGGGTAGGAGACCCGGCGGCCGGGCAACAGCCGGATATGATGGATGCCAAGCCGGGTCAGACCCAGCGATCGGGCCAGCGGCGCACCTATCGCCATCAGCTCATCGCTACCGGTGTAATGCTTGTTATCAGGCTGCTCCAGCTCCTGCCAGTGGCGTATACAGTCCGGACGTGGTGTTGATTTCATGGCAATCCTTCAGGCTTGAAACTGCGGTTTGCAGTACTCACCACCTTAACGGAGGTGCTCATCCGCTGTCATGAAAAAATGAGGCATTCTGAGCGTAATTGCGCGGCGTAGCACAGCCTGAGATGTTACCCGGAGAGCAATGGATTGCTTGAGGAGGCTTAAAGCGGTACTTTTTATCTTTGAAAAGAGACATCAGATTATCTTTGAAGAGAGACATCAGATATTTTTTTGTTGCTGACTGGCTTCGAAGGTTTAGAATGGCCCCGTCACTGGTTGTCATCACGCCGCAAAACAGACTGACTCACTGGGAAACAAGCCGTTATGGAAAACGAAAATTATGTTAATAGCGTTATTAAAAAACACCTTGAAACCAAATTAAAAGAGTTAGGTGATTTTATCTGGGCCTATGTCGTGCTTTCAAAAAACAATATGTCAATTTCTGCGCATGCAACAAATTATCCAGATAAATGGGTAGAGTATTACCAGGAGAATAACCTGCAGTTTACCGACCCGGTGGTTATTACCGCATTGAATCGGTTGACACCTTTTTCATGGAATGAAAAAATAAACCTCGCTAATGAATCGTTTTTCTCGAGTATTTTTGAAAAGGCTAAGCTTTACAGTATAATCAGTGGCTATACTTTTGTTTTGCACGACTATAAAAAAAATCTGGTCACGCTGAGTTTGCTTATTGATCCTGCTAAAAGGGAAGAAACAGAGCGATTAATAAACCTGCATAAAGGCACCTTAGATCTATTGCTGGCGTCAGTCCATGAAGAGTATCTGGCACTTATTTCTCTTTCAAAAACGAATGATTCACACCTCGTTAATGAAAATATATTTACCACCCGTGAAAACGAAATCCTTTACTGGGCCAGCGTTGGGAAAACCTACTCCGAAACCGGGACCATTTTAGGAATAAAAACGACTACCGTTAAGTTTCATATGTCCAATATTGTCAAAAAACTGGGGGTAACAAACGCAAGGCATGCTGTACGTCTCGGCATAGAACTCCACCTGGTCAGGCCCGTTAGTTAATTTTTAAATATTTGAAGCATATAGAGGCCAACTATTTAACTCATTTTCATTAAGGCCACTCTCATTAATAATCGCAGACTTCATTGCCTGATGACTGTTTTCATCAGCATGTCCCAGTACAAGATATACAGGTTCATCTTTTTCAGATTGTCCGGTTTCTAACAGGGTGATATTCCAGCCAGAGCTCTTTATAATTTGCATCATAGGATGACTTGTTACAGCAATAACACCATCGTATTGATGCTGCCTGGCATAGCTTATCAGTGCCATAAATAAGACTTTGGTGACAGGAAAACGGTGGCCAGCTAAAAATTTAGCCCCTTGCTTATCAACAAAAAAACGGGTTGATTCAATATAGTTTCCTTCAGGTATTTCAACCTTGTTAAAAAAAGAGGAGAATGTGTTAGCCAGCATATTCTCATTCTTCATCGCAATAACTCTGCTCCCACATATTATTTTTTCATCCTTCACCCCATAAATATATTTAGCGTTGGCATTATCGAATTCATCCCTTTCCATTTCCCCTGTACAATTGACAGCCCACTGAAGCCTGTCTTTAAAAACACGCTTCCTTAATTTGAAAATCTCTTCTGATTTCTTACTATCCAGGGTGGAATAATCAGAACAGTAAACTTTAAGCATAATGATACCTGTATATAGATTCAGACACAGCCTGATAATACAGGTGGATGCTCTTAACTCATTATGCCGAGACTGGAGGATGATATTATCTTTTTCTGCTGAACGGTAGCACTCAGGCAATAATATAAAAAATATATTGCATATAATATAAAATAAATTCGCATGACTTCTATATTAACAATGGGGACGCCAGGCTGAGAAAGAATCTGAGGCTGCTTTAAAAATATTGATATGAATAAGCGGATAAGAAACTTTCTGGCCAGAGAGGTCTGGACAGAATCTACACAATTTTTAATCAGTAGTGCTGGTGGTATTTGTTATGTTGGGCATGATGTAAAAAAGGGGCGAATCGCTTCGCCCCTTACAACGCTTATTGCAGCAAACTTACTTACCGGTCGGACGCAATGCCGGGAAGAGGATCACATCACGGATGGTGTGGCTGTTAGTGAACAGCATCACCATACGGTCAATCCCGATACCCAGGCCCGCCGTTGGCGGCAAGCCATGCTCCAGCGCGGTCACGTAGTCTTCGTCGTAGAACATCGCTTCGTCGTCCCCGGCATCCTTCGCATTTACCTGCTGCAGGAAACGCTCAGCCTGATCCTGCGCATCGTTCAGCTCGGAGAAGCCGTTACCGATTTCGCGGCCGCCGATAAAGAATTCGAAGCGGTCGGTGATTTCCGGATTATCGTCGTTACGACGTGCCAACGGAGAAACTTCAGCCGGGTATTCGGTAATAAAGGTCGGCTGGATCAGATGGCTTTCGGCGGTCTCTTCGAAGATTTCAGTCACGATACGGCCCAGACCCCAGCTCTTCTCAACTTTGATACCCAGCGACTGCGCAATGGCGGCGGCTTTATCAAAATCGTCGAGATCGGCCAGGTTGGTTTCCGGACGGTATTTCAGAATTGCTTCTTTCATCGTCAGCTTTTCAAACGGCTTGCCGAAATCAAACTCCTGCTCGCCGTAAGGAACTACGGTGGTGCCCAGCACATCCTGCGCCAACGTGCGGAACAGGCTTTCGGTGAGTTCAATCAGATCGCGGTAGTCCGCATACGCCATATAGAGTTCCATCATGGTGAACTCTGGGTTATGACGTGGCGAGATACCTTCGTTACGGAAGTTACGGTTGATTTCGAAGACGCGATCGAAACCGCCTACCACCAGACGCTTCAGATAGAGTTCCGGCGCAATACGCAGGTACATATCGATATCGAGCGCATTGTGGTGAGTGATAAACGGACGAGCAGACGCACCGCCAGGGATCACCTGCATCATCGGCGTTTCCACTTCCATAAACTCGCGGCCCACCATAAAGCTGCGGATACCCGCCATGATTTGTGAGCGAATTCTGAAGGTTTTACGCGACTCTTCGTTAGCGATCAGGTCCAGATAACGCTGACGGTAACGCGTCTCCTGGTCCGCCAGACCGTGAAACTTGTCCGGTAGCGGGCGCAGGGCTTTGGTCAGCAGACGCAGTTCGTTACAGTGGATAGAAAGCTCACCGGTTTTGGTTTTGAACAGTTTGCCGCGTGCGCCGACGATATCGCCAAGGTCCCACTTTTTAAACTGCTCGTTGTAGATCCCTTCCGCCAGATCGTCGCGGGAAACGTAGAGCTGGATGCGGCCGCCGACGTCCTGCAGGGTCACAAATGAGGCTTTACCCATAATGCGGCGGGTCATCATACGACCGGCTACGCTTACTTCCACGCCCAGCGCTTCAAGCTCTTCGTTCTCTTTTGCATCAAACTCAGCATGCAGCTGCTCTGAAATGCTGTCACGACGGAAATCGTTAGGGAACGCCACGCCATTTTCGCGCAGCGCGCTGAGCTTCTCGCGACGTGCTTTCAGTTCATTGTTCAGCTCAAGTGCGACATCAGCGCTCTGCGGTTGTTGTTCAGACATGTCAGTTCCTTATAGACCGGCTTTCAAGCTGGCTTCAATAAAACGGTCCAGATCGCCATCCAGCACCGCCTGGGTGTTACGGGTCTCTACACCGGTACGCAAATCTTTGATACGGGAGTCATCCAGCACGTAGGAGCGGATCTGGCTTCCCCAGCCGATATCGGATTTGTTATCTTCCAGCGACTGTTTCTCAGCATTTTTCTTCTGCATTTCCAGCTCGTACAGCTTCGCCTTCATCTGCTTCATCGCCTGGTCTTTGTTTTTATGCTGAGAGCGATCGTTCTGGCACTGAGTCACGGTATTGGTGGGAATGTGGGTAATACGCACCGCCGACTCGGTCCGGTTAACGTGCTGACCACCCGCGCCCGAAGCACGGTAAACGTCAATACGCAGATCCGCCGGATTGATTTCGATATCAATATCGTCGTCCACTTCCGGGTAAACAAACGCGGAGCTGAAAGAGGTATGACGGCGGCCGCCGGAGTCAAACGGACTTTTACGTACCAGGCGGTGAACGCCGGTTTCGGTGCGCAGCCAGCCAAACGCATAATCGCCCATGATGCGCAGCGTGGCGGATTTGGTGCCAGCCACTTCGCCTTCGGACTCTTCAATGATTTCCGTTTTGAAACCTTTCGCTTCTGCCCAGCGCAGGTACATGCGTACCAGCATGCCCGCCCAGTCCTGGGCTTCGGTGCCGCCGGAACCAGCCTGAATGTCGATATAGCAGTCGGCGCTGTCATATTCCCCGGAGAACATGCGGCGGAACTCCAGCTCACCCAGCTTTTTGTCCAGCAGGTCGAGTTCGGCGATCGCTTCGTTGAAGGTCTCTTCATCGTCAGCTTCAACGGCCAGCTCAAGCAGGCCAGAGACATCTTCCAGCCCCTGCTCCATCTGATCCAGCGTTTCGACGATCGCTTCCAGCGAGGAGCGCTCTTTGCCCAGCGCCTGGGCGCGTTCAGGCTCGTTCCACACGTCCGGCTGTTCCAGCTCGGCGTTAACTTCTTCTAAACGTTCTTTCTTGGCATCGTAGTCAAAGATACCCCCTGAGAACGCCACTGCGCTCAGAGAGATCCTGAATTCGGTTCTTTACCGGATTAATTTCAAACATGATAAGAATCTTTTAGGACATGAATGTAACTGAGCAGTTTAACCGAATTTGCCGCCGGATTGTAGCGCTGAAGAGGGGGCAATTTGCGTCTCAGGGAGTAAGGAACCGCCTCAGCTGGCCACTGACCTGAAGCAGGCGGCGCAAAGGCGGATTTCGTGCAAAGAGAAGGGATAAGCCACGCCTACAGCGGCCAGAGATTTTCAATAATCAGCTGCACGCTGCGGTTGCCGCGAAACTCATTGATGTCGAGCTTATAAGCCAGTTCAACCTGCTTCACGCTGGGGTCTGGCCAGAGCGCAGTATCCACGTTGAAGGCGATGCCATCCAGCAGCGGGCCGCCGCCCAGAGGTTCGATCATCACTTTCAGATGGCGCTCGCCTACCAGCCGCTGCTGGATAAGCTTAAATTTGCCGTCAAACTGCGGTTCCGGGAAGGCCTGGCCCCAGGGACCTGCCTCACGCAGCAGTTCCGCCGTTGGCAGCGTCAGTTCCTGAGCCATCAGCTCGCCGTCTGACCACACCACGCCCTGTAGCGCCTCTTTGTCCAGCCATTCACCCACCAGATCGCCAAAGTGCTGGCGGAACTCGGCAAATTTCGCCTCTTCCAGCGACAGACCCGCTGCCATGGCGTGGCCGCCAAATTTAATAATCAAGCCGGGATGGAGCGTATCCAGCCGCTCCAGCGCATCACGCATATGCAGCCCGGAGATGGAGCGCCCGGAGCCTTTCAGCGTACCGTCGCCCGCCGGTGCGAAAGCGATGACCGGACGGTGAAAACGCTCTTTCAGGCGGGAAGCCAGGATGCCCACCACACCCTGATGCCACTCGGGATGGTACATCGCAATACCCAGCGGCAATGCTTCGCTGCTGCGCTCCAGCGCCTCACACAGCGCCAGCGCTTCCCGCTGCATGCCCTGCTCAATCTCTTTACGGGTCTGGTTCAGCGCATCCAGCTCACTTGCCAGCATACGGGCCTGAGCAATGTCTTCGCTCAGCAGCAACGCCACGCCAACAGACATATCGTCCAGCCTGCCCGCCGCGTTCAGCCGTGGGCCAAGCGCAAAGCCTAAATCACTGGCCGCCAGCTGACGGGGATCGCGGTTGGCAATCTCCAGCAGCGCTTTAATGCCGGCACGGCATTTTCCGGCACGAATACGGCTCAGTCCCTGCCAGACCAGAATACGGTTATTGGCATCCAGCGGCACCACATCCGCCACCGTACCCAGCGCCACCAGATCCAGCAGTTCCGCCAGGTTAGGCAACACTTCTGCCCCGCTGTCGCGCAGCCGCGCGCGCAGCGCCAGCATCAGATAGAACGCCACACCCACCCCCGCCAGCGAGCGTGAAGGGAAAGCGGACTCTTCCAGATTGGGATTTACGATCGCTTCCGCATCCGGCAGCGTTTCACCGGGAAGGTGGTGATCGGTAACCACCACGGCAATGCCCTTCTCGTGCGCCAGCGTCACGCCAGCATGGGAGGAGATGCCGTTATCCACGGTAACAATCAGCTGCGCGCCCCTGGCGGCGGCCTGCTCAACCACTTCAGGACTCAGACCATAGCCATCATCAAAGCGGTTAGGCACCAGATATTTGACGTTGCGTCCGCCCATGCTGCGCAGCGCGAGAACGGCCAGCGCGGTGCTGGTAGCGCCGTCGGCGTCAAAGTCTCCCACGATCATGATACAGAGGTTATCCGCAATGGCTTTTTGCAGGATCTCAGCCGCTAACTCAATGCCCGACAGAGAGTGAAAAGGATGCAGGTTTTTCGCCCCGCGCTCCAGCTCACTGGCATGCAGAACCCCACGATGCTGATAAAGACGACGCAGCAGCGGATGGAGTTCGTCGGGGAGCTTAGCCCCTTCCACCGCCACACGACGGCGGAGTTCAGTTTGGCTCTTCACTAGCCCTGACCGCCCGCTTTCTGGCTATCCAGCAGCTGTTTCATCTCCTGCGGGCCCTGGTAACCCGGGATCATCATCCCGTTTTGCAGCAGAATGGCTGGCGTGCCCTGAATGCCGTAGAGGATGCCCAGCTTGTAATGCTGTGAAAGGTCGATTTTGCAGTCGATGGGCGACACTTCCCCGCCGTTCATGGCGGTGCTGAAGGCTTTTTTAGGATCTGCGGCGCACCAGACGGATTCCATGTTTTTCGCAACCTGACCATTCATGCCTTCACGCGGGAAGGCAAGGTAACGCACGGTGATGCCCAGCGCGTTATAGTCAGCCATTTGTGAGTGCAGCTTGCGGCAGTAGCCGCAGGTGATGTCGGTGAACACGGTGATCACATGCTGCTCTTTTGGCGCTTTGTACACGATCATCTCGCTGCTTAACGCTTCCACTTTCTTCTCAAGCAGTTTGTTGGTGACGTTGACCGGCTGGCCACCGCTGACATCGTACAGCGGCCCCTGGATAAACTGTTTGCCATCTTCAGTAACATACAGCACGCCGCTCTCTGTCAGCACGGTTTTCATTCCGGGCAGAGGCGAAGGTTGGATCTCAGTCTGCTGTAAACCCAATTTTTTCAGTGATTGCTGGATGGCCGCGTCATCCGCATGCGCAAGGCCGCTGACGGCGGTCATCAGCAAAGTCAGTAACAGGTAATGCTTTTTCATCGGGTTATCCTTAGCCTTGTTCTCTATCCCCGCCTCAGGCGCGAGGATGATGCTGTTGATGTAACTGACGCAGCCGCTCGGTGGCGACATGCGTATATATCTGGGTAGTGGAGAGATCGCTGTGCCCTAAGAGCATCTGTACGACACGCAAATCGGCCCCATGATTCAGTAAATGGGTGGCAAAAGCGTGGCGCAACACGTGCGGCGAAAGCTTCTCACTGTCGATCCCTGCCAGTGTGGCGTAATGTTTGATGCGATGCCAGAAAGTTTGCCTGGTCATCTGCCGGGCGCGACTGCTGGGAAACAGGACATCCAGCGTCTGACCGTTCAGCAGCCAGGGGCGGCCATACTCCAGATAGTGCTCCAGCCAGTGTACCGCTTCTTCTCCCAGCGGCACCAGGCGCTCTTTATCCCCTTTGCCAATCACCCGCACCACGCCCTGGCGCAGGCTGATATTGTTTAACGTCAGGCTAACCAGCTCGGTAACGCGCAGTCCGGTGGCATAAAGCAGCTCCAGCATCGCCTTGTCACGCAGCTCAAGGGGCTCTTCAATGCTGGGCGCCTGTAGCAGGCGGTCTATCTGAGCTTCACTGAGATCTTTCGGCAGACGCTGGGGCAGCTTTGGCGAAGCCAGCAGCGCGCTGGGATCGTCATCGCGAAGCTTTTCACGGTAGAGATACTGAAACAGCCGACGCATGGCGCTCAGCAGCCGGGCAGAACTGGTGGCCTTATAACCGCCCTCGATCCTTTCTGCCAGAAAACCCTGCAGATCGACCGCATCCACGCGCAACAAATTTGTCCCATTGTGCGCTAACCACCCCGCCAGTGACATCAAATCCAGGCGATAAGAAGCCACGGTATTTTCGGCCAGATTGCGCTCTATCCATAAGGCATCAAGAAATTGCTCAATCAGATCGCTGTCCTGCACGTCATCCCCTTTTGCTGGCTGCGGCTGCCGCATTACGCCGCTGAGGCTCAATTCTGATATAATCCGCGTCATTGCACCAAGTAAATTGAGTTATCGGATATGAATATCGGACTTTTTTATGGTTCCAGCACCTGCTACACCGAAATGGCAGCAGAGAAAATCCGCGATTTTATCGGCGACGATCTCGTTACGCTGCACAACCTGAAAGATGATTCGCCCCAGCTGATGGAGCAGTATGACATGCTAATCCTCGGCATTCCGACATGGGATTTCGGCGAACTGCAGGAGGACTGGGAAGCGATCTGGACCGATCTGCCTGGCCTGAAGCTGGAGGGCAAAATTGTCGCGCTCTACGGCATGGGTGACCAGGGCGAATACAGCGAATGGTTTTTAGACGCGCTGGGCATGCTGCACGAGGTACTGGCCCCTTCCGGGGTGAAGTTTGTCGGCTACTGGCCCAATCAGGGGTATGAGTTCACCAGCCGCAAGCCGCTGACGCCGGATGGCAGCCATTTTGTCGGCCTGGCGCTGGATGATATCAATCAGTTTGAGGCCACCGATGAGCGCATCGCCCAGTGGTGTGAGCAGATCCTCACCGAGATGGCCGACGCGCTGTAGTCCATGGGCCGCAAAGACAGAAGCCTTTGCCGCGCAGGCTATAACGCCAACCGCGCCTGCGTATCGGATGTTCGGTAATGCTGAATTCCTGTACGACTATCGTCATGCTGGAGGGTGCGGCCGATACTGCTCATAATGCCCGTTGCCATCATTGAATGGCGGTTTTATCTCTCGGGCAGCAGATGCTGACGCAGCAGGCGCCACTCCTCTTCATCCATGCTGTCCCGACAGAGCCACAGCTTTTCTTTCTCGCCCGCTGATGAGCGCAGCGCCAGCAGCATAGCCTGTCGGCTCATCCAGGGACGGCCGCAGATCTGCCACCGCTTCTGTCGCCACTGTAGCTGACCAGCCTCCAGCAGCGCGATCTCTCCTTCCCGGCCACGTATCCTGCGCTGGCTGCGTACGCATTCAAACACCACCAGCGTGAGCAACAGCATCCACACTAAGGTAAAACGTGCAGGCCAGGGCGCCAGCAGCAGTGCCAGGATTGCTGTGCCATGCAGCAGCAGAGAGACCCATTGAGCAAGCCAGGAGACCCGCAGGTCAGAGTGCCACAGGGCCACGTTGCTGGTTTCGCTGTTGAATCAAGGTCACTATCTGCTTCAGCTCAGCGTCATCCGGCTCGCCGTGATTCATCAGCCAGTTAAAGAGATCCGGGTCCGGGCTTTCCAGCAGGCGGATAAACTGCTGTTTCTCCTGGTCGGTCAGGGAATCATACTCATACTTGAAGAACGGCATGATGGCGATATCCAGTTCCAGCATGCCACGGCGGCACGCCCACTGAACCCGTGCTTTGTTATTAATATCCATTTTATCCATCGTCAGTCAGTCAAACATGGCGGCTAGTGTAGCGCTTTTTTACTCGCTTGTTGATGACGCAGTGCTGAGGTTGCTGGCTCTCTTCAAACGCGTCCACTTTTGTTGCAGGGTTATCAAGCGATTTGTGCCGCATTTTCCGGAAACAGGTTGCAAAGCCAGTGGGCTCTTTTAACATGAAGCATATAGTTCCTCTATTCAGGATGGATGCATGCCAACACTCTCTTTCCCCCCTCGTCACCCCACGGCGGCCTCACGTCTGCCGCTTACGCTTATCTCTCTGGAAGAGTGGGCGCTGGTAAACGTGACTGGCGCTGATCACGTCAGCTATCTGCAGGGTCAGGTGACGCTGGACGTCGCCGCGCTGGCGGAGAATGGCCATCTCCCTGCTGCCCATTGTGATGCCAAAGGCAAAATGTGGAGTAATCTGCGTCTCTTTCACCGTGGTGAAGGCCTGGCCTATCTGGAGCGCCGCAGCCTGCGCGACAACCAGATTAGCGAGCTGAAAAAATATGCCGTATTTGCCAAAGTCACTATCGAAGCGGATGAAGAAGCCGTGCTGCTGGGCGTCGCCGGTTTTCAGGCCCGCGCTGCGCTCAGCGGCTTCTTTACAGCGCTGCCGGATGCAGAAAACCCGGTGGTGCAACAGGGCGATAGCACCCTTTTATGGTTTGGCACGCCGGCAGAACGTTTCCTGCTGGTGACCAGTCGCGAACAGGCACAAAGCATACGCCAGAGCCTGGAAGGCGAAGCGCAGTTAAATGACAGCACCCAGTGGCTGGCGTTGAATATTGAAGCAGGCTTGCCGGTAATTGACGATGTTACCAGCGCCCAGTTTATTCCTCAGGCCACCAATCTACAGGCGCTGGATGCTATCAGCTTTAAAAAAGGCTGTTATACCGGTCAGGAGATGGTTGCCCGCGCTAAATTCCGTGGCGCCAATAAGCGCGCGCTTTACTGGCTTGCAGGCAGCGCCGGGCGCGTTCCTGCGGCCAATGACTCGCTGGAAATGAAACTGGGAGAAAACTGGCGCCGTACCGGCACCATTCTTTCAGCCTGTCAGTTAGACAACGGCGAAGTCTGGGTTCAGGCGGTGTTGAATAACGATCTGGAGCCGGATACGGAACTGCGTGTGCAGGGAGATGAGGGCGGCAAACTGACTATTCAGCCGTTACCTTATTCTCTCAGCGAGTAAACAGAACAGGAGCCTTTCGGCTCCTGTTTTCACATCACATAGAGATAGATCGCCAGAAAATGGCACAGGCTGCCGCCCAGTACAAACCCATGCCAGATGGCGTGGTTATAGGGGATGCGCTCCATCACATAGAAAATTACCCCCAGCGAATAGGTTACTCCTCCCGCGGCCAGCAACCAGATCCCGCCTGGTGAAAGTTTCATCGCCAGCTGATACACCACAATCAGCGAGAGCCAGCCCATCAGTAAATAGGTGATAACGGAGAGCGCCTCAAAGCGATGAATAAATGCCAGCTTAAAGAGCACGCCAATCAGCGCCAGACTCCAGATCACCACCATCAATCCGTGTGCCAGCGGTGACTGCAATCCCACCAGCAGAAAAGGGGTGTAGGTTCCGGCAATCAAAATATAGATAGCGCAGTGATCCAGCCTCTTAAGCCAGAATTTCGCACGCGGGTTTGGGATCGCGTGATAGAGCGTGGAAGCCAGATAGAGCAGAATAATACTGCCGCCGTACAGACTGTAGCTGGCGATAGCCAGGGTGCCGGCCTTTGCTTCTGAGGCCTGCGTCAGCAGCAGTACCAGTCCTATAATGCCTAACAGTAAACCAATGCCGTGGCTGATGCTGTTCGCCACCTCTTCAGCCAGTGAATAGCCTTGTTCTGATATAACTTTTTCCGTCATGAAGCTTTCTCTCCATACCCTGAACGGGCCTGAATAATAGTTGAGACCCACTCGGCCTCTGTTACGCAGAGCGGGACAGGCCAGCAGCTTGAGCACGAATAGCCTATCTGAGAATAATTTCAGAGTACAGGTGTAAGCTTAAAATAAAGCGTGACCGGGTGTAACCCACACTTTTAAGCGCGACCTGCGCAATCGTTTCCCTTACACTGGTTGCCAACTTTTTTCTGCAGGAAAATAACGAGGCCAGCGATGTCCGAGAGCGTATCCGCCGTTGATTTCGGTGAAATGACAGAGGTTATTCAGTTCCTGATGGAGTTGGATAAATTAAAAAGCGTCGAGCGCCGTACCCGGCTGATTGGCAATTCCCGCTACGAGAACTCTGCCGAGCACAGCTGGCAGCTGGCAGTGGCGGCGATGAGCCTGGCCCCCTACTCCGGCTCTGAGGTGAATGTGACGCGCGTGGTGCAGATGGCGTTGCTGCATGACGTGGTGGAAATTGATGCAGGCGACGTGATGGTTTATGACCTCGCGGCCCGCGAAGCCATTCACGCTCAGGAAGTCGCGGCCGCCGACCGGATTTTCGCCCTGCTCCCGGATGCGCTGGGTAAAAAATTTCGCGCGCTCTGGGATGAATATGAAGCGGGCGAAACGCCAGATTCCCGCTTTGCGAATATGCTTGACCGCGCCCTGCCCGTTATCCAGAACCTGCACAACCAGGGACAAAGCTGGAAAGAGAACCATATCCGTCTGGAACAGGTGATCAGCCGTAATGTCGCCATTGAAAAAGAGTGGCCTGCGCTCTGGCACTACCTCAAACAGCATCTGGAACAGGCTCAGCAGCGGGGCTGGTTAATGTAGAGGAGAACCGGGGTGCGTACTGCTGCGCTCCGGAACGCCATTTTGCGAGCAACTTCTCAGCTCTGGTAAAACGGCCACACCCTGAGATGAATTCTGCTAAGGTAGTGATTCTTCAGAATTTGAGCGCCGCTATGTTCACGCATCACACTCTCGCCACCCTGAATGCCCTGGAACTCCAGGTCTATAACTACGTGATTAAGAACCGCGATAAAGTGATGTACATGACCATTCGCGAGCTTTCCGATGCCGTGCAGGTTTCCACCACCACCGTGCTACGTTTCTGCCGTAAACTGCACTGTGATGGCTACTCAGAATTTCGTATTCGCTTCAGACTCTATCTGGAGCAGGAGCAGCATCAGCCCGCTTATTCCGGCGTGGGTGAACTTATCGGCTTTTTTAAAAGCATTAACAATGATGACTTTGAGCATCTGATCAATCGTGCAGTCGATCATCTGCTCCATGCGGAACGTATTATCTTTGTTGGCGCTGGCACTTCAGGAACGTTAGGAAAATATGGCGCCCGCTTCTTTTCCAATGTTGGAAAGTTCAGCAGTTATATCGATGACCCTTATTACCCGGTCAACAGTGATATGTATGAAAATGCCGTAGCGGTTATATTATCTGTCTCCGGCGAAACCCCGGAAATATTACGGTTAGCCAGCCAGTTCAGCCTGCATCACTGCCAGGTGATCTCTGTCACTAATAATGAAAATGCTTCGCTGGCAAAAATGGCTGACTTCAATCTTTCCTACCATATGCCACGGTTGCTGGTAGCGGATGAATATGACGTGACCACGCAGGTCCCCGTTATCTATATCTTAGAAACGCTTGGCCGCAGGCTGGCAGCGCGGCTTAAATAAAAACACCCTGTTTTTTCGATGTAACAAATTACGGAATCGCAAATTTGTTATATCGTGACATTCTTTATTTGCTTGATAAACTCGCCACAATAATAAAAACATCGCTTCAGAAAAAGATTTACTTCAGAAGCTGAAATACCCTGGCGAGGAGAAGATCATGGCGTTGAATTTTGCTGAAT
Source organism: Erwinia sp. MMLR14_017 (assembly GCF_033657285.1). Taxonomy (NCBI): domain Bacteria; kingdom Pseudomonadati; phylum Pseudomonadota; class Gammaproteobacteria; order Enterobacterales; family Erwiniaceae; genus Erwinia; species Erwinia sp. MMLR14_017. The sequence goes on along the minus strand of NZ_JAWVWP010000003.1, from coordinate 271,748 downwards.
CCGCAGTAGAGATCGTCAAGCTGGTCGGTGGTAACGATAACGTGATCAATATCACGCATTGTGCCACGCGGTTGCGTTTTATATTAAAAGATGGCGGGAAAGTTAATAAGGAACAATTAAAGCGGGTAAAAGGTGTGATTACCGTTATCGAAGCGGGCGGCCAGCTTCAGGTGGTGATTGGTAACCATGTGGACGCCGCTTACCAGGAAGTGGTAAAGCTGGTGAGCGTGGATGAAAATGCGGCCATTTCCGCGCCAGACATCGGCATTGTCAGCCGCCTGATGGATATTATCTCCAGTATCTTCGCCCCTTTCCTCTACCCTCTTGCTGCCTGTGGCATTCTGCAGGGCCTGCTGTCACTGGTCACGGCGCTCGGCTGGATGGATCAGGCCAGTGGCGCGTACCGTATCCTGAATTTTGTCTCCTGGACCGGCTTTACCTTTCTTCCGGTGCTGGTGGCCTTTACTGCCGCCAAAAAATTCAACGTGAACCCCTTCACCGCCGTGATTGCCGCCTGTGCGCTGGTCAGCCCTGACTATATGAATATGCTGACGGCCAACAAAATCATGCTGGCCAATTCTGCCGACCCGGCACTGCAACTGCTGATGAAAGAGGCGGTCAGTAATCCGGAAACAGCCAGGATACTGGCTGAGGTAGCTGGCGTTCCGGTGAATGCGCCAGCGCTTGATTTCTTCGGTCTTCCGGTGAAATACCTGAGTTATACCGCCTCGGTGATCCCGATCATTCTGATGGTCTGGATAATGTCTTACATTCAGCACTTTTGCGAGCGCGTGCTGCCGCTGGTGATCCGCAATCTTTTTACCCCGATGATTTGCCTGGCCATTATGGTGCCGCTGACGCTGCTGGCCTTTGGCCCGACAGGAAATGCGATTGGTGGCGCTATCGGCGGTATCTACAACACGCTTTACGCTCTCAGTCCGGTGGTGGCCGGGTTTGTGGTGGGCGCGCTCTGGATGCCGCTGGTCACGCTGGGGGTACACTGGGGGATTACGCCCGTCACCGTCGGGAATTACGCCACGCTGGGCTATGACACCTTTACCGCGCTGCAGGCCTCCGCCGTGTTTGCCATGGCGGGGGCGACCTTTGGCGTCTGGCTCAAGTCAAAAGATCAGGAGATGAAGCGCGTTTCTCTTTCGGCAGGCTTAACGGCGCTGTTTGGCATCTCTGAACCGGCGCTGTATGGCGTGGCGCTCCGGCTGAAAAAACCGATGCTGTGCGGCTGCCTGGCGGGCGCTATTGGCGGTTCGGTGGCGGGTTTCTTTAACGCCGTCTCCTGGAGCTACTGCCTGCCCGGCATTGCCGTACTCCCGGTCTTTTTCAAAGAGGGGCATATGCCGCAGTTTATCGGCTTTTTGCTCTCAATCAGCCTCGCGTTTGTGCTCGGTGCGGCGTTGACCTGGGTGGTTGGATTCAGCGAACGGCCAGGCACGCCAGATGAAGCAGAGAAGTTTAAGCCAGCCAGCGCCTGAATCAAGGGGCGGAAAAGGCGGCCCGACAGTTTAGTTAATCAGAAGGAGAGGATGAATGGGCAGAGATCAGCAGTTGCCAGCGGACTTTTTATGGGGCGGTGCCGTAGCCGCGCATCAGGTTGAAGGCGGTTGGGATCGGGATGGCAAAGGCATCAGTATTGCTGATGTTCTTTCCGGTGGCGCCCACGGCGTAGACAGGGTCATGACTGACGGCGTGCAGGAGGGCTTCAGTTACCCAAACCATCAGGCGGTGGAATTTTACTCCCACTACCAGCAGGATATTGCGCTGTTTGCGGAGATGGGATTTAAATGTTTCCGCACCTCCATTGCCTGGAGCCGTATTTTCCCCAACGGCGATGAGCAGGAGCCTAATGAAGCGGGCCTGCAGTTTTATGACGACCTGTTCGATGAGCTGCTAAAACACCATATCGAACCGGTCATCACGCTTTCTCATTTTGAGATGCCTTATCACCTGGTCAAAGCCTATGGCGGCTGGCTGAACCGCAAGGTGGTGGATTTCTTTGTACGCTTTAGCGAAGTGGTGCTGGCGCGCTATAAGCATAAAGTTAAGTACTGGATGACCTTTAACGAGATCAATAACCAGCGTAACTGGAAATATCCGCTCTTTGGCTACTGCTGCTCTGGCGTGGTGTTTACCGATCATGAAAAGCCTGAACAGGCGATGTATCAGGTGCTGCATCATCAGTTTGTCGCCAGCGCGAAAGTGGTCAAACTCGGGCATGAGATCAACCCCGAGATGCAGATTGGCTGCATGATTGCGATGGTGCCGCTCTATCCCTGGTCCTGCCATCCGGATGATGTGATGCTTGCCCAGGAAGCGATGCGCGAACGTTACCTGTTTAGTGATGTGCATATGCGTGGCTATTATCCTTCCTACATCGTTAACGAGTGGGTGCGCAAGGGTTACCAGATTGATATGCAGCAGGGCGATGCAGAGATCCTGCTTGAGGGATGCGCCGATTATATTGGCCTGAGCTATTACATGAGTAATGTCGTGCAGGCGAGCGCCAGAGGAACGGGAAGCGCGGTATCAGGGTTTGAGGGCAGCGTGCCTAATCCGCACGTTAAGGCTTCTGACTGGGGCTGGCAGATCGATCCCGTTGGGCTGCGATATTCGCTGGCAGCGCTCTATGAGCGCTATCAGAAACCGCTGTTTATTGTTGAAAACGGCTTCGGCGCTATTGATAAGCCGGAAGCTGACGGCCAGATTAACGATGACTACCGCATCGCCTATCTCAAAGCACATATTGAACAGATGAAGCTGGCTGTTTTTCACGATGGCGTTGAGCTGATGGGCTATACGCCCTGGGGCTGCATCGACTGCGTTTCGTTCACCACCGGTCAGTACAGCAAACGCTACGGCTTTATCCATGTTGATAAAAATGACGATGGCAGCGGCACATTGAAACGATCGAAAAAGAAGAGCTTTGCGTGGTATAAGCAGGTTATCACCAGCAACGGCGCAGAGCTGTAGCCTTATGTAAACCGCCAGAGTTTATTAACCCTGGCGGTATCGGGCGGTAATGCCAGTAAGCCAAAGCAGTGAATAAATTCTGATGGCAGCAAGCATTAGCGATACCCGGTCTCTTTCCCGGTGTTGCCTGACGTCTGTTGCTATCGCCCGCCCGCGGCATCAATAAAGGTACCGGTAATATAGGAAGCTTCGTCACTCAGCAGCCACAGAATAGCCTGAGCGATCTCTTCAGGCTGCCCGCCTCGCTGCATGGGTAAACCGGGAGCAACCCGATCCACTCTTCCGGGTTCGCCGCCATCGGCATGCATTTCCGTATAGATTAAGCCAGGGCGTACGCCATTCACTCTGATGCCCTGAGCTGCAACCTCCAGCGAAAGCCCTGTGGTCAGCGTATCCATCGCGCCTTTTGATGCCGCATAATCGACATATTCACCAGGCGCACCGAGCCGCGCTGCCGCTGAGGAGACGTTGACTATCGCGCCGCCCTCTCCACCGTGGTGGTGAGCCATTCTTTTTACCGCCTCACGACAGCAGATAAAACAGCCTGTCACATTAGTGGCAAAGACCCGATTGATCCGCTCAGCCGTCAGCTGCTCTACGCGGGTCTGCTGAAACAGGATACCCGCATTATTCACCAGGGCACGAAGCTGACCCGGCTGACGATCAATCTGTGCAAACATCGCCACAACCTGCTGCTCATCAGCAATATCAGCCTGAACGGCAAATGCCTTGCCACCCTGCTCTGTTATCAGCGCCACCACTTCTGCTGCCGCTGCGACATTCTGGCGATAATTTACCGCCACGTTGTATCCGCGTCGGGCCAGCAGTAAAGAAGTTTCCCGTCCTATTCCCCGGCTGCCACCGTTTACTAACGCAATCTTCATGGTTTTCTCCATAAAAAAAGGCACTTGCTGTGCCCTTTTTACTTTAGCCTGAAATGCCAGACTACTCGTATTCGCTCATCGGTACACAAGAACAGAAGAGGTTACGGTCGCCGTAAACATCATCAAGACGCTTCACGGTTGGCCAGTATTTGTTGTCACTGCCTGCCGGGAACACCGCCAGCTCGCGGCTGTAAGGATGGCTCCACTCGCCGACGATTTCCATCTGGGTATGGGGTGAGTTGACCAGCGGGTTGTCATCCACAGGCCACTCTCCATCCGCCACCCGATCGATTTCCATACGGATCGCCAGCATGGCATCAATAAAGCGGTCCAGCTCGATTTTGCTTTCAGATTCCGTTGGCTCAACCATCAGCGTTCCTGCAACCGGGAAGGACATGGTTGGCGCATGGAAACCGTAGTCGATCAGGCGCTTGGCAATATCCAGCTCGCTGATGCCGGTCTGCTCTTTCAGCGGACGAATATCCAGGATGCATTCATGCGCCACGCGGCCATCACGTCCGGTATAAAGGATGGGATAAGCTGATTTGAGACGAGTGGCAATGTAGTTGGCATTAAGGATAGCCACCGAGCTGGCCTGTTTCAGTCCTTCAGCCCCCATCATGCGGATATACATCCAGCTGATCGGCAGAATCGAAGCGCTGCCAAAAGGTGCGGCAGAAACTGCGCCATTCTGCGTCAGTACACCTTCAATCTGCACCACGCTGTGCCCCGGCACAAAAGGTGCAAGATGCGCTTTCACGCCGATAGGTCCCATGCCCGGACCACCGCCGCCATGCGGAATACAGAAGGTTTTATGCAGGTTGAGGTGAGACACATCCGCGCCGATATAACCTGGCGTGGTGATCCCAACCTGGGCATTCATGTTGGCACCGTCCAGGTAGACCTGACCGCCAAACTGATGAACGATCTGGCAAACTTCGCGGATAGTCTCTTCGTACACGCCGTGAGTAGAAGGATAGGTCACCATGATGCAGGAGAGCGCGTCGCCGGTCTGCTCCGCTTTCGCCCGCAGATCGGCCAGGTCGATATTGCCCTGCTTGTCACAGGCCACCACCACAACGGACATGCCAGCCATCTGAGCCGAGGCCGGGTTGGTACCGTGCGCTGAGCTTGGGATCAGACAGATATTACGCCCGCCTTCGTTGCGGCTTTCGTGATAGCGGCGGATCGCCAGCAGGCCAGCGTATTCACCCTGCGCGCCAGAGTTTGGCTGCATGCAGAGCGCGTCATAACCGGTCAGCTGCACCAGCCACTGGGAGAGCTGACCGATCATCTGCAGATAGCCCGTCGCCTGGTCTGCCGGGCAGAATGGATGCAGCTCAGAGAATTCCGGCCAGGTGATCGGGATCATCTCAGCCGCCGCATTCAGCTTCATGGTGCAGGAGCCGAGCGGGATCATCGCCTGATTCAGCGCCAGATCTTTACGCTCCAGGCTGTGCATGTAGCGCATCATCTCGGTTTCGCTGTGATGACGGTTAAATACCGGGTGCGTCAGAATCGCATCCTGGCGCAGCAGCGCAGCGGGCACGGAGGTGCTTTCTGTGGCAACGGCTGCATCCAGAGAGTCGATATCCAGCCCGTGGTTTTCACCCAGCAGGATAGAGAATAACGCCGTGATATCTTCCCGCAGCGTGGTTTCATCCAGGGTGATCCCTACCGCGTTATGGATATCGGTACGCAGGTTCACACCAAAGCTCAGCGCGCGATCCAGCACTGCGGCTTTATCAGCCACTTCGACGGTCAGCGTATCAAACCAGTGCTGGTGGCGCAGCGTCAGGCCGCCTTTCTGCAGACCAGCCGCCAGGATATCGGTGAGACGATGAATGCGGGAAGCTATGCGCTTCAGCCCCACCGGCCCGTGGAACACGGCGTAGAGGCTTGCGATATTGGCTAACAGCACCTGCGAGGTACAGATGTTGGAGTTCGCTTTTTCGCGGCGGATATGCTGCTCGCGGGTCTGCATAGCCATACGCAATGCGGTGTTGCCTGCCGCATCACGCGAAACGCCGATGATACGTCCCGGCATAGAGCGCTTATGCTCATCACGCGCTGCAAAGAAGGCTGCATGCGGGCCGCCGTAGCCCATAGGTACGCCGAAGCGCTGTGCCGAACCAAACACAATATCCGCGCCGATTTTGCCCGGTGCCTGCAGCAGCACCAGCGACATAAAGTCTGCCGCGACGCTGACAATGACCTTGCGGTTTTTCAGTTCGGCAATCAGATCGGTATAGTCGTGAGCTTCACCCGTGGTACCAACCTGTTGTAACAGAACGCCAAACACCTCCTGGTGGTCGAGTACCTTTTCTGCGCTGTCGACCAGCACTTCAAAACCAAAGGTTTCCGCACGGGTACGCACTACATCCAGCGTCTGCGGATGAATATCGTCCGCCACAAAGAAGCGGTTAGCGTTTTTCAGCTTGCTGACGCGTTTTGCCATCGCCATCGCTTCAGCCGCAGCGGTAGCTTCGTCCAGCAATGAGGCGGAGGCGATATCCAGCCCGGTGAGATCCAGCGTTACCTGCTGGAAGTTCAGCAGCGCTTCCAGACGGCCCTGCGAAACTTCTGGCTGATAAGGCGTATAGGCGGTGTACCAGCCCGGATTTTCCAGCATATTGCGCAGGATAACCGGCGGCGTCAGTACCGGGGTATAGCCCATGCCGATATAGGATTTATAGCGCAGATTCTGACTGGCAATCGCCTTCAGCTCCGCAAGCGCCTGATGCTCGGTCAGCGCATCCCCTACCGCAGGCGGGCTTGGTAGCTGGATATCGGCGGGCACAATAGACGCAATAAGGTCATGGAGTGAGCTGGCACCGGTAGCATTGAGCATCGCCGTTTGCTGCTCCTGCGACGGGCCAATATGGCGTTCGATAAACGCACCGGTGTGTTCAAGCTGGCTGAGAGTCTGAGTCATTAGCGGTAAATCCTGAATCGGGCAGGGTAAGCAGGACGGGACGGTTAAGACCGGCCCGCCCGCATAAGCAGTTATTCGTCGATGCTCTCTTTATAAGCATCCGCATCCAACAATCCATCCAGCTCAGCTTCATCGCTGGCTTTGATTTTGAACAGCCAGCCTTCGGCGTAAGGAGCGCTGTTAACCAGCTCCGGTTCGCTATCCAGCGCGCTGTTTACTGCAATAATTTCGCCGCTGACTGGCGCATAAATATCGGAAGCCGCTTTCACCGATTCGGCTACGGCGCAGTCATCGCCCTGGCTGTAGGTGTTGCCTACATCGGGGAGATCAACAAAAACCATGTCGCCCAGCAGTTCCTGCGCGTGCTCGGTAATGCCCACGGTATAAGTTCCGTCAGCTTCTTTGCGCACCCACTCGTGGCTGTCGCGGTATTTCAGTTCATTTGGGACATTGCTCATAGCCCTGCTCTCCTGAGAAGTTATCGTTATTAGGCGACGGGTTTTCCGGCGCGAACAAAAACAGGTTTGGTGACTTTTACCGGCATTTCCCGGTTACGGATCTGTACGATGGCCCGATCGCCAATGCCAGCAGGAACGCGTGCCAGGGCAATGCTGCAGCCTAAAGTTGGGGAGAAGGAACCGCTGGTGATGATCCCTTCCTGCAGATTGCCTTCGCTGTCGGTAAAGCGTACCGGCAATTCATTTCGCAGTACGCCTTTCTCCGTCATGATCAGGCCGACCAGCTGGTCAGCGCCCTTTTCACGCTGCGCTTCCAGCGCCTCACGCCCGATGAAATCACGATCTTCAGGCTGCCACGCTACGGTCCAGCCCATGTTGGCGGCCAGCGGAGAAACGCCTTCGTCCATCTCCTGACCATATAAATTCATACCGGCCTCCAGACGCAGCGTATCGCGTGCGCCCAGACCGGCGGGTTTAACGCCTGCCTGCAGCAGCTTCTGCCAGAACTCAGCGGCCTGTTCGTTCGGCAGGGCAATTTCGTAGCCCGCTTCACCGGTATAGCCGGTGGTGGCGATAAACAACTCACCCGCCTGCATGCCAAAGAAGGGCTTCATGCCAGCAACCGCTTCACGCTGCGCCTCATCAAACAGCGTCCGGGCTTTTTCCTGCGCCTGCGGCCCCTGCACGGCAATCAGCGCCAGGTCATCGCGCGGCGTCAGTTGCACACCGTAAGGTGCCGCGTGCTCTGAAATCCACGCCAGATCTTTTTCGCGGGTCGCCGAGTTGACCACCAGGCGGAAAAAGTCTTCGGTCATAAAGTAAACAATGAGATCGTCAATTACGCCAGCGGAGGCATTCAGCATTCCGCTATAAAGTGCTTTACCGGGCTGAGTGAGTTTGGCGACGTCGTTGGCGAGCAAATAGCGCAGGAACTCTCGCGTACGCGCACCGTTGAGATCGACAATAGTCATGTGCGAAACGTCGAACATGCCGGCATCAGTGCGCACGGCATGGTGCTCATCCATCTGCGAGCCGTAATGCAACGGCATCATCCAGCCGTGAAAATCGACCATACGCGCGCCTGCTGCCTGATGCTGTTCGAACAAGGGGGTTTGCTGAGTCATATCAATCCTGTAAGGCGATGAGTTGGATGCTCTGCCACGGCTTTGCGCCGTACGCAAACGATAACCTGGATCTGAAGTTACCACTGAATGCGGGCATTAACCATAAGTAAAACGGGGTCGAAAATTTCCGCTCCGCTCAGAACCAGCAGAGAGTTTCCAAAATTTTTCACCATAAATCTGTAAAGAAGCACGCAAAAATGACAATTAACGCCCTTGTGACCAGTTTAAAAATAGCGTTCCGGCAGAGAGACCAAAATAATTCGGTAAAATAAAAAGTCTTATGCATAAAAATAACTAATCTGAAAATCAGGGTGAAATTAGAATTTTTCAAATGAAGCTGTGCTAAAGGAACCCTTCATCCAAACTGAACACTTAACGTGACGATCTCTTTTCTGGTTTAAACGCTATGGATATTAAATCAACCTCGGTGAACGTCTTCCCGCTTCATCAGGCGGTGGAGCAGCACGACACCACGACTATCACTCAGCTAAGAGAGGAAGGACATAAGACTAACCAGCTTAATGAGGCCAACCTCTCACCTGTAGATCTGCTCTCCAGAAGACGATCTATCGATCAGACGCTGCGTGAAAAAATGCACGGTGCGCTGCTCTCGTCGATGAACCCCACAGCACCAAAAGGCTATACCAAACCTGAGGCGCTGCATGGCTCTCCCTGGGGGTTTGAGATCCTGGCATCGGGCGAACTGAGAGGCGGCGTCAATGATGCCAAAGGCGGGACGCAATCGCTGGAAGGAGAGGTCTTTTTTTCCGATCGCAGCCCAGAAAAGTTGTCTGAACGGGTTACCCGTAATAATTTCAGAAGCCACCCCCGCCTCTATTCTCACGGAAAAGGGATACACAGCAGTAACCCCGTGGCCCGGGCTTTTCAGCACCGTATGACTCAGGCTATCGGTGATTATCTGGCAAGTGGACGACCGCTGCCCTCCAGTGGCAATTCCCTGAAATTGCAGACGAACGCTGATCAACAGGTTAGTGAGATCGCCGCGCGCTGGTTACAGGATTTACTGACCAGCGCACGCAACAATGGGGCAAAAAAGTTTGAAAATGTGCAGGCAGAGGAGAGTGTCGCTTTACTGAAGTTTCCTGCGTCCATCACGATCAATTTTTCTGATAACCATCAACAGGTTTTTGACGGCCAGGCGCTGAAATCTCTGCTGGCGGATGCAGCAAAAACGCTGCAGCAACAACTTGAAGGGGGTAAAGCACCGTTGCTGGCGATGATCAATAAGGGTGAAATTGTTCCCATGGTATTTGGCTTCAGTAAGATTGACGATCTCAAAACGCACGCCATAAACGGCTCGCTGGGGGGTGAAGCGAAGCACTACCGCTATCAAAGTGAAAACCATCCTCTTGCCGGCTCGGCAAAAGGAGGGAAATTAAAGGAGATTGAACTCAATACCCTTCAGGATCTGGCAACCCTGAGCCTGACCTGTCTGGCAAAGGGAGTGAAAATCCCCGCCGATACCCTGATCCGGATTAATCCCAACAGGCGGGATAAAATGGATAGCGGCATGCGGGCGCACTACCTTGACCCACAGCAGTTGGGGCGGTTTCAGCAGCAACTGGCCACGTCATTGGGTGAAAAGGGAGTGACGTTAAGCCAGGCTACTCTGCCCGAACTGCAACAGATGAATCAGGAAATACGCGGCAAGGATCTTGCCGCGTGGGTGGCATAGCGGCATTCGCCGCAACGGCAGGCAAATATTACCGCAGCCACTCCGGCAGATCGTTCAGCCCCATGGCCTGTTTCAGCAGGCGGGGTTTTACGCCGGGCAGGTTATTGGCCAGGCTCAGGCCAACGTCACGCAGCAGCTTTTTCGCCGGGTTAGTGCCGCTGAACAGCTCCCGGAACCCCTGCATGCCCGCCAGCATCATGGCCGCGCTCTGTTTACGGCTGCGTTCGTAACGACGCAGGTAGAGATGCTGCCCGATGTCTTTACCCTGCTGTTGCAGGCGTTTCACCTCGCCTATCAGTTCCGCTGCGTCCATAAAGCCCAGGTTCACGCCCTGCCCCGCCAGCGGATGAATGGTATGCGCAGCATCGCCTACCAGCGCCAGGCGGTGCGCCGCGAAATTACGCGCATAGCGCCCCATCAGCGGGAACGTTTTACGCTCGCTCTCTACCTTACACAACCCCAGCCGCAAATCGAACGCCACGGAAAGCTGCTGATTGAAGACTTCGGCAGGCATTGACTGTAAACGGGTCGCTTCCTGCGGGGAAACGGACCAGACGATGGAACAGAGATCGGGTTCGTTCAGCGGTAAGAAAGCCAGGATACCGTCGCCATGGAAGACCTGACGCGCTACTGCCTCGTGAGGCTGCCCCGTGCGGATGTTGGCGACCAGCGCATGGTGATCGTAATCCCAGAAGGCCAGCGGAATATCAGCTTTATTACGCAGCCAGGAGTTTGCGCCATCGGCGGCCACCAGCAGCCGGGCACTCATCATGGTGCCATCCTTCAGGGTCACAAAGGCTTCGTTGTCACCAAAAGCGACCTGCTGAAGTTCAGCGGGAGCGATAAGCGTGACATTGCTGAGCTCGCTCGCTTTTTTCCACAAGGCGTGGTGAATAACCGGATTCTCGACGATATGCCCAAGATGCGCCAGGCCCTGCTGACCATCGTCAAAAGCAATGCGCCCGAAGCTGTCGCGGTCCCACACTTCCATGCCATGATAAGCGCTGGCGCGTGTTGCCAGGATGGTGGTCCAGACATCAAGATGCTGAAGCAGACGCTCGCTGGCCGCATTGATAGCAGAGACGCGCAGCGCGGGTTCTGCTGTGACGGTAAACTCTTTCTCTGGCTCGCGTTCCAGCACGGCGATTTTCAGCCCCGTGCCCTGCAGGCCACAGGCTACGGCGAGTCCAACCATACCGCCGCCCGCGACGATGAGATCATAAGTTTGCATTACTGCTTTCTCCTTAACGCTCGACCCAGCCTAACGTACGCTCGGCAAGCAAATTCCGCACTGGCGGCAGCGCGTCCATGACCATCAGGCCAAGAGTGCGTCCTGCCACCAGCGGTGTATAGCGGTTAGCAAACAGCCTGACCAGCGTGTCGGTAATGCCAATGGTGGCGGCTGCATCCGGCTGGCGGCGCTGCTGATAACGCTGCAACGTGGCGTAACTCCCCACATCCTCGCCGGCGCGCCAGGCCGCAGCCACGGTTTCTGCGAGAGACATCACATCCCTGAGGCCCAGATTGAATCCCTGACCAGCAATAGGGTGCAGCGTTTGTGCCGCATTGCCCACCAGCGCCAGCCGGTGAGAGACGTGCTGAGAAGCGGCCTGCAACTGAAGCGGATAGCTGTGGCGCTGCCCGACCTGAGTGATACGGCCCAGCCGCCAGCCGAACGCTTTCTGCAGCTCCGCCCTGAACTGGCTGTCGCTCCAGCTATCAACGGTGGCCTTCTCCTGCAGCGGATGGCACCAGACCAGTGAACTTCTTCCTGCCGACATCGGTAACAAGGCCAGCGGACCGTGCTCGGTAAAACGCTCAAAGGCGCGTCCACCGTGCGGCTGCTGTGTGGAAACGTTGGCGATAACCGCCATCTGCTGATAATCGTGCGACTGCCACTGTACGCCACAGGAGGCTGCTACGGCAGAACCTGAACCATCTGCGGCTACCAGCAGCTGAGCTTCCAGAGTTTCGCCATTGCTCAGCGTTACGCTGGTGCTCTGCTGGCTGCGCGCCACCTGAGTGACTTTAGCCGGGCAGCAAACCCGCACGCCGGGCGCTTTCTCCAGCAGGCTGAACAGACGCTGCCCGACATCATGCAGCTCCACCACCTGCCCCAGCGCAGAGATGCCGTGTTCAGCCGCAGCCAGCGAAACAAAGCTGGCATGTCCGCGATCGCTGACGTGTACGTGGGTGATTGCCGTGGCGCAGGAGGAGAGAGACGGCCACAGATTAATGGCGGCCAGCTGCTGGCAGGTTCCTTCAGCCAGCGCAATCGCCCGGCCATCAAAGCCGGGATGCGTCCGGCTGGCTGGCGCAGTGGCTTCCACCAGCGTGACCGGTACTTTTCCCTGCGTGAGATGAGAAACAGCCAGCGCCAGCGTGGCGCCAGCCATTCCTCCGCCTGCAATTACAATGCTCATTACGCCTTCGCTGCCGCCATCAGTGCTTCAATCTCATCCGCCTCTTTTACCACGCTGTCGGTCAGATTTTCATTGCCGTCGGCGGTGATAATGATGTCATCTTCAACGCGGATACCTATACCGCGGTACTCTGCCGGTACATCTGCATCCGGAGCGATATAGAGGCCCGGTTCAACAGTGATAACCATACCTGGCTCCAGCACGCGGTCACGATCGTGACCGTAATAGCCTACGTCGTGAACGTCCAGCCCCAGCCAGTGGCTCAGCCCGTGCATAAAGAACTGGCGATGCGCCTGCTCTTCAATCAGCGTCTCTACTTCACCTTTCATCACGCCCAGCTTCACCAGCCCGGTGACCATAATGCGAACCACTTCCGCATTCACTTCGCGGATGCTGGTGCCAGGGCGAAACAATTTGAGCGCTGTGTTCAGCGACTCGAGAACAATGTCATAAATAGCGCGCTGAGGCGCCGTAAACTTACCGCTGACCGGGAAAGTTCGCGTGATATCACCCGCGTAGCCCTGTAGCTCACAGCCTGCATCAATCAGCACCAGATCGCCCTCGCCCATCTGGCTCTCGTTCTCGGTGTAATGCAGAATGCAGCCGTTTTCGCCTGCGCCAACGATGGTGTTGTAGGAAGGATAGCGCGCGCCATGGCGGGTAAATTCGTGATGGATCTCCCCTTCCAGCTGATATTCGAACATGCCGGGACGGCACTGCTGCATAGCGCGGGTATGCGCCAGCGCGCTGATACGCCCCGCTTCGCGCAGGAGAGCCTGCTCTTCCGGTGACTTGAACAGGCGCATTTCATGGACGATGGGACGCCAGTCGGTAACCGAGGCGGGCGCTTTCAGGTTCTGGCGAGAACCTGCCCGCAGTTTTTCCAGAGCGGCAAACAGCAGCGCATCGGCTTCGGCGTACAGCCCCTGCGCATGATAAACGCCATCCAGTCCGTTCAACAGTTGCGGCAGCTGCTCAGCAATATCGCCAAAAGGTAACGCGCGGTCTACAGCAAGCTTTTCCGGAGCGGCATCCTGCCCAAGACGGCGACCAAACCAGATTTCTGCCGTCAGGTCACGCACGCGGTTAAACAGCACGCTGTGATTATGGCTCTCGTCGCTTTTGATCAGCACCAGTACCGCTTCAGGCTCGTTGAAGCCGGTGAAATACCAGAAATCGCTGTTCTGACGGTATGGGTATTCGCTGTCGTTGCTGCGCGTGGCTTCCGGGGCGGCAAAGATCACCGCCGCCGTGGCCGGGGCCATTTTGCTCAGCAGCGCCTGCCGACGACGTAAGAATTCTTGCTGGGTCATCCCTCTCTCCTGATATTGCCCGCTTAGTGCAGGGTCGGTTTTTTCACTTCTACAGCCGTGGGCACAATGTGGGTGAAGGTATCATGGCAGAGCAGCGCCGCAACGCGAACGTACTCAATCACCTCTTCCAGCGACTGCTCCAGCTCTTCCTGATCTTCATCTTCATCGTAGCCCAACTGCGCAATAGTTCGCAGATCGTCGATCGCTTCGCCCGTCTCGCCTTTCACCTTGTCGAGCTTGGGTTGAGAGACACCCAGGCCAAGCAGGAAATGGTTCACCCAACCCGCTAAGGCATCAGCGCGATCGAACACGCTGATATCTTCATCATCCGGCAGATAAAGCTGGAACAGGAAACCCTCTTCCTCAAGCGTGTTGCCGATGGCTTCATGCAGCTGCTGCAGCGGCAAAGCCAGCGACTGGGAGAAAGCCATGCCTTCATTGGTCAGCTCATGGACCAGCGTTTGCCAACCGCTCTCTTTCGTGCCGCCACAGATCATTCCGCTGAGTAAGCCGTGCATTTCGGCAGGTGTCATCCCTACGCCCTGCTGCGTCAGTGCTGAAGCCAGCGCATCATAGCCCGGCATTGTGTTTGATAGTGACATACGTTTTGGTCATCGTTGGCTGGATAAGTTCGTGTTATGCTACCACCAGGTGCCTCAACGATTCCAGAAAAGGGGTTGTTTCTTCTATAAGGCGTAGTTATAGTCGCCTACCCTCCCAACCCATTGAGGGGCGGGGAGATTGGCGGTAGAGTAATCAGTCAGGATGGTGGCATGTCTGCACAACCGGTAGATATTCAAATTTTTGGCCGTTCGTTACGAGTAAATTGTCCGCCAGAACAGCAAGATGCGCTGAACATGGCTGCTGAAGATCTCAATCAACGGTTGCAAGATTTAAAAGTTCGCACTAGAGTCACAAATACCGAGCAGCTGGTTTTTATCGCTGCCCTGAACATCTGCCATGAGCTGGCTGCGGAAAAAGTCAAAACCCGCGACTACGCCAGTAACATGGAGCAGCGTATCCGGATGCTGCAGCAGACCATTGAACAGGCATTGCTTGAACAGGGTCGTATTACAGAAAGAACCGGAAGCAAGTTCGAATAACACCTCATCGTTATTCATGCTAGAGTAACGGTGAAGTAAAAAAATTCTCTGAGATGTTTGCAAGCGGGCCAGTCCCCTGAGCCGATATTTAATACCAACAGAGTCTGACGCTCTGTAACCTGTGTGCAAGCTCGGTTCGTCCGAGAAGCCTGATGGTTACGACGGCAGTCTCACCTTGAACCAAGGGTTCAAGGGTTACAGCCTGCGGCGGCATCTCGGAGATTCCTCATTCAGTTCCATCCCAGCCGCGCTCACTCCACATAGTCATGTTTTCTCCGGTAAAATATCTCTTTTCAACATGATTTTTCTCTTTAACAAAGCGCCTCTCTTTTGCTGCGTCTGTTCGCACAAGAATTTCTCTCTGTCTGGTGCTTCCTGATTTCCTGTAAACAGGCTTTGCCCACTAAAATTCACTGCTGATTTTAGCCAGTCGCGACTGACAGGCTCGTACTCCAGTCTGAGCTGTGGCACCCTTCTCTGTAACCTCTATTAGCCAGCCTGACCCTGGGGAATGTATGAGCCTCAATCTTTTTGACCGACAGGATATCCGTACCCATGTGCGCCATCTGCGGCGTGCGCTGACGCCAGAGCAGCAGCAGATGGCTGCGGTGCAGGCCGCCGAACGGGCGCTGAATTTCGCACCGCTGCAGCAAGCAAAAAAAATCGCCCTGTTTCTCTCTTTTGATGGCGAGCTGAGTACCCGGCCGCTGATTGCCAAACTCTGGCAGCACAAGCAGCAGGTCTATTTGCCGGTGCTTCACCCCTTTTCTGCCGGACAGCTTCTTTTTATGCGCTACGAGCCCACTACCCTACTGACGCCAAATCGCCTGAACATTCCTGAGCCGCCGCTGGATATACGCCATCTGGCAACGCTGGACGAGCTGGATCTGGTGATGGTGCCGCTGGTGGCCTTTGACCGGCAGGGACAGCGTCTGGGAATGGGCGGCGGATTTTATGACAGAACGCTGCAAAACTGGCAGCAGCACGGCTTTCTGCCGGTGGGTCTGGCGCATGACTGCCAGCAGGTCGATAAGTTGCCGGTGGCTGAGTGGGATGTGCCGCTGCCAGCAATAATTACGCCTTCGCATATCTGGCAATGGTAAGCAGATAAAACAAAGCCCCGGCAGAAAATCTGTCGGGGCTTTACGGGCTGGCGCCAGCATGCGGATAAAGCGGCTATATCAGCCGGACAGTCAGAAAGTCAGATTCACTTTCTGCCTCTTTTAAGCTCAGAACAGCAGGCGGGCGCGAATAGTTCCCGGGATCGCTTTCATCAGCTGCAGCGCGGTGTTGGCAACATCCTGCGGCGCGTCGATATCAATTACCACATACCCCATTTGCGGGGTTGTCTGCAGGTACTGGGCGGCGATGTTGATGCCCTGACCAGCAAAGATGTTGTTGATAGCCGTCAGCACGCCAGGGCGGTTCTCGTGGATATGCAGCAGGCGGCTCTGGTCGCCATGCATCGGCAGAGAAACTTCCGGGAAGTTAACGGCAGAGAGCGTAGAGCCGTTATCGGAATATTTCGCCAGCTTACCGGCAACTTCAATCCCGATATTCTCCTGCGCTTCCTGCGTTGATCCACCAATGTGCGGCGTCAGGATCACGTTATCAAACTCACACAGCGGCGAGTTGAATGGATCGCTGTTGGTTGCTGGTTCTTCCGGGAAAACGTCAATCGCTGCGCCAGCAAGGTGCTTGTCTGCCAGCACTTTGCACAGCGCAGGGATATCCACCACGGTGCCGCGAGAGGCGTTGATCAGCAGCGCACCCGGCTTCATCATCGCCAGCTCCTCTGCGCCCATCATGTTCTGCGTGGAGAGCGTTTCCGGCACGTGCAGGCTGACCACATCGCTCATGTTAAGCAGATCGGAGAGATGGCGAACCTGGGTGGCATTACCCAGCGGCAGCTTGTTCTCAATATCATAGAAGAACACGTGCATACCCAGGCTTTCTGCCAGCACGCCCAGCTGCATGCCGATATGGCCGTAACCAATAATCCCCAGCTTTTTGCCACGGGCTTCGTAAGATCCTACCGCCAGTTTGTTCCAGATGCCGCGGTGGGCTTTGGCATTGGCTGCCGGCACGCCGCGCAGCATCAACAGCAGCTCGCCGATAACCAGCTCTGCTACGGATCGGGTATTGGAGAATGGCGCGTTGAATACCGGCACGCCGCGCTTAGCGGCGGCATTCAGGTCAACCTGATTGGTGCCGATACAGAAGCAGCCTACCGCCACCAGTTTTTCCGCCGCGGCGAAAATCTCTTCAGTGAGGTTGGTACGCGAACGGATACCGATGAAATGCGCATCGCGGATCGACTCTTTCAGCGCTTCGCTGTCCAGCGCACCTTTGTGAAATTCAATGTTGGTGTACCCTGATGCGCGCAGGTTTTCCACCGCGCTCTGGTGAACGCCTTCCACCAGCAGGAACTTAATCTTGTCTTTCTCCAGTGATACTTTTGCCATTTCCCGACCCTATTTAGCAGACTTCAGATGTGCCAGCTTACCCCTGTCTTAACCCGGGTATAAGTTAGCCTTCTGTCAAAATATCAAATTTTCGCCCTGCGGCAATACAAACGATTGCCTGCACGGTAGCATGGCGACGGGGAGCGGCAGCACATTTCGGCAGATAATCATGGCGCGCGCGGCAGGATCAGCAGGATTACCCTGCGGGGGTCTGTTATGTGACATAAGTCACCAAATTTCACTCTGCTCATAAAAGATGTTTTTTTAGCTGGAATCACCCGACGCCGCTCCGGCGCCGGTAAGATCATTTTTGTATGGTCTTAACACCATTGGCCGTGCCGATCAGGGCAACATCCGCTGAACGCGCCGCAAACAGCCCTACCGTCACCACGCCAGGCAGCGCATTGATGGCCATTTCCAGCGCAGCCGCATCAAGGATCTTCAGATTATGCACGTCGAGGATGATATTGCCGTTATCGGTCAGCACATGCTGTCGGTATTCCGGCAGGCCGCCCAGCTTGACCAGTTCTCTCGCTACATAGCTGCGCGCCATAGGGATCACTTCCACCGGCAGCGGAAAACGGCCCAGCACATCTACCTGCTTGGATTCATCTGCGATGCAGACAAACTTATCCGCAACGGCAGAGATAATTTTTTCCCGCGTTAAAGCTGCGCCGCCGCCTTTGATCATCTGCATCATGCCGTTGATTTCATCCGCGCCATCAACATAGACAGAGAGAGAATCAACCTCATTAAGGTCGAAGACCGGAATACCCAGCGCTTTCAGCTTTTCGGTAGAGGCCTCTGAGCTGGAGACTGCCCCCTCAATCTGATGCCGGATAGAGCCTAATGCATCGATAAAGTGCGCGGCAGTGGAACCCGTTCCTACGCCAACAATGGTGCCTGGCGAGACATAATCCAGCGCGGCCCAGCCAACGGCCTTTTTCAGTTCATCCTGTGTCATGGTCAGTTTCAATTCCGATGGGCTTAAGTGTGGCGCCAGTATAAAACAACCTGGTCAGAAATCACCGCCTTCAGGCGGCATTTGTTGGCAGTTTGGAAGCCGGCCCACAAAGCGATAAAGTGATTATTGCCCTGGGGGAAAATGGCAAATTTATGGCATAGTGCAGTTTCCACACCTGAAAGAGAGTTTATACCCACAATGAAACGCCCGGATTATCGAACGCTTCAGGCGCTGGATGCCGTCATTCGCGAGCGCGGCTTTGAGCGCGCAGCACAAAAGCTTTGTATCACTCAGTCGGCTGTTTCCCAGCGAATTAAACAGCTGGAAAATATGTTTGGTCAGCCGCTGCTGGTGCGCACCGTGCCGCCGCGCCCCACTGAGCAGGGGCAAAAGCTGCTGGCGCTGCTGCACCAGGTCGAGCTGCTGGAGGAGCAGTGGCTGGGTGATGAAAACGGCGGAACCACGCCTCTGCTGCTCTCGCTGGCGGTTAACGCCGACAGTCTGGCAACCTGGCTGCTCCCGGCGCTGAAAACCGTGTTAACGGACTCGCCGGTCCGCCTGAATTTGCAGGTAGAGGATGAGAGCCGTACTCAGGAGCGCCTGCGTCGCGGGGAAGTGGTTGGGGCAGTGAGTATCCAGCCGCAGCCGCTGCCAAGCTGTCTGGTTGATCAGCTCGGCGCGCTGGATTACCTGTTTGTCGGCTCGAAAGAGTTCGCCGCACGCTATTTTCCCAACGGCGTAACCCGCTCGGCCCTGCTGAAAGCGCCTGCGGTGGCGTTTGACCATCTGGATGATATGCATCAGGCGTTTTTGCAGCAGAACTTTGACCTGTCGCCAGGCAGCGTGCCCTGCCACATCGTCAACTCTTCTGAAGCCTTTGTGCAGCTGGCGCGGCAGGGAACCACTTGCTGTATGATCCCGCATCTGCAGATAGAACGTGAGCTGGCCGAGGGCGAGCTGATTGACTTAACGCCAGGGCTGTTCCAGCGGCGGATGCTCTACTGGCACCGCTTCGCCCCGGAAAGCCGCCTGATGCGTAAAGTAACCGATGCGTTGATTGGCCACGGCCATCGCGTTCTGCGTCAGAGCGCATAACCAGCAAAAAGGCCTCCCGAAGGAGGCCCTGAAGTTGCTATCGGCTCATGCTGAAACAGCCAGCATGGGCCGACAGCAAAAACGTTATCCGTTACTTATTACTGGCCGCGCTGCAGCTCAAAAACAACGTCTACCTGATCGTCAAAGTGAATGCTCTGCTTCTCATAGGTTTGTGCGGCTGAAGTCATTGGCGCCGCGTCAGCCATCTTATACATTCTGGCCACCGGCATCGGCTGATAGTTAGCAACGTGATAACGGATGCTGTAAACCGCTCCCAGCTTGGCGTTAAACCCTTTTGCCAGCTCGCCCGCCTGCTGCGTGGCGTCATCTATAGCCGCCTGTCGCGCTTTATTACGATACTGGTCAGGATTTGCCACGCCCAGTTCAACAGAACGGATTTCGTTGAGGCCCGATTTCAGTGCGCCGTCCAGTAGCTCATTCAGCTTGTCCAGCTGGCGAAGCGTTACCTGCACCTGACGCACCGCGCGATACCCTTTCAGAACCGCTTTACCCTCTTTGGTGTAGTCGTATTCAGGTTGGGTACGCAGGTTTGCGGCATCGATATCTTTTTTCTCAATCCCGTTCTTATTCAGGAAATCAAAATATTGCGCGACGCGTTCGTCCGCCTGTTTTTTGGCGTCAGCGGCATCTTTAGCGGTGATGCTGACTTCGATAGCCAGCGTGGCGATATCCGGCGTGGCGTCAACGCTGGACTGGCCGGAGGTAACAACGTGTGGGCCGTTTGGCAGTTCATCTGCCAGGGCGAGTGCGGGTACTGTTCCAAGTCCAATTAGTGCGGCCAGAGCCAATTTGGTAAGCTTCACTGGGTTCCTCCGTGGGGGGCTTTCAGTCATATCCGGGAGCCAACTGGCGATGAAAAAAGGCTCACCGCCAGAGAATTGTGCCGTTAAAACGCAACAGGCTATGTTATTGCGTTTTCAGGTATCAGGCTATGACCTTAATTCCTGGAGTGAGTTCCCTCAAGCCCAGCCTACCGCCTGCAGCGCCAGCTTAAGCGCAATGCCCCACATCATCACGCCGACTAAAGCGTTAATTACCCGCTGCGCTTTCGCGGTATTGAGCACAGGTGACAGCCAGGCGGCCAGCGAGGCGAGACCAAAGAACCACAGCAATGAGGCGCTGGCCGCCCCCAGGGCGAACCAGCTTCGCGCCTCTGCTGGTAGCTGTCCGCCAAGACTGCCAAGCACGACAAAGGTGTCGATATAAACGTGAGGATTAAGCCAGGTCACCGCCATCATGGTGGCGAAAATTCGCCAACGGCTCTGCTTCATTGCCGCTGATGAGGCGAGATCGACTTCTCCGCTAAAAGCGGTGCGAAGGGCTCCCCAGCCATACCAGACTAAAAATGCCACGCCGCCCCAGGTAACAAGATTCAGCAGTAACGGCGACTGAGTCAGCAAGGCGCTACCGCCAAAGACCCCGGCACAAATCAGCACAATATCGCTCAAAGTACAGAGTCCGGCAGTCATCAAATGATACTGACGACGGACGCCCTGATTCAGCACCAGCGCATTCTGTGGCCCCAAAGGGAGAATGAGCGCAGCGCCCAGCGCCATGCCCTGAAAGAAAACAGATAACACAAAAATTCCTCAGCCAGATTATTTCAGCCGAGTGTATAAGGGAGAATTCATTAGAGGAAATGGAAAAATCTTATGCTATATCAGTTTAGCTAATACCAGCGATCTGAATAAGGCGAACCGGAGTTCGCCTTTTTAGCGCAGTAAATTCAGTGATCTGCGGCCATATATTGTTATAGGAAGCAGCCTGGCCAGGCCGTGGTGAAATTGCGCCACACCTTAGTCATCCCTGCCCCCTGAAATTTACTCCGGCTTTGGCAAGGTCTGTATCACCCGTGGCGCTGCGTCACTCTGCTGTGCTTCAGAAGTTTTAACCTGATGCAGGTGAACATCCATCTGCGGATAAGGGATACCAATATTGTGCGCGTCCAGCGTACGTTTGAAGTTCTTCATCAGGTCCCAGTAAACATTCTGCAGATCGCCCGCGTTGCTCCAGCAGCGCACAACAAAGTTCAGGGAAGAGGCAGCCAATTCTTGCAGGCCAATCTGCACGCCCATATCTTTCAGCACACGTGGCTCGGCATCCACCACTTCCTGCAGCAGTTGAATAACCTGGTCCACATCGGCAT
The DNA here is from genome assembly GCF_033657285.1 of Erwinia sp. MMLR14_017. Taxonomy (NCBI): domain Bacteria; kingdom Pseudomonadati; phylum Pseudomonadota; class Gammaproteobacteria; order Enterobacterales; family Erwiniaceae; genus Erwinia; species Erwinia sp. MMLR14_017. The sequence goes on along the minus strand of NZ_JAWVWP010000003.1, from coordinate 250,136 downwards.
CGTAAGCCACGCCAATGATGAACTCGTTACGGCGAACCGGCTCCCGGGAGAAGTTAACAATATTGCCCGCGATAATTTTCCCGTTAGGCACCACCACGATTTTTCCGTCGGCGGTTTTCAGCGTGGTAGAGAAAATTTGCACGTTCTGCACGGTTCCCATCACGCCAATGTCAATAAACTCGCCAGTACGGAAAGGACGGAAGGTGACCAACAGCACACCCGCCGCCAGGTTTGCCAGCGATCCCTGCAAGGCCAGACCAATAGCTAAACCTGCCGCACCCAGTACGGCAATAACGGAGGCGGTCTGAACCCCTACCCGACCCAGCGCGGCAATCAGAGTGAAAGCAATAATGCCGTAGCGTACCAGCGCGGAGAGAAAATCAGCAACCGTGGCATCAATATGACGTGCCCGCAGGACTTTATTCAGCATGTTAGAGATGATGCGCGCGACGATCATCCCGATGATGATAATTACGACGGCCGCGACGATGTTGACAGCATAGCTCAACAGCAACGCCTGGTTGCGCACCAGCCAGCCACCAGCGCTGTTGATACCATGTACCACGTTAAGATCTTCCATTTCGTTATCCTGTTGTTGTTCTCAATGGGGTGATATCGCCAGAAGAAACTGACAGCCCAAATGCAAAGGGTAACTAAAAATAGTCTGTTCTGCCAAATAAGCAGTCAAATTAACAATTTGTTACCCGCTTCAGGCATAAAAAAGGCCCCATAAAGGGGCCTTTTCGGCTTAGTCAGGTGACTTACAGAACGTCAACGTCGTTGAGTTCTTTGAAAGCCTGCTCCAGTCGCACGATCATTGAGGACTGGGATGCGCGAAGCCAGACGCGCGGATCGTAGTATTTTTTGTTTGGCTTATCTGCGCCTTCCGGGTTACCCAGCTGAGCCTGCAGGTAGCCTTCGTTCTTTTTGTAGTACTGCAGGATACCGTCCCAGGTTGCCCATTGGGTGTCGGTATCGATGTTCATTTTAATCACGCCGTAGCCGATAGATTCTTCAATCTCAGCCGCTGATGAACCTGAACCGCCGTGGAAGACGAAATCCAGAGAATTATGTGGCAGGTTGTGTTTCTTGCTCACATAGTCCTGAGAATCACGCAGGATGGTTGGGGTCAGCTTAACGTTACCTGGCTTGTACACACCGTGTACGTTACCGAAGGAGGCCGCAATGGTGAAGCGTGGGCTGATAGCGTTCAGTTTAGTGTAAGCGTAATCAACATCTTCTGGCTGCGTATAGAGGGCAGAAGCGTCCATGTGGCTGTTATCCACACCATCTTCTTCACCGCCGGTGCAACCCAGTTCGATTTCCAGCGTCATATCAATCCTGGCCATACGCGCCAGATACTTGCTGCAGATTTCGATGTTCTCTTCCAGCGGCTCTTCAGAAAGGTCGATCATGTGGGAAGAGAAGAGTGGCTTACCGGTTTTCTCGAAGTGTGCTTCACCCGCATCCAGCAGACCGTCGATCCACGGTAGCAGTTTCTTGGCGCAATGGTCGGTATGCAGAATAACCGGCACGCCATACTGTTCAGCCATCAGGTGCACGTGGTGTGCGCCAGAGATTGCGCCCAGGATAGCCGCAGCCTGCGGCTTGTCAGATTTCAGGCCTTTACCGGCGATGAAACCAGCGCCACCGTTAGAGAACTGGATGATGACCGGAGCTTTAACTTTAGCAGCGGTTTCCAGTACGGCATTGATAGAGTCAGTGCCCACGCAGTTAACGGCTGGCAGAGCGAATTTGTTCTCTTTCGCTACTTTAAAGACTTTCTGCACGTCGTCGCCGGTGACAACGCCTGGTTTTACGAAATCAAAAATTTTAGACATGTTTTTTGTCCTGTTTCGTCGGTCGTATTAAGAGATTTGGCGCCCGATTGCCGGGCAAATCAGTCCGGCGGGAGACGCGCTCCCGCCCCAGAGATTACTGTTTCGCACGCTCTTCAAGCATGGCGACTGCTGGCAGTTTTTTGCCTTCCACGAACTCCAGGAAAGCACCGCCGCCGGTAGAGATATAGGAGATTTTATCTTCGATACCGAACAGATCGATGGCTGCCAGCGTATCACCGCCTCCGGCGATAGAGAATGCGTCACTCTCTGCAATCGCCTTAGCTACAATTTCCGTTCCTTTACGGAAGTTCGGGAATTCGAACACGCCAACCGGGCCATTCCACAGAATAGTTTTGGCTTCTTTCAACAGTTTAGCCATCGCCAGCGCGGTTTCGTCACCGAAGTCCATGATCTCTTCGTTATCTTTGACTTCATTCACTTTCTTGACGGTGGCAGGGGCAGTTTCAGAGAATTCTGTACCTACGCGGGAGTCGGTCGGAACCGGGATTTTGAATTCATCACGCAGTTTTTTCGCCGCTTCAACAAAATCTGGCTCGTACAGAGATTTACCGACGTTGTTATCAATAGCCACGAAGGTGTTGGCGATACCGCCGCCCACAATCACGGTATCCGCAATTTTCACCAGCGAGTTCAGCACGTCAAACTTGGTGGAAACTTTAGAACCGCCGACCACAGCAACCATTGGGCGAGCCGGGCTTTTCAGCGCCTTGCCCAGGGCTTCCAGTTCGTCAGCCAGCAGCGGGCCTGCACAGGCAACCGGAGCAAATTTGCCGACGCCGTGAGTGGAAGCCTGCGCGCGGTGAGCGGTACCAAAGGCATCCATCACGTAGATGTCGCACAGGGCAGCATATTTTTTAGAGAGGGCTTCGTCGTCTTTCTTTTCGCCTTTGTTGAAGCGAACGTTTTCCAGAACGACCAGTTCACCTTCGGCAATCTCTACGCCATCAAGGTAATCTTTCGCCAGGCGAACAGGAGAAGAGAGTTTGTCTTTCAGATAATTAACAACGGGCAGGAGAGAAAACTCCTCGTTGTATTCACCTTCAGTTGGGCGACCAAGATGGGAAGTTACCATCACTTTTGCGCCCTGCTTCAGCGCCGCTTCGATGGTCGGCAATGAAGCACGGATACGTGCATCAGACGTCACTTTCCCTTCTTTTACCGGCACGTTCAAATCAGAACGGATAAGTACGCGTTTGCCAGCAAGATCCAGATCGGTCATCTTAATTACAGACATGGTGAATCCTCTCGTTGATTCTCTAAGTTTTGACGGGCGCAGTCCGCGCCCTACCTGAAACCGCTTGCGGCCATCGCTAACGTGGTGTCGATCATCCGGTTAGCAAAGCCCCACTCGTTGTCGCACCAGACCAGCGTCTTGATCAGGTGCTGACCGCTGACCCGCGTCTGCGTGCCATCGACTATGGCACTGTGCGGATCATGGTTAAAATCTATTGAGACTAACGGTAGTTCCGTATAGTCAACTATACCACTAAATGCCCCTTCTGACGCGTTTCGCAACAAGGCATTAACTTCACACGCCCCTACCGCTCGCCTGACGCTGACGCTCAAATCAATCGCCGTCACGTTTATGGTAGGAACGCGCACCGCTATAGCCTCAAACCGGTCATTAAATTTAGGAAAAATACGAGTAATCCCGGCGGCAAGACGCGTATCGACCGGAATAATAGACTGACTGGCCGCGCGCGTACGCCGCAGGTCGCTGTGATAGGCATCAATCACCTGCTGATCGTGCATTGCAGAGTGGATGGTGGTCACCGTTCCCGACTCAATGCCATAGGCATCATCCAGCAGTTTAATCACAGGAATAATACAGTTCGTCGTGCAGGAGGCATTGGAGACAATCAGATGATTCGGCTGTAGTTCTTTTTCATTCACACCGTAGACCACGGTGGCATCCAGGTCATTCCCGCCGGGATGGGAAAACAGCACTTTTTTTGCACCCGCAGCCAGATGCGCTTCGCCATCTTCGCGGCTGCCGTACACGCCGGTGCAGTCGAGCACTACATCTATATTCAGCTCCCGCCACGGCAGCCCGGCAATCTCCGCACGGTGCAGCAAACGAATCGTGTCTTCGCCTACCGAGAGCAGATCCCGCTCCTGGCGCACGTCCCAGCCAAAGCGTCCGTGGCTGGTGTCATACTTCAGTAAGTGCGCCATGCCAGCCGCTTCCGCCAGCTCATTGACAGCCACCACAGTGATTTCCGCCCGACGGCCAGTTTCATAGAGCGCACGCAGCACGTTACGCCCGATGCGGCCAAACCCGTTTATGGCAATGCGAACTGTCATATCACTCCAGCATCTGAATTCAGTGTAAAACTGGAGCGTTAGCCTGAGGCAGACGATCGGGTTTGTACAGGGAATTTTTGTGTCAGACCACCGGCCTGAAAATCCGTCAGACATCAGCACAGAGACGAACTGAAACGGTTCAGCCAGAATAGTTGAACTCAGGAATAATAGGAATGACCGGGATCAATTGCAGCGACAATCTTTGGATCTGCGTCACAGATTAAGAAAATTAAGAGGACAGCGGCAGCGGGAAAAGTAGCGGTTAAGAGAACGCTTCTGATAATTGTTAAAACCTGCGGCGGAAAGGTCATCAAAGGGAAATTGTCTGGTCGTACTGTAAGAGGCGGCAGAAAAGATATCGAAGGCAGACTCTCTGGCATGGATGAAAACAGACAGCAGTAAGGGGGCGGGATGACTCCCGCCCCAGCGTATTACAGCAGTTCTTTGGTTTTAGCGACCACGTTATCCACGGTGAAGCCAAACATCTCAAACAGCTGCTCAGCAGGTGCTGACTCACCAAAGGTGGTCATGCCTACGATAGCGCCGTTCAGGCCGGTATATTTGAACCAGTAGTCGGCAATACCCGCTTCGATAGCCACGCGAGCGCTGACCGCTTTCGGCAGTACCGCTTCACGGTAGGCGGCATCCTGCTTGTCGAAGGCATCGGTAGAAGGCATAGAAACTACGCGAACTTTACGCCCCTCTGAAGTCAGCCGGTCATACGCGCCTACCGCCAGCTCCACTTCGGAACCGGTAGCGATCAGGATCGCTTCAGGCTGCCCTTCGCAATCTTTCAGCACGTAACCACCGCGCGCAACGTTAGCCAGCTGCTCAGCATTACGATCCTGCTGCGCCAGATTCTGACGGGAGAAGATCAGCGCCGTTGGGCCATCGACACGCTCGATGGCATATTTCCACGCCACCGCAGACTCAACCTGATCGCAAGGACGCCACAGGCTCATGTTTGGCGTAACGCGCAGGCTTGCCATCTGCTCAACCGGCTGGTGCGTCGGGCCATCTTCACCCAGACCGATAGAGTCGTGGGTATAGACCATAATCTGACGAATTTTCATCAGGGCAGCCATACGGGCAGCGTTGCGCGCGTATTCAACAAACATCAGGAAGGTTGCGGTGTATGGCAGGAAGCCACCATGCAGCGTGATGCCGTTGGCAATGGCGGTCATACCGAACTCGCGAACGCCGTAATGGATGTAGTTACCGGCTGCATCTTCATTGATTGGCTTAGAGCCGGACCACATGGTCAGGTTGCTTGGCGCCAGGTCGGCAGAGCCGCCCAGGTATTCAGGCAACAGTTTACCAAAGGCTTCCAGGCTGTTCTGTGACGCTTTGCGGCTGGCGATTTTCGCCGGGTTAGCCTGCAGCTGTTCAATAAACTTCTGCGACTCCGCCTGCCAGTTAGCTGGCAGCTCGTTACCCATACGGCGGCTGAACTCTTTTGCCAGCTCAGGGTAGGCTTTAGCATAGGCCGCAAACTTCTCGTTCCATGCGGCTTCTTTAGCCTGGCCTGCTTCTTTGGCATCCCACTGCGCGTAGATATCCTGTGGAATTTCAAACGGCGCGTGGCTCCAGCCAAGCTGCTTACGGGTCAGGGCCACTTCGTCATCACCCAGCGGCGCGCCGTGTGAGTCGTGGGTGCCTGCTTTGTTCGGCGAGCCGAAACCGATAACGGTTTTGCACAGCAGCAGAGAAGGTTTGTCGCTGACGGCTTTCGCTTCTTCCACCGCTTTTTTGATCGCTTCAGCATCGTGACCATCCACACCGCGCACTACGTGCCAGCCGTAGGCTTCAAAACGCTTAGCGGTATCATCAGTAAACCAGCCGTCGATGTGGCCGTCGATAGAGATGCCGTTGTCATCATAGAAAGCCACCAGTTTGCCAAGCGCGAGCGTACCCGCCAGCGAGCAGACTTCATGGGAGATCCCTTCCATCATGCAGCCATCACCCATAAATACATAGGTGCTGTGATCGACAATATCGTGACCAGGACGGTTAAACTGAGCGGCCATTGTGCGCTCTGCAATCGCCATGCCTACGGCGTTCGCAATACCCTGCCCCAGCGGGCCGGTGGTGGTTTCAACGCCTGCGGTATAACCAAATTCCGGATGACCTGGAGTTTTAGAGTGCAGCTGACGGAAGTTAGCCAGTTCAGAGATTGGCAAATCATAGCCGCTGAGGTGCAGCAGGCTGTAAATCAGCATCGATCCGTGACCATTGGACAGCACAAAGCGGTCGCGGTCAGCCCAGAGTGGGTTAGTGGGGTTATGGTTCAGGAAGTCACGCCACAGCACTTCGGCGATATCTGCCATGCCCATCGGGGCGCCCGGGTGGCCAGATTTGGCTTTTTGTACCGCATCCATACTTAATGCGCGAATGGCGTTAGCAAGCTCTTTACGAGAAGACATGTTCTACTCCAGGTCGGATTAAACGCTTCGCCGTCCTTAACCTATTTTAATCAATGAGTTATCAGGCAAAGTTGTAAAAGTCGACCCACAATGTACATGAAACACAGGCCTCCTGTACATGGCGAAACGTGCAAAATACCGGGAGGAAACTTGCGCTTTGAGAGCTTAGCCACTATGCATTTGTCTCGGGGAAGGTTATAACGCCCTCTTTATTGTTCGCTTTTTTATCTCCCTTTTTGGCAGGTTCTTGTTTTTATTACCTTGTTACCCACTGGATGAAATAATATGAAATTACGTAACTCTGTACTTACCCTGGGTCTGATTTCCGCACTTTCTGGTTGCCAGAATTTCGACAGTAATGCGCTGTTGCAGTCCGGCGCGCAGGCTTATCAGGCTGCCACGCTGAGCGATGAACAGGTCAAAGAGCTGAGCGTGAAGTCGTGCGAACAGATGGACAGCGAAGCGCAGATTGCTCCCGCCAGCAGCGTATATACTCAGCGCCTGAACAAAATTGCGGCGGCGCTGGGCGACAACATCAACGGCACGCCAGCCAACTACAAAGTTTACGTCACCAAGGATGTTAATGCCTGGGCGATGGCGAACGGCTGTATCCGCGTCTACAGCGGACTGATGGATATGATGACCGACAATGAAGTGGAAGGCGTACTCGGTCATGAAATGGGCCACGTTGCGCTGGGCCATACCCGTCGCGCCATGCAGGTTGCCTACAGCGCCACGGCTGCCCGTACGGCTGCGGCATCGGTGGGCGGCATCGCCGCTACGCTTTCTCAGTCTCAGCTGGGCGACCTGGGCGAGAAGCTGGTTAATGCACAGTTCTCGCAGAAACAGGAATCTCAGGCGGATGACTACTCGTTTGACCTGATGAAGAAGCGCGGCATCAATCCGGAAGGTCTGGTCACCAGCTTTGAAAAACTCTCGAAGCTGGAAGGCAGCCACGAAAGCACCATGTTTGACTCCCACCCCTCTTCCACTTCACGCGCCCAGCACATCAAAGATCGTATTGCTGCCGGTAAATAACTGAAGCGATAAAAAAAGGGCGCACCCACAGGCGCGCCCTTCTCTTACCTGCCGTTATCAGCCTTTATTGACGGCCTGAACGTGCAGCATATCCAGCGCCAGCGTTGCCGCCGCAAGCGCAGTGATATCGGACTGATCGTAGCCCGGTGCCACTTCCACCAGATCCATACCGACGATATTCAACCCCTGCAAACCGCGCACCAGCCTGGTCGCTTTATCCGTGGTTAATCCGCCAATCACCGGCGTGCCGGTACCCGGCGCGTGAGCCGGATCCAGACAGTCGATATCAAAGGTCAGGTAAACCGGCATATCGCCAACGATCTCTTTCACCTGAGCGATGATGTCATCCACGCTGCGATCGTTGACCTGCGCCGCATCAAGCACGTTAAAGCCCAGCGAGGCGTCGAATTCAGTGCGGATACCGATCTGCACTGAGTGTGCCGGATCGATCAGCCCTTCCTGCGGCGCATGGTGGAACATGGTGCCGTGGTCAAACTTCGGTCCGTTAGAGTAGGTATCAGTGTGGGCATCGAAATGCACCAGCGCCATCTTACCGAAGTGTTTCGCATGTGCGCGCAGCAGAGGCAGCGTCACGTAATGATCGCCGCCGAAGGTCATCATGCGCTTGCCGTTCGCCAGCAGTTTTTCCGCGTGCGCCTGCAGCTTATCGGTCAGATCCTGCGAATCTCCAAAGGCATAGACCAGGTCGCCACAGTCAATTACCTTCAGGCGCTGACGCAGGTCGAAGTTCCACGGCCAGCGGCAGCCTTCCCATGCCAGGTTAGTGGAGATCTGACGAATGGCACCCGGCCCCAGGCGGCTGCCCGGTCGGCCAGAGGTCGCCGCATCGAAAGGAATACCGGTAATCACCCACTCGGCATCGCTGTCGTAGGGTTGGAAGTTAACCGGAAAACGCATAAAACCAAAGGCGTTTGAAACCAGCGAGTTATCATACTGGTTGCCCAGGGTGTTATTCATACACAATCCTCTTTATTCATCTTCCAGATAGGTATAGCCGTAGAGGCCAGACTCAAACTCTTGCAGGAATTGCGCGCGCAGCTCCTCGTCCAGATCGCTCTCTTTGATCTGATTGCGGAAGTGCGTCAGCAGCTCCTGAGGATCAAGCTGCACATACTCCAGCATATCAGCAACGGTGTCGCCTTCATCTGAAAGCTGCACGTCAACCCGACCATCGGCATAGGCAAAGACGTCAACCGCTTCGGTATCGCCGAACAGGTTGTGCATATTGCCAAGGATCTCCTGATAGGCGCCGACCATAAAGAAGCCCAGCATCGGCGGGTTATCCACGTCGTACTGCGGCATTGGCATGGTTGTCGCAATGCCGTCACCGTCTACGTAGTGATCGATGGTGCCGTCCGAGTCACAGGTGATATCCAGCAGCACGGCGCGACGCTCTGGCGATTTATTCAGCCCTTCCAGCGGCATAACCGGGAACAGCTGGTCAATTCCCCACGCATCCGGCATCGACTGGAACAGCGAGAAGTTGACGTAGATTTTATCCGCCATGCGCTCCTGCAGTTCGTCGATAATCGGACGGTGGGCGCGGTTGCTGGGGTCCAGGTGCTGCTGGATATAGTGGCAGATGCTCAGATAAAGCTGCTCGGCCCAGGCACGCTGCTTCAGATCGTAAGTTCCCTGCGAGTAGCCGGTGTGGATATCAAAGAGATCCATCTGGCTGTCGTGCAGCCATTCGCGCAGCGAGCGGCGATTGTCTGGCTCGTGCATCTCCTGCCAGGTATCCCACATGCTGACGATAGGACGTGGCGAATCGCCTTCAGGCGGATGCGGTTCGCTGAACTCGTTACGCTCCACGCCGATGATGTTTGACACCAGCACGGTATGGTGCGCGGTTACCGCACGACCAGACTCGGTGATCACCGTAGGGTGCGGCAGATTGTGCTCTTCACACGCATCGCCTATCGCCCAGATTACGTTGTTTGCATACTCATTCAGGCCATAGTTTACCGAACAGTCGGACTGCGAACGCGTACCTTCATAGTCCACGCCCAGGCCACCGCCCACGTCAAAGCACTGAATGTTTACGCCAAGCTTAGCCAGCTCCACATAGAAACGCGCCGACTCACGCACGCCAGTAGCGATATCACGGATATTCGCCATCTGCGAACCGAGATGGAAGTGCAGCAGTTGCAGGCTTTCCATCCGGCCCGCTTCGCGCATGATCTCGACCAGCTTCAGAACCTGCGTGGCCGACAGACCAAATTTAGATTTTTCGCCGCCGCTGGACTGCCATTTACCGGAACCCTGCGAAGCCAGGCGCGCACGGATACCCAGGCGCGGGATCACGTTCAGCCGTTCAGCTTCTTCAAGCACCAGCTTCACTTCGGTCATTTTTTCCAGCACCAGATAGACTTTATGGCCCATCTTTTCGCCAATCAGCGCCAGACGAATGTACTCACGGTCTTTGTAGCCGTTACAGACAATCACCGAGCGCGTCATGCCCGCATGTGCCAGCACTGCCATCAGCTCAGCTTTGGAACCAGCCTCTAAGCCCAGCGGTTCACCAGAGTTGATCAGCGACTCGATCACGCGCTTGTGCTGGTTAACTTTTATCGGATAGACAAGGAAATAATCACCGCGATAGCCATAGGATTCACGCGCACGTTTAAAGGCCGCGTTTATCGAACGAAGGCGATGTTGCAGAATCTGAGGGAAACAAAACAGGGCGGGAAGACGCTGGCCTTCAGCCTCACGCTCTTTAACCAGTTTCGCTAAATCGACGCGTGCTTCCGGCACGTCCGGATCGGGGCAGACACTGATGTGCCCCAGCTCATTGACGTCATAATAGTTATTACCCCACCAGGCAATATTGTAGGTGCGCAGCATCTTGCTGGCATCTTGATCGCTCATAGCCACCTCCTGCATGGAGCGGAGTACACCCTGTTCGCCTGCTGACGAACCCTTGATAGTCTTCATGTCGTCAGACATTACGAGCCTCAAATTCAAATGATGCGAAACAGTTAACTACTATCGCAGGGAAATGCTGCGACAACAACCCATCGACTACCGGGAAATCCAGCATAAAACACTGGCGAATCACACCAATCGGTCTGTGAAGTATAACATTAAACATGACGTACACTTCCCACGGCACTCACTCTCAGCTAACGCTGAATAAGGGAGAAGCCTGATAAAAGAGTAGACGGCGTAGGTGTCGGAAAGATGAAGGAGGTCGGGACAGTGCAACGCAGCGGCGTTTTATACAGCCGAAACGCCCAAAATGCAAAATCTAAATCGCTGAAATGCGTACCCTGTCATGAATCTTTTCCACTTTGCGCCTCATCTGAAAAAAGCTTTAAAGAAAAAAGGCTGGCAATCCGATTAATGAGTAACCTAAAATAGCCGTCCAGATGTTAATCCATCTATACTGGTTAACTTCTAAGCGTCTTCTTTTATATGTACTGCTCATGGCTTTGCCTGAGGGGGCGCTGAGAGCCTGAACCGGTTAACGGTGACAGTATTTTCGCGCTATGCAGTCGATTTCAACCCGTATTCAGTAAGGTAAAGAATTAATGGCTAAACACCTTTTCACTTCCGAGTCCGTCTCAGAAGGACATCCTGATAAAATCGCCGACCAGATTTCCGATGCCGTGCTTGATGCTATTCTTGAGCAGGATCCGAAAGCTCGTGTGGCTTGCGAGACGTATGTAAAAACGGGCATGGTGCTGGTTGGCGGCGAGATCACCACTTCTGCCTGGGTTGATATTGAAGAGATCACCCGTAACACCGTGCGCGAAATCGGTTATGTCCATTCCGATATGGGCTTTGATGCCAACTCTTGCGCCGTACTGAATGCTATTGGTAAACAGTCGCCGGACATTAACCAGGGCGTTGACCGTGCTGACCCCCTTGAGCAGGGTGCAGGCGACCAGGGCCTGATGTTTGGCTACGCCACCAACGAAACCGATGTGCTGATGCCAGCTCCCGTGACCTATGCGCACCGTCTGGTGCAGCGTCAGTCAGAAGTGCGTAAAAACGGCACGCTGCCGTGGCTGCGCCCGGATGCCAAAAGCCAGATCACTTTCCAGTATGATAACGGCAAAATTGTCGGTATCGATGCTGTCGTTCTCTCTACTCAGCATTCCGAAGATATCTCGCAGAAAGATCTGCAGGAAGCGGTGATGGAAGAGATCATCAAGCCGGTACTGCCTGAAGAGTGGATCAACAGCAGCACCAAATATCATATCAACCCGACCGGCCGTTTTGTTATCGGTGGACCAATGGGTGACTGCGGATTGACCGGACGTAAAATCATCGTTGATACCTACGGCGGTATGGCGCGTCACGGTGGTGGTGCTTTCTCCGGTAAAGATCCCTCTAAAGTTGACCGTTCAGCGGCCTACGCGGCACGTTACGTAGCTAAAAACATCGTTGCTGCTGGCCTGGCTGACCGCTGCGAGATCCAGGTTTCTTACGCTATTGGCGTGGCTGAACCTACCTCAATCATGGTGGAAACCTTCGGTACAGAGAAAATCTCAACCGAGCAGCTGACCCTGCTGGTGCGTGAGTTCTTCGACCTGCGTCCATACGGTTTGATCCAGATGCTGGATCTGCTGCACCCTATCTACCGTGAGACAGCTGCTTACGGCCACTTTGGTCGTGAACACTTCCCATGGGAAAAAACCGACAAGGCTGCGCAACTGCGTGAGGCAGCTGGCCTGAAATAAGCCAAAGCAGGCACACCTGAGGGCACCCAGCGGGTGCCCTTTTTGATCCCTGCGGCTGGCAGAATAGTCTTCTGTGGCTACACTTCTTTTGGCCCTGACGCGCTTAATTGTTAACGGTTACACGCAGAAACATTCTGTAAATCTGACAATTAAGAATTAACACGCTTAACAAGGTGTGGCGGAATGCGCTATTTTCAGCGCTGTCCGATAGCAGGGCACTTGGGAACTAAGTGAGACTACCTCACTATCTGGTTACAAAGCGTAAGCGCGCGTGAAAATGCTGTTTTTCGGATTGATCTGGTGTGTAACCGATTACACCAATGTGATCTCCAGCACAGTCTTGCGGGCTGAGGTTTTCTAACATTTATAACAACAATAAGCAGTACCACTTTAATGGAGGCGTTATGCCTGATAATAAGAAACAGAGCAGAACATCGAACAAGGCGATGACCTTTTTTGTTTGTTTCCTTGCAGCACTGGCCGGTCTGTTGTTTGGTCTGGATATCGGCGTTATCGCCGGCGCCCTGCCATTTATCGCCAAAGATTTTAACGTTACCCCGCATCAGCAGGAGTGGATTGTCAGCTCAATGATGTTCGGCGCCGCCGTCGGCGCCGTCGGCAGCGGCTGGATGTCTTCCCGTCTGGGACGTAAAAAAAGCCTGATGATTGGCGCAGTCCTGTTCGTCATCGGTTCCCTGTGGTCTGCCATGTCCTCTAACCCGGAAATGCTGATCTTCGCCCGTGTTGTGCTGGGTCTGGCTGTGGGTGTGGCTTCTTATACTGCGCCGCTTTATCTTTCCGAGATCGCTCCGGAAAAAATTCGCGGCAGTATGATTTCGCTTTACCAGTTGATGATTACCATCGGCATCCTGGGTGCCTACCTCTCTGACACCGCCTTCAGCTATACCGGCGAATGGCGCTGGATGCTGGGTATCATCACCATTCCTGCAGCTCTGCTGCTGGTGGGGGTTTGCTTCCTGCCCAACAGCCCGCGCTGGCTGGCGGCAAAAGGCGACTTCCGCACCGCTCAGCGCGTGCTGGACCGTCTGCGTGATACCAGCGAGCAGGCAAAACGCGAGCTGGATGAAATCCGTGAAAGCCTGAAGATCAAACAATCTGGCTGGAGCCTGTTTAAAGACAACAGCAACTTCCGCCGTGCGGTTTATCTGGGCGTACTTCTGCAGGTGATGCAGCAGTTCACCGGCATGAACGTCATTATGTATTACGCGCCGAAGATTTTTGAAATCGCTGGCTTTACCAACACCACCGAGCAGATGTGGGGCACCGTCATCGTTGGCCTGGTCAACGTACTGGCTACCTTTATCGCTATCGGTCTGGTTGACCGTTGGGGCCGTAAACCAACGCTGAAACTGGGCTTTATGGTGATGGCGGTAGGCATGGGCGTGCTGGGAACCATGCTGCATATGGGCATTCATTCTGAAGGCGCGCAGTACTTTGCTATCGCCATGCTGATGATGTTCATCATTGGTTTCGCCATGAGCGCCGGTCCGTTGATCTGGGTACTCTGTTCTGAAATCCAGCCGCTGAAAGGCCGCGATTTCGGTATCACCGTTTCCACCGCGACGAACTGGATCGCCAACATGATTGTCGGCGCAACCTTCCTGACCATGCTCAATACGCTGGGCAATGCGAACACCTTCTGGGTCTACGCCGGTCTGAACATCGTGTTTATCATCCTGACCATTATGCTGATTCCGGAAACCAAAAACGTTTCGCTGGAACACATTGAACGCAACCTGTTGGGCGGCAAAAAGCTGCGCGATATCGGCCAGCGTGACTAAACAGTAAAACAGTACTGGCCGGGGAATCCCGGCCAGCTTTATTGTAATCCTCTTCCTCCGATCGTATTCTTTGCCGTATGAAATCCCCCAGACTTCCCATTGCGCTGCAACAGGCGGTGATGCGCTCGCTGCGTGAAAAATTGCAGCAGGCAAACCATCGGCTCGAACGCCACTACCCTGAACCCAAACTTCTCTACCAGCAGCGCGGCACGGCTGCGGGCACCGCATGGCTGCAACAGTGGGAGATCCGCCTGAATCCGGTGCTTCTGCTGGAGAATCAGCAGGCGTTTATTAATGAAGTCGTTCCCCATGAGCTGGCCCATCTTCTGGTCTGGAAGCATTTTGGCCGCGTGCCGCCGCACGGCAAAGAGTGGAAGTGGATGATGGAAAGCGTATTAGGCGTGCCTGCACAGCGTACCCATAAGTTTGAGATTGATTCTGTACGCAGCCGTGCATTTCCTTATCGCTGTGGCTGTCAGCAGCATCAGTTAACCGTACGCCGCCACAACCGCGTATTACGGGGGGAAAGCGAGTATCGCTGCGTCTCCTGCGGTGAACGCCTTCTGCCTGGTGAGTTCCAAAAATCTGAAAAACTGGCCTGAGGGTGAAAAATAGCGCCAGTAACGTCCTGATTACTTCCGGCTGATTTCCCGTAACCGTCTCCATCTGTTACTCTCGCCGCCTCGTTTTCAGGAGAGATTTTCAGAACATGCCTCGCAACATTATTCGCAGCTTTTCACTCTTTTTGCTCTTTTCCCCGCTGGTTGCGCACAGCTTCAGCCAGAACAACTATCATCAGAACAGTTTTGGCCAGGCTAAAGAGTATGCGGCTAAGCTCAATGCGGATGCGCCGGGTTCATTCTACTGTGGCTGTAAAATCACCTGGAAAGGCAAGAAAGGCATTCCTGACCTCGCCTCCTGCGGCTATCAGGTGCGTAAAAACGCCAGCCGCGCAAAGCGTATCGAATGGGAACATGTGGTACCGGCCTGGACCTTTGGACACCAGCGTCAGTGCTGGCAGAATGGCGGGCGTAAACAGTGTGCCAAAGATGCCGGCTATCGCCGTATTGAAACGGACCTGCACAACCTTCAGCCCGCAATAGGTGAGGTGAACGGCGATCGCGGTAACTTTATGTACAGCCAGTGGAACGGCAGTGAGCGCCAGTATGGTCAGTGTGAAATGAAAATCGACTTTAAAAACAAACTGGCCGAGCCGCCAGCCCGCGCCCGTGGTGCCATAGCACGGACCTGGTTTTATATGCGCGACCAATACCAGATAAGCATGTCAAAGCAGCAAACCCAGCTGATGACAGTCTGGGACAAGCTCTATCCGGTCACCCCCTGGGAGTGTGAGAGAGATAACCGCATTGCTAAGGTACAGGGCAACCATAATCCTTATATACAGCAAGCTTGCCAGCGGTAAAATCGCTGACCTAAACTAGAGCACATCTTCAGGCCGTGCCCATTGCATGACCATTAACCTTTAGCAGGATTTCCATGCGAATACCCCGCATTTTTCATCCCGAGACGTTGACCGCTGGCAGTGAAATTGCCCTCAGCGACGAGGCCGCTAACCATGTAGGTCGCGTACTGCGCATGGGGGCCGGACAGGCCCTGGAATTGTTCGATGGCACTAATCTGACTTTTCCCGCAGAAATTGTGCAGGCAGATAAAAAAAGCGTTCGCGTTTCGGTGGGCGAAAGCCGCGAAGAGAGCCGTGAATCCCCGCTTCATCTGCATCTGGGTCAGGTAATGTCCCGTGGCGAGAAGATGGAGTTCACCATTCAGAAGGCCGTTGAACTCGGGGTAAATGTGATTACCCCCTTGTTTTCTGAGCGCTGTGGCGTAAAGCTGGACGCCGATCGTCTGGCTAAAAAGCATCAGCAGTGGCAAAAAATCGTGATTGCCGCCTGTGAACAGTGCGGCAGAAACAGCGTGCCGGAAGTGCGTGAAGCCATGACGCTGGAAGCGTGGAGCGCAGAGCAGGATGCGGGATTAAAGCTGAACCTGCATCCAAGAGCCAGCCAGAGTATTAATACGCTGCCGCTCCCCGTCGAACGTGTCCGGCTTCTCATTGGTCCGGAAGGTGGCCTGACCGCTGATGAAATCAGTATGACGGCAGGCTACGGCTTTACCGATATCCTGTTAGGTCCACGCGTCCTTCGCACTGAAACAACGGCGTTGACGGCGATTACTGCTCTTCAGGTTCGCTTTGGCGATCTCGGGTAAGCCTGGAGAGAGAAAACAGCACGCATCACTTCATCCCACCTTTCAGCGCGGGACGGAAAGCCCAATTGGTGATGCAAAATTATTATAGTTGGGTAAGTTATGCCAGACCGCTGAGCCTGAGCCTCCTCGTTGCGGGCACGCCAGCGTGCAGAAACTTCAGCGAACTCAAAGGCGCGTGAGTTTCAGACACGACCAGCGTTAAACATGGCAAATAAGATAGCTCACTGGAGAGACAAAATGATTAAGCTTGGCATTGTGATGGACCCTATTACCTCCATCAATATTAAAAAAGACACCAGCTTCGCAATGTTGCTGGAAGCACAGCGCCGTGGTTACGAAATCCATTATATGGAGATGAAGGATCTCTATCTGCGCGGTGGCGAAGCTCGTGCACGCACCCACAGCCTTAGCGTTGAGCAGAACTATGACAAGTGGTTTGAGTTCGGCAGCGAGCAGGACATTGCGCTGGCCGATCTGAACGTGGTTCTGATGCGTAAAGATCCGCCGTTTGATACTGAGTTCATCTATGCTACCTATATCCTGGAACGTGCAGAGGAACAGGGAACGCTGATCGTCAACAAACCGCAGAGCCTGCGTGACTGTAACGAAAAGCTGTTCACCGCCTGGTTTGCTGAACTGACGCCAGATACGTTGGTGACCCGTAATGCGCAGCAGATACGTGAGTTCTGGCAGGAGCATGGCGATATCATCCTGAAACCGCTGGATGGCATGGGCGGCGCCTCTATTTTCCGCATCAAGCAGGAAGATCCCAACCTGTCAGTCATCATCGAGACGTTAACCGAGCACGGTAACTTCTACTGCATGGCGCAAAATTATCTGCCTGCTATTAAAGAAGGGGATAAGCGCGTGCTGGTTGTGGATGGCGAACCTGTGCCCTACTGCCTGGCCCGTATTCCTAAGTCTGGTGAAACGCGAGGAAATCTGGCGGCTGGTGGACGTGGTGAAGCGCGTCCGCTTTCTGAAAGCGACTGGGAAATTGCCCGCCGCGTGGGTCCGACCCTGAAAGCCAAAGGGCTGATTTTTGTAGGTCTGGATATCATTGGCGATAAACTGACCGAGATTAACGTGACCAGCCCAACCTGCGTCCGTGAGATCGAGGCCGCATTCCCAATTTCAATTACTGGTATGCTGATGGATGCCATTGAAAAACGCCTGGCCTGACGGTACGCGGGGTCAACGGGCCCCTTTATTAACCCGTTAATTACGCACGCGGCCGGGCCGCGTGCGGTTAACCCGAATACAGAATCCTGATATGAATTTACAGCATCATTTTTTGATTGCGATGCCCACGCTGCAGGACCCGTTATTCAAGCGCTCGGTGGTTTATATCTGCGAGCATAATGATGACGGAGCCATGGGCCTGATTGTGAATAAGCCAATGGAAAATTTAACCGTTGACGGTATTCTGAAGAAACTCAAAATTATGCCCACGCCCCGTGAGCCAGAGGTCAAACTCGACAAGCCGGTTTTCTCCGGTGGCCCGCTGGCAGAAGATCGTGGATTTATCCTGCACTCTGCCCAACGAACTTTCGCCTCCAGCATCCGCGTTTCCGATAATACGGTGATTACCACCTCGCGTGATGTGCTGGAAACCCTGGGTACGCCAGAACAGCCGGGCAGTGTGCTGGTTGCGCTGGGCTACTGCGCCTGGGAGAAAGATCAGCTGGAAAATGAATTGCTGGAGAACGCCTGGCTGACGACGCCCGCTAACAGCAACATCCTGTTCCAGACCCCGATAGCCGAACGCTGGCGGGAAGCGGCAAAAAGCATTGGTGTAGATATTCACAATATCACCAGTGATGCAGGTCATGCCTGATGAGTCATATGACCCTGCTGGCATTTGATTTCGGCACTAAAAGTATTGGCGTGGCCATTGGGCAGCAGCTCACCGGCACAGCCAGACCCTTAGCGGCGCTGAAGGCGCAGGACGGCACGCCGGACTGGAATAAAATTGAAGCGTTACTGAAAGAGTGGCAGCCGGACCGCGTGGTGGTCGGCCTGCCGCTGAATATGGATGGTACCGAACAACCGCTGACGGTACGCGCCCGTAAGTTTGCCAACCGCATTCATGGCCGCTTCGGCGTGCAGGTTGACCTCCACGATGAGCGTCTGAGCACCATTGAAGCGCGGGCAGA
Source organism: Erwinia sp. MMLR14_017 (assembly GCF_033657285.1). Taxonomy (NCBI): domain Bacteria; kingdom Pseudomonadati; phylum Pseudomonadota; class Gammaproteobacteria; order Enterobacterales; family Erwiniaceae; genus Erwinia; species Erwinia sp. MMLR14_017. The sequence goes on along the minus strand of NZ_JAWVWP010000003.1, from coordinate 231,616 downwards.
GCTGTTCGAACGCGGCGGCTTTCGTGCGCTGAGCAAAGGCAGCGTGGATTCTCTCTCTGCTGTGATCATTCTTGAAAGCTGGTTCGAGAACAGCTGGTCCTGAGGGCAGGTTAACCAGCCTGAACCCGGTCTGGCCCGGCGATTAATCCTGCTTTTCTCCGCTCGGCCAGACTTTGCGCAAAGGTCTGCATCCCGCTTTGCATACCCGTTTCCAGCAAGCCAGCAAGCTGATGGGTTTTTCCCTCGCGGATCAGGTTGGCTACCGCAGGGGTATTCACCAGCACTTCAAATAGCGCCACCCTTCCCTGCCCCTGTTCCGCTCCCTGCTCCAGCCGCTGCGCTATGACCGCTTTCAGGCTGCCAGCCAGCTGGCTACGCACCCGGTTTTTCTCCGCGCCGGGAAAGAGATCCACCAGCCTCTCCACTGCCTGCGTTGCGCCACGGGTGTGCAGCGTCGTCAGCACCAGATGCCCGGTTTCTGCCGCAGTCAGCGCCTGTTGAATGGTCTCGCCATCACGCAGTTCACCGAGCAGGATAATATCGGGATCTTCCCTCAGCGCGCCGCGCAGCCCTTCACTGAACGAAATGCTGTGCTGACCAATTTCCCGCTGCTGGATCAGCGAGCGCTGGCTGTGATGGATAAACTCGATCGGATCTTCCAGCGTGAGAATGTGCCGCGCCTGCTCTCTGTTGATCTCGCCAATCAACGCCGCCAGCGTAGTGGATTTACCGCTGCCCGTTGCACCGGTTACCAGCACCAGTCCATCGTTCAGGGTTAACAAGGTGTGAGCGATGGCAGGCAACTTCAGCTCAGTAAGATCGGGGCAATGGCTGGCTATCAGCCTCAGCGCCAGCGAAAGCCCCTGCTGCTGGCGGAACAGATTGGCACGCAGACGCACGCCATCCGCCATGGTCAGAGCAAAATCGAGCTGGCCCGCCAGGTCAAACTGCCTCATCCGGGAGGCGGTAAGCCACCTTTTTGCCCAGGCTTCCAGCTGTGCGGAAGTCACGGGCGTGGCATCCGGCATCGGCTCCAGCCTGCCGCAACGCCGCCAGAACGGAGAATGACCACTGCAAAGGTGCAGATCCCCCGCGTTATGCTTTACACTAAGGGCCACCATCTCTTCAATATTCATAATATTCCCTGACTATGACCTCGATTCAGCACAACTTACAGCAAGTCCGCGAGCGGATCTCAGCGGCCGCCGCACAGTGCGGGCGCGATCCGGCAGAAATTACCCTGCTTGCAGTCAGCAAGACCAAACCTGCGAGCGCGGTCGAAGAAGCCGTTGCCGCTGGCCAGCGCTGTTTTGGTGAGAACTACGTGCAGGAAGGTGTCGACAAAATTAAAGCGTCAGGAAATTCCGCCCTCGACTGGCACTTTATTGGCCCGCTGCAATCCAACAAGAGTCGCCTGGTTGCTGAACATTTTAGCTGGTGTCACACCGTAGACCGGCTGAAGATTGCCGTCCGTCTTAACGAGCAGCGTCCGGAAGCGTTGCCGCCGCTGAACGTACTGATTCAGATAAACATCAGTGACGAAAACAGTAAATCTGGCATCATGCTGGAGGCGCTGAGCGAGCTGGCAAAGGAGATTTCACTTCTGCCTCGTTTAACGCTGCGTGGTCTGATGGCTATTCCCGCGCCTGAAAGTGACTATGCGCGGCAGTTAGCCGTCTGTAGCCAGATGGCAGAAGCGTTTAACGAACTGAAAAAAAAATATCCCTCTGTCGACACGCTTTCTCTGGGAATGAGTGACGATATGGATGCCGCGATAGCGGCAGGCAGTACAATGGTGCGCATTGGCACCGCAATTTTTGGCGCGCGTGATTACAGCGCCGCTCACAACAATAACTGAGGAACCCCATGCTGACGTTGACTTTTCTGGTCAAGACCCTGATCGACCTCTACGTAATGGTACTGCTGTTACGTATCTGGATGCAGTGGTCGCGCTGTGATTTCTATAATCCACTGTCACAATTTATCGTAAAAATTACTCAGCCGGTGCTCAAACCGCTGCGGCGGATCCTCCCTTCCATTGGCCCGGTCGATACTGCGCCGCTGCTGCTGGCGTTTGTGCTGACTACGTTGAAATACCCGATTTTACTGTTAATCCAGGTGGGCGCCTTCTCCGTGGACCCGATGAACCTGCTGGTTGGCCTGCTCTCGCTGGTCAAATCCGTTGGTTATCTGGTGTTCTGGGTGATCATTATCCGCTCACTGATGAGCTGGATCAGCCAGGGCCGCGGCCCGATAGACCATGTGTTAATCCAGCTGACCGAACCGCTGATGGCCCCCATCCGCCGTATACTGCCCGCTATGGGCGGGATCGATTTCTCCGCGATGGTGGTGATCCTGATCCTCTATATGTTGAACTACCTGGGCATGGATCTGTTCCCTGGCCTCTGGTATCTGCTGTAATTTGAAAAACTTTGGACCTGATATGCAAAAAGTTGTGCTCGCCACCGGGAATCCCGGCAAAGTTCGTGAAATGGCCGATTTGCTGGCCACCTTTGGCCTCGACATTGTGGCGCAAACGGAACTGGGCGTGGAGTCAGCCGAAGAGACCGGCCTGACATTTATTGAAAACGCGATCCTGAAAGCGCGTCACGCTGCGGCGGTAACCGGCTTGCCGGCAATTGCCGATGACTCCGGGCTGGCGGTAGATGCGCTGGGCGGCGCGCCGGGGATCTACTCCGCACGCTACGCGGGCGAAGAGGCCAGCGACCAGCAGAATCTGCTTAAGCTGCTCGCAGCGCTGGAAAACGTGCCGGACGGCGCTCGTCAGGCTGAATTCCACTGCGTGCTGGTCTATCTGCGTCATGCTGAGGACCCCACCCCGTTGGTATTCCATGGCAGCTGGCAGGGTGAAATTACCCGTGCTGCTGCGGGCGTTGGCGGCTTTGGTTACGATCCGATTTTCTTTGTTCCGGCACTGGGCAAAACGGCAGCGGAGCTGACCAAAGCGGAGAAGCATGCCGTTTCCCATCGGGGTAAAGCGATGACGCTGCTGCTGGAAGCGATGCGTAATGCGTAAGCTGCCTCCGTTAAGTCTCTATATTCATATTCCCTGGTGCGTGCAGAAGTGCCCCTACTGCGACTTCAACTCCCACGCGCTGAAAGGCGAAGTGCCGCACGAGGAGTATGTGCGGCATTTGCTGGCGGACCTGGACGCTGACCTGCCGCTGGCCGCAGGACGTGAAGTCAGCACCATTTTCATCGGCGGCGGTACGCCAAGTCTGTTAAGCAGTGAAGCGATGCAGATGTTGCTGGATGGCGTTCGTGCTCGTTTGCCGCTCTCCCCGACCGCTGAAATCACCATGGAAGCCAACCCCGGCACCGTGGAAGCGGACCGCTTCAGCGGCTACCAGCGTGCCGGTATCAACCGTATCTCGATAGGGGTGCAGAGCTTCAGCGAGAAGAAACTGGCGCGTCTGGGACGCATTCACGGGCCGGAAGAAGCCAGGCGTGCAGCCGGGCTTGCCACTGACCTGAACCTGCGCAGCTTTAATCTGGATTTGATGCACGGGCTGCCGGATCAGTCGCTGGAAGAGGCGCTGGATGACCTGCGCCAGGCCATTGCGCTGGATCCGCCGCATCTCTCCTGGTATCAGCTTACTATTGAGCCGAACACGCTGTTTGCCTCTCGTCCGCCGGTTCTGCCGGATGACGATGCGCTGTGGGATATTTTCGAGCAGGGTGACCAGTTGCTGACAGCGGCAGGCTACGTGCAGTACGAAACCTCTGCCTACGCAAAACCCGGCTACCGCTGCGAACATAATCTTAACTACTGGCGCTTCGGAGACTATCTGGGCATTGGCTGCGGTGCGCACGGTAAGCTGACGCAGGCTGACGGGCGGATTATCCGCACCAGCAAAACGCGCCATCCTCGTGGGTTTATGGCAGGAAATTATCTGGATCGCCGCCATGAAGTCAGCGACAGTGAAAAGCCGTTCGAATTCTTTATGAACCGTTTCCGCCTGCTGGAAGCCGCGCCGCGCGAAGAGTTTCAGCTTTATACCGGTCTTACGGAAAGCGTTATCCGGCCGCAGATCGAAGAAGCACTCAGCCAGGGCTATTTGATCGAAACAGCGGAAAGCTGGCAGGTAACAGAGAAAGGCAAACTGTTTTTGAATTCGCTGCTGGAGCTGTTCCTGGCCGAAGAGTGATAAGTTGGGTACAATCTGCCCACGTGAAAGCGCCTTAAAGTTATCTTAAGGCGTTTATTACTTTAAAGCACCAAAACAGCTTTGATGTAATTAGTGCAATAAAGCTTACTCTCATGATTGTCGTCCTTGAAAGCTGTTCACCTTCTTTAGTACATTTTGATATATTTTCCAAACAAACAATCGAGCCAGTACTTACACGCCTGAAGGCATTACTGGGTACGGGAAACAAAGCATGATATAACTGAAACAAAATTTTTTCGCACTGCCATCATAATAGAGTAGAATGCCAGACAGTGTATAACCATTGATAATTGGATTATAATAATGAGTGATGAAGATAAATCCATTAATAATGCTGCTGATAACTATATCAAAAAGCATGCTTTAAAAGTTGAAATTGCCCTCAAAGAGATCACTCCTCAATTATTTTCAGAGTTTTTAATTGAGCGAGGTGCTTCACAAATTTGCCTTTCTTGTGGTTCAGTTGATTTGGTGGTACCAGAGTCCACTGACCTGGTCATGGAAGGAGATAAATTCATTCCTTACGCCTCTCCGGACGAGAATGAAATTGCAGAGTTTGGAGCTGAGAATTTCGTTAACTATGTTACCTATTCGAAAATTGATGCTGATCGCACTCTAACTTATTCTAATATGCAATACTCTGTACATTGTATGAACTGCGGCTTTATTATTCATTACAAAGCTGCTAATGCCATTAAATGGTATGCTGATAAAAAAGCAGTAAAAGGATAAACACAATGGAAGTCAAGGATGAAAAGGTCGTTTCACTATTTCCAGCTTCCGGTAATAGTGACAAAAAAGGCGGAGATGGTGGTGGAACTATGAATGATCTCATTAAAAGAGTAGAGAAGCTCGAAGCAGATACTCATCAGATCAAGCTTGATCTGGCCATTCTTACAACCCGCTCAGAAAATTTCGTCACTAAAGCGGATCTGACACATCAGCTGTCGCTTACTGAAAGTCGCATAAGTGGGAAAATCGATAGTATTAACAACCGAATCATCTGGACGCACCTTGTTCCTGCACTTGTAGGAATTATTTTATGGTTTGTAAAAGTGGCCATCTTAAAGATTTAAGTAAGCGTATGAAATTCATCACCCCTTGCATTTTTAAGTATTTTCTTACTAATACATCACTATTTATCAATATTACTGAATTTTATTAACAAATAAGGTATGTCATTTTATTTAATAATTTTTAGATGTAAGTTATTAAAGAATGATTTTTTGTTGTAATCATATTACTAATACTGGCAAAAAAATAACATAAACTTAAAGACAGATAAATAAAATTACACTATAGCAAAGTTAAATTTACGCGTTAGCATCTTTAAAAAGATGCTCTATATTAGAAAGCCCATCAAAAGTTAATAATTATATCGGTGTTTTATTACTGTAACTCGTTACTTTTTCCTATATATAAAGAGTGAATAACTTATAAAAGGCCGGATATCCGGCCTTTTCACTTATTTCAGTCCGGCAATCATCGCCTTGCGCTGCTCTTCCAGCGTGGTCACGCGGTTACAGACTTCATGTCCAAAATTCTGGAAATCCTGCTCCTGATTTTTCCATTCGGCCTGAATAGATTGCTGCAAGCCGCCCAGATTCCCCATGATTGCCTGCAAAGGATTGCTGCCGTTGCCGGCCTGCTTGCTGCCCATCTCGTTCAGGCTGTCCTGCACCACACCGCCCATCGCGTTCTGCACCAGACGCTCGCCGTCCTGGCGAACCTGGTCGATGGCCTGATGGTGGAACGTCAGTCCGTCGTCGCGATGTTCAATAATGCGGTTCATCTGCTGCTTAAGCTGCGTGTCAAGCGAGGTCAGGCGGTTACGCACGTTACTATCCTGGCCCAGTTTTTCTACGATCACTTTATCCAGCGCCACGCGGCCTTTCTCCAGACGCTGACGCGCGCCCTGATCGATCCAGGGCAAATCACGTCGTAGCGCAGTCTGATAATCAATGGCTTTCTGCCGCGTTGCAGTATCCACCGTCGCGGCTTTTCCGTTGCGCTGCACATCTCCCGTCGGCGTGATAGTCAGATTGCCGCTGGCACCGACAACCTGCACGCTTTGCGGAGAGAGCACGATATCATCCTGAGGTTTCACGCTACATTGATAGTCTGCCTGAGCCTGGCCCGCAGCCAGTAACAACGCACCTACCATCATCGCTTTACGCATTTGCATTCTCCTGAAAGTGAAAAGGCCACGCATGCGTGGCCCCAAAATCGTTTCCCACATCCTTCGGGATGTTAAGCGGGATACTACTTAGTCCCACCAGACATCGAAAAGTTCGGTCACCTGAATGTTATTCAGCTTGCGATCTTCCAGCCACTTGCGCACCAGCTCACGATGCTCGTCAGTGCATTTACCGGTCTGCTGCAGGCAGATCAACCCTTCCCACTGCAGGTAGCCGCTGCCGTCAAACGCCAGGCCGTTAGGATCGATCACTTCTTCAATCAGTGCATCAACGGTTTTGTCGATGGTTTCTTCGTTGGTGCCTTCCGGGAAGCCGAAGCCGATGGAAAAGCCTAATTCCTGAAACTCATCGATATGCATTTTTTTACGCAAACGACGACTGCGTTGGGTAGCCATTATTTAATCCTCTCAAACATCAGATCCCAAACACCGTGACCAAGACGCTGGCCACGCTGTTCAAATTTCGTTAACGGACGCGACTCGGGACGCGGCACGTAATTTTGCGTTTCGGACTGGTTTTTATAGCCCGCGATGCTGCTCATCACTTCCAGCATATGTTCGGCGTAGGCTTCCCAGTCGGTAGCCATATGGAACACGCCGCCCAGCTTCAGCTTGCGCATCACCAGTTCGGCAAAGGGCACCTGAACGATACGGCGCTTGTTGTGACGCGCTTTATGCCACGGGTCCGGGAAGAAGAGCTGCACCATGCGCAGCGAATTATCCGGGATCATCTTATCCAGCACGTCGACGGCATCGTGGCACATCACGCGGAGATTCTCCACACCAGCCTCATGCGCGCTGCTCAGGCAGGCGCCCACGCCCGGCGAGTGTACTTCAATTCCCAGGAAGTTTTGCTGGGGATTGCTTTCAGCCATGGTCACCAGCGAGGCCCCCATGCCGAAGCCGATTTCCAGCACCACAGGGGCTTCACGCCCAAACAGGCCCACCAGGTCCACCGCCTCAGGCTGATATTCCACGCCCATCACTGGCCAGTAATTATCCAGCGCGTGCTGCTGGCCTTTTGTCAGGCGGCCCTGACGACGAACGAAGCTGCGAATACGGCGCATCGGGCGACCGTTTTCATCAAACTCCGGAGAAATGACATCATTCTTCATGTTTCTGCCTGCTGCTCTGGAATCTCTGGAAAGGGGGCATTATGCAAAGTTACAGCGGTTAAGCAAGCTCCGGCAACTTCCGGTTTACAGCATAGTTGGTCTGTGCTGGAATCCCAGCCTGATTTTTTATTCTCCAGGATATTTCTTTACCATGATGCAAGCGCCGCAGTTCTCCCGGCAGGTACTGGACTGGTATCAACGCTTTGGCCGCAAAACGCTGCCCTGGCAGCTGGAAAAAACGCCCTATAAAGTCTGGCTTTCGGAAGTGATGCTGCAACAGACGCAGGTGGCGACCGTGATCCCCTACTTCGAGCGTTTTATGGCGCGTTTCCCCACGGTTACCGATCTGGCAGCTGCTCCGCTGGATGAAGTCCTGCATCTCTGGACCGGGCTGGGGTACTACGCCCGCGCGCGCAATCTGCACAAAGCCGCTAAAATGGTGGCCGATAAGCATAACGGGGTCTTTCCGCAGACTTTTGCCGAAGTAGCCGATTTGCCAGGGGTTGGCCGCTCAACCGCTGGCGCCATTCTCTCTCTTTCGCTGGGACAGCATTACCCTATTCTCGACGGCAACGTTAAGCGTGTGCTGGCTCGCTGTTATGCCGTTGGAGGCTGGCCGGGTAAGAAAGACGTTGAGAAACGTCTCTGGCAGATCAGTGAAGAGGTCACGCCTGCGGAGGGCGTCAGCCAGTTTAATCAGGCCATGATGGATCTGGGCGCCATTGTCTGCACCCGCTCCCGCCCCAAATGCGAGATCTGCCCGTTAAATCTGGCCTGCCTGGCATATGCCAACGGGAGCTGGGAAAACTATCCGGGTAAGAAGCCGAAACAGACGCTGCCAGAGCGTACTGGCTGGCTGCTGATGATGCAGCAGGGTCAGGAAGTGTGGCTGGAGCAGCGTCCGCCAGTAGGCCTCTGGGGTGGGCTGTTTTGCTTCCCGCAGTTTGCTACTCAGCCGGAGCTGGAACAGTGGTTGAGTGAAAAACGCATCGATAGCGCCGCTTTGCAGCAGGGTATCGCGTTTCGCCATACCTTCAGCCATTTCCACCTGGATATTGTTCCGATGTGGCTGGAACTGCCTCCGGCAGGCGCGGCAATGGATGAAGGCGCTGGTCTCTGGTATAACTTAGCGCAACCACAGTCCGTTGGGCTGGCCGCTCCGGTGGAACGCCTGTTACAACAACTGCGTCAGCCACAACAGAAAGCGCTGAACATCCGCGCCACAGAAGAGGAAGAGTAATGAGCCGAATGATTTTTTGCACGTTTCTGCAGCGTGACGCCGAAGGGCAGGATTTCCAGCTCTATCCTGGCGAAACAGGCAAGCGTATTTATAATGAAATCTCTAAAGAAGCCTGGTCGCAATGGATGAGCAAGCAGACCATGCTGATCAATGAGAAGAAACTCAGCATGATGAACCCGGAAGATCGTAAGCAGCTTGAGCAGGAGATGATTAAGTTCCTGTTCGAAGGGCATGACGTCCATATCGAAGGTTACACCCCGCCAGAAGAATAATCGTTGGGCCTCACAGATGAGGCCCTCTCAATGTGGGCGAAGCACGACAAGATGAATAAGAAACTGATAGGTTTGCTGGTAATAGCGCCGCTGCTGATTTCCTGCTCAGGCAATAAAAAACCGGCTTTCCACGAAGAGTGGGTCAAGGACACCAACGGCTTCGATATTCTGATGGGACAGTTTGCCCATAACATCGAGAATATCTGGGGCATTAACGAAGTGCTGATCGCCGGTCCCAAAGATTATGTGAAGTACAGCGATCAATATTACACGCGCAGCCACATTAACTTTGAGTCAGGTTCGATCACCATCGAGACCATCGCCGGAACCGATCCGATGGCCAGCCTGCGTCAGGCCATTATTACCACGCTGCTGATCGGCGAAGACCCGGGTAACGTTGATCTCTATTCCGATGCGAACGATATCAAGCTTGGCACCGAGCCGCTGCTGTATGGTCAGGTTCTGGATAACACCGGACAGCCGATCCGCTGGCAGGGTCGTGCAGCCAGCTTCGCAGATTACCTGATCCAGAATAAACTTCAGCGCCGCAATGTCGGTCTGCACGTGATCTGGTCAGTCACTATCCCGATGGTACCAAACCATCTGGATAAGCGTGCGCATAAATATCTGCCGATGGTACGCGAAGCCGCTGCGAAATATAACGTCGATCAGTCGCTGATCCTGGCGATTATGCAGATTGAATCGAGCTTCAACCCCTATGCAGTGAGTCATGCCGATGCGCTGGGGCTGATGCAGGTGGTGCAGCACACCGCCGGTGTGGACGTATTCCGCATGAAAGGGAAATGGGGCAAACCGAGCCGCAGCTATCTGCTGGATCCGGAGAATAATATAGACGCCGGTACGGCTTATCTGTCGATCCTGCAGAGCAACTATCTGGCCGGTATCAGCAACCCGACTTCACGCCGTTACGCGGTGATTACCGCCTATAACGGGGGAGCTGGCAGTGTACTCAAGGTTTTCTCCAGCGATAAGACTCGGGCGTTCAATACGATTAACAACCTCTCTCCTGCAGAGGTCTATCAGACGCTGACCTCTAACCATCCGTCGGCTGAATCCCGCCGCTATCTCTACAAAGTGAACAGCGCGCAGAAGAGCTATCACCTCTACTAAGTGCTTTATCTACCGGATGAGGTCTTCTTCATCCGGTAACGCTTCATGCCTGCCTCGCATGCCGCACAGCAATAATGTCGGTTGCCATCAAGATAAAATTCTTTGGATTAACTTGCGGTCATCTCTGCTGGCAGCCCGGAACAGGCTGCCATTTTCAGGAAAGGCCAGAGTATCAGCGGGTGATATTTTTGAACTGGCGGGTGGTATCGGTGAGTGCGGTCTCGGTCGGCAGGCGCTCCATTGAGCTGGCGCCGTAGAAACCATCACATTGCGGGCAGTTATCCAGAATATATTGCGCATCCTGCGGGCTGGAGATCGGGCCGCCGTGGCAGAGCACAATCACCTCTTTACGCACCGCTTTTGCCGCCGCCGCCCACTGATTAATCAGCGGCACACAGTCAGATAATTTCAGAGCGGTTTCAGCGCCGATATTGCCACCGGTAGTCAGCCCCATATGTGGCACAATGATATCGGCGCCAGCTTTGGTCATCGCAATGGCATCCGCCTCGTTGAAGACGTAGGGGGTAGTCAGCAGCCCTTTCTGATGCGCCAGGGCGATCATCTCGACTTCCAGACCATATCCCATTCCCGTCTCTTCGAGATTAGCGCGGAAGTTGCCATCAATCAGCCCGACTGTGGGAAAGTTCTGCACTCCCGAAAAGCCCATGGCCTGCAGATCGTCCAGAAATTTGTCGAACTGGCAGAAAGGATCGGTACCGTTCACGCCAGCTAACACAGGCGTATTTTTCACTACCGGCAGCACTTCTTTCGCCATATCTACCACAATCTCATTGGCGTTGCCGTAGGCCAGCAGGCCCGCCAGCGACCCACGCCCTGCCATGCGGTAGCGGCCTGAATTGTAGATCACGATCAGATCGATCCCGCCCGCTTCTTCACATTTTGCGGAGAGCCCTGTTCCGGCGCCTCCTCCGATGATCGGTTCGCGGCGCGCGATCATCGCGTTAAATTTTGTCAGTATCTCCTGACGGGTAAAAGCCATTCTCAGCACTCCTGCTCTGTAAGCTGGCGAAACTGCCTGACCGCAGCCTGCGCAAATTGAGGATCGTTGATATTGTAAGGGAGACGGCGAATGAAGCGGCGCGCCGTCTGATTAAGATGCGCCTCAAGAGTGGTAATGAACGCATTATCCGCTTCCGGTGACCAGAAAACCTGGTCGGGCGCATCGAGTGCCGAGAATCCCCCTTCCGGGATCAGGAAGGCCACTTTCCCTTCACACCGGTTCAGTTTTTCCGCTATCCATTTCGCCATTTTGACGTTCTCCTCCACCGTGGTACGCATCAGCGTTACCTGCGCATTGTGGTGATAAAAGAGTCGGTCGGCATATTTTTGCGGCACGCTCTCAGCATGGCCGAAATTGACCATATCCAGCGCCCCACAGGAGATAACACAAGGTATGCCAGAGGCCGCCATCGCGTCGAAACGCGTCTCATCGCAGGCCAGTACGCCATCAAACAGCAGATCGCACACTTCCGTAGTGGTGAGATCCAGCAGGCCGGCGAGCATTTTGCTGCCAGCGAGTTTTTCCATCGCCATGCCGCCGCTGCCTGTGGCATGAAAAACCAGGCAATCGTAGTCGGTCTCCAGCGCGGCGCTCACCTGCTGGATGCAGGGCGTTGTCACGCCAAACATTGTCAGCCCCAGCGCAGGCTTATCGTCCGCACTGCGTTCCGGCTTCCAGAGCACGGCTCCCGCTATCTGATGCGCAGCATTCCCCAGGACCTGACGGGAGATGCGGTTCAGCCCGGCCACATCCGTGACGGAATAAAGCAGGCTGATATCACTGGCGCCCACGTAACCGGAGACGTCGCCCGAAGCCATGGTGGAGACCATCACTTTGGGGATGCCCACTGGCAGAGCCTGCATTGCTGGTGTGATCAGCGCGGTGCCGCACGATCCCCCCAGGCCGATTACGCCTGCTAAATCGGGACGATTGCTGAGGAAAATCTTAAATGCCAGCGCCATCGCGTCGATAGCTTTACCCCGGTCGCCGCAAAACACGGCCTCACGACCCTCGGGGTGGAAATCAGCGATCAATTCTGGCGGGAAATCTGCGCCTGAAGCACCGCTAACTGGTTGAGTAGACAGGTCAACTGTCAGAACATCCGCGCCCGTTCTGGCCACGCACTCTCTGACGTAAAACAGTTCCCTTCCTTTAGTATCCGCTGTCGCAACAGCGTAGATATACCCTGTACTTGTACCCATAGCCATAACAACACCCTGTTATTAGACGAAATAAAGACTTGATAAATCAGTAGTAAAAACGTAAATAACGTATAAGGACGCGTTTCCTTTAACGTTATTGGATAACAGTATCACCTTCATTATTGATAAATCAATTGAATGGAATACGCGTCTCACTGAGAAATTGACTATGCTTGATGATGGAATTTGGTAACCAGATTCGAACTGGGTTAACAACGGTAACCCTGTTCTTCATCAGACAATCGCTTGTACAACAAGCAGATTTAACCGGACAAATGAGGTTATTGTGGAGCAAAGGGATTCCGCTGGGGTTATGACATTAACCGCTACAAGAGCAAGAACACGTCGTTTACTGATCGAGACCGCCATGAAAATGTTCGACAGCGGCGCGTTTCCATCCATTACCGAAGTGGCTCAGGAGGCACAGCTTTCCAGAGCCACAGCCTATCGCTACTTCCCGACGCAGAGCGCGCTGGTTTCCGCCATTGTGACGGAGACGTTAAGCCCGATCAAAAGCTGGCGCCCTGCTAAAGAAGATGCCAGCGAACGCATTAATGAACTGCTGAGTTTTGCCTTCCCGCGCATGCTGGAGCATGAAGGTACGCTTCGCGCTGCGCTGCATCTCTCGCTGACGCAGTGGGCGCACTCCCGCTCTAATGAACGCCCGGAGAAAGAGAAGCTGGTCAGAGGCAACCGTAAAGCGCTATTACAGCACGTTGTGGAGCCGCTGAATCAGGAGATGTCGCCAGAAAGGGTAGAGCGTGTGGTGCAGTCGCTGTCGCTGGTTTACGGCTCGGAGATTTTTCTGGTGATGAAGGATATCTGGGGCTGTTCCAATGACCAGTTGCAGGATATAGGCAAATGGATTGCTAAAGCGATAGTGCGTCAGGCGCGTGAAGATGAAAAGCTTTCAGCCGCAGACGCCGGGTAGTCTCTGAAAAAGGGGCCGCGTGCGGCCCCCATTGCTTACTCGTTAATCATATAGCCATAGAGCCGTTTAACGCCCTGCTCATCCGCCTCGGCATACACGCCCTGCAACTCAGGCGAGAAGCCCGGCAGCAAATTAAGCCCCTCTTCCAGCGCCAGGAAGTAGCGCTGCACCGCACCGCCCCAGGCTTCGCCAGGCACCACGCACAGCACGCCCGGAGGGTAAGGCAACGCGCCTTCAGCAGCGATGCGTCCTTCCGCCTTAGCAATGGGCACCAGCTCGACGTTGCCGCGTATAAACTCAATGTTAGCATCCTGCGGGTTCATCACTACTTTCGGCAGGCTCTCCTGACGGAACATCGCTTTCTGCAAATCTTTCACGCCGTAGCTGACGTAGAGCTGATGCATCTCCAGACAAAGGCGGCGCAGCCTGTAGCCTGCATAGCGCTTCGCATTTTTGCGGTAAATGGTAGGCAGCACGTCAGACAATAACGCATCCTCTTTCACATGCTGTTCAAACTGCGCCAGCTTGCCGACCAGATACGCCATTTTTTCCACGCTCTCTGCCGGCGTCAGCAAAAACAGAATGGAGTTGAGGTCGCATTTTTCTGGCACCACGCCATTTTCACGCAGGTAGTTAGCCAGAATCGTCGCCGGGATACCAAAAGAGGCGTACTCTCCGCCAGAAGCATCAATACCTGGTGTGGTCAGCAGTAGCTTGCAGGGATCGATCAGGTACTGATCTTTTTCATAGCCCTCGAAACCGTGCCAGTCTGCCCGCGGTGCAAAGCTGAAATAGCGGGGATCCGAAGCGATGGTTTCGGTTTTCGCTTCCTGCCAGGGCTTGCCATCCACCTCATCAGGAATAAAGGGCTTAATCATTTCGCATCGGGCCAGAATGGCTTTGCGGGCATCAATTCCCAGCGTCACGCACTCGTGCCACAAGCGGCGGCCCGCTTCTCCCTGATGCATTTTGGCGTTAACGTCCAGCGCGGCAAACAGCGGATAAAAGGGGCTGGTTGAGGCGTGCAACATAAAGGCATTGTTCAGGCGCTTGTGGCTGCAAAAGCGCTGCTGCCCGCGAATATGGTTATCTTTTTTGTGGATCTGCGAAGTCTGCGAGAAGCCAGCCTGCTGCTTGTGCACCGACTGCGTAACAAAAATGCCCGGGTCGCTCTCCTTCAGCTCCAGAAGCAGTGGAGAACAGGCTTCCATCACCGGAATAAACTGCTCATAGCCAACCCACGCCGAGTCAAACAGGATGTAGTCGCAAAGATGGCCAATGCTGTCAATCACCTTACGGGCGTTATAAACCGTGCCGTCGTAAGTGCCAAGCTGGATCACCGCCAGGCGGAAGGGCCGTGCTTCATCAGCCCGCTCCGGCGCAACTTGTTTAATTTCATTACGCACATACTCTTCATCAAAGCAGCGGGCATCAATGCCGCCGATAAAGCCAAACGGGTTGCGGGCCGTTTCCAGATAAACCGGCGTGGCCCCCGCCTGGATAAGTGCGCCATGATGGTTAGATTTGTGATTATTGCGGTCGAAAAGCACCAGATCGCCGCGCGTCAACAGCGCATTTGTTACCACTTTGTTGGCGCTGGAAGTGCCGTTCAGCACGAAATAGGTTTTATCCGCGTTAAACACTTTGGCGGCAAATTTCTGGGCATGCTTGGCCGAGCCTTCATGGATCAGCAGATCGCCGAGCTTCACGTCAGCATTGCACATATCTGCACGAAAAACGTTTTCACCAAAGAAATCAAAAAACTGTCGCCCGGCAGGGTGCTTTTTGAAAAACGCCCCGCCCTGATGGCCCGGACAGGCAAACGTGCTGTTGTCCATCGCTACATATTTGGTCAGGGTATTGAAAAACGGCGGCAGGAGTTCGCTCTGGTATTCCGCCGCGGCAGCTTCCAGCTTGATAGCATCATCCCCGTTGCCGGTCAGCAGCCCGACATTCTCTGGCAACTCCAGCTCTTGCGCCTGTTCAGGATAATCCAGCGAAATAAAGACCGGCAGATTAAAGCCGGTATGCCGCAGCAGCGCCAGCATACCGGATCTGGAGTCGGCAACCGAGACAACCACCGCTGCCACGTCGGTAAAATCGGTTTTCTCCAGCGTAACGACTTCGCGTCCGGTCTGGAGGTGAATAGCCACAGTGGTGCTGGCTGCAATTTTCAGTGGTGTCATAACACAAATCCTTAAGCGGCAAGGATGAGTGGGTGCCATCAGGCACAGCAATGGGAAACGGCAACAGCCCTCGCCCGGCGAAAGGTGTCTGGAGGATAAAGAGCCAGAGATGCAGGCTTCAACCGATAGACATCAGTAAAATCAGATCGCGTCTGTTTTTACGCATGGCCATGAGTTAAGCGTATGAAAACCTCATCGGACGGTGCGACTCTTTTTTGACAGAATGTGACAGGCGGATCGGCAGACGCGCGGCATCGGGAGATGTCGGGAACAGTTGCTGGAGAGCAGCAGTGAACCTTGCATAGCGGCGGCCTCAAGAAGCAGATGACGGTATTCATCAGTAAGGCCGCAATCATGGCATTTTTTATTTTGCGGTTCAATGGGCTGATGCATCATCCAAAGTGCATCCGATTCCGCCCCCGGTATGTGGCATTATACAGCCGCCCTGCTTGCTTTGCCGTAGAAGGTATCCAGTATAAAATAAGTCCGCCTGCATAAGAACTTGCTACTTTTTCGCCGGGTTGATGGAAAAGAGTGCAACCAGCGCGTTTTTGGCTATAAAGACATTGACGCTCCGCAGCCAGTAAGGTTTAATGCGCCCCGTTGCCCGGATAGCTCAGTCGGTAGAGCAGGGGATTGAAAATCCCCGTGTCCTTGGTTCGATTCCGAGTCCGGGCACCATTTCCACTTCTCTTCACCCCTCCCAAAGCCTGAAAAAATCATTTTCTATCAGAGTCATAGATCTTTTTCCAACATTCCAAACCTCAATGACTTCAATAACTTCAACACTATCTGAATCAGGTTGCATTGTGGGCTTTTCAGAAGGCTTATTGTGTTTAACTGACAGCCCGACAGATCGAAACCACAAAGCCTGCAAAGAAGAATTTTAAACTCCCCACTGAGCGCGCCCTTTTTTACCTGGTTACTACCACCGGCAAACGCTACTGGCGCATAAAATACCGTCTCGCCGGTAAAGAGAAAAAGCTGTCTTTCGGTGTTTATCCGGAGAGTTCTCTGATGAAAGTCTGAGTTAAACGCGACGAGGTGTGGAGGGAGATTGCAGATGAGGATGATCCGGGTGAAAAACTCGCCATAAGATATCCATCGAAAGTACCTTCAGGGCACTGCTTATTGCGTGACATAAGCCCATTGGTAAGCCAGGCAGCGAGCGTTCAGGCAGCCCTGAAAAAGGATATTTTCGCGTATAGGGGAAACGCCCAGAGCGAAAATCATTCCTCTGGGATGCTGGGGGTGTTTGCTGTAACGGATTAATACTGCTGCCCTGAGCAAGGCTGCCTTCCACGAGCAGCATCAGCTTTTATGGTGAAAAGTACGCTGAGCGCCAGAAAAAGAATTATTTTTTTCATATCTGTAGCCGTGATTTACTTTATCCATTAAGAGAGATTTCCCCGCATTTATTGACCGTTTCGCCAGATAAAAATGCATTGGCCAACAGCAAAGATATCAGGATTAATAATCACAAATTTGCTATGGCAGAAGGCTGGTAATCAGGCGAAAGAAAGTATCTTCATCGAAGATGCGTCCGGCCCGGGGCAATGTACTGTGCGGATTAAACGTCCAGTCGCTAACGTTACCTGCACGCATAAACAAGCGGCCCAGTGTGGTAACGCCTCCTCCGGCATGAAGAGTAATCTCAACCCCTCCCGTCACGCCCTGACTATACAAAAATATCGGCAAAAACTTTATGGCCCGGTTTTCGTAACTCAGAACGATGGCGGAAATATTAAAAGCGCCTCCCTCAACCAGCAGGTCCGTAACGGGGACAGTAAGCTTCTCCATATTAAGTCCGGTACCCACCAGCCACTCGTCCATCTGTTCCTGAAGCTGCTCCATGCGCAGGCGAAATGTGGCGATATCAATCTGACTCTTACTACTGAACGAGGCAGGGGCGATTTGTCGGGACTGTAGCTTTTTCAGGAACTGTGATTTTGCTGACATTATCTTATCTGACCTTATACACTGGATAATAAATGGGGTTACATCCTCGTAGTATTTTCCAGGTACTGCTGTTGCTTGAGGTGTCGCAACAGAACCCGCCCTTCGGGCTTAAACTCTGTGCCATAGCGCACCAGGCCAATACCTTTGAGCTCAGCATCAATGGCATAACGCAGCTCGCCAGGCTGAGCTTGCTCAAGCAGAACCACCTTAATACTTTTCAGACGTGGTTCGTACTTGAGCAGGACGGAAGACAGAGTACCCATCAGCTCATGCGCCGTACCCGGCATCCCCTGCAGGATTCTGGTCATATCCGGCAGACCGTAGTCCGGCAGATGCGCCAGCGTGCCTGCGCGACAGTTAAGAACGCGCTGCATATTATCCAGCACTGACAGAATGACCTGGTTTTCTTCACTGACCTGATGGAGATCGAGGCCGCCGGAGAAATTGCCGGTAAGCATTTCATAGAGTGAAGGCGTGTTGTGTCCCTGGGGCATCAGTCATCCTTAAGCGGTTGCAGCGTCAGATGGTTATTACCGACTTCCAGAATGCGCGGCTTATCCGGATCAAGGTCTTCGCGCCCTATCACCAGCTTCCAGGTGTTGTTGACCATCTCCGGGTGACGGAACAGACCCACCACCGCCACAAACTGTGCATCGGCCTCCATCGGCATATTCAGGTTCGCATCACCGCCCGGCTTCAACACAACATCACGGCTGGCTAACAGGTCGGCTTTCAAAATGGTGTCCCCGTCTTTCAGCAACTGCTGGTAGACCATTTTGTCGAAGGTTTTACGGTCTTTCAGTTGATAAACACGAACCACCACCGGCTCAGACAGCGAGTTATTCTCGCGGGAATCGGTGTTCAGCTCTTCACGTGCCGTGAAATCCAGGTGCAGATCTTTTATCTTCTTGTAAAAAATGGCGTTAAACGCCGATTGGGTGCCGTCGGTAACACCCTGCATCGCCCCACAGCCTGCCAGACAAACTGTCAGCAGCGGCAACAGCCAGCGCGCAGCTTTAGTTAAATTTGTACGTAACACGTCGGTTTCCTTGTTGTGGTGTCGCGGGCTCCAGCCCGGTGTAGTAACCCAGTTCTGTCGTAAAGGTCTGAGGGATATCATCCGGGAAGTCATCGCCCTCCACGCCCAGTACGCCGTTCATACCCAGCCAGAAAGGATCTGCTCCCAGTGGAGGAACGGCCAGCAGTCGGGTAGAAGTGGTCAGGGTAATCTTTGCCTTAAAGCGCCAGCCGAGATAGACCCGCAGCATCACCAGAAAGTCCAGATACAGCAGACCATCCGGTTTCCAGCCCTGCGCCTCCTGTTCGTTATCGGTACACAGGGCAATCAGCAGCTGGCTGTTGGC
Organism: Erwinia sp. MMLR14_017; assembly: GCF_033657285.1. Lineage (NCBI taxonomy): Bacteria > Pseudomonadati > Pseudomonadota > Gammaproteobacteria > Enterobacterales > Erwiniaceae > Erwinia > Erwinia sp. MMLR14_017. Next base: position 212,808 of record NZ_JAWVWP010000003.1, on the reverse strand, counting down.
ATCCATCGCCTCGTCGCCAAGCACCGTGTTACCGTCCAGCAGAAAATCGTCATCACCGTAGAAGCCCAGCGGCTGACTGACCGCCACGGGCCGCAGACAGTACGGGCTGACCTTTACGGTGGTATCCGGCGCCAGCAGGCTCACCAGCGCCTGTATCCCTTCCTGGGTTTTGCCTGGCTGCTGCAGCACACCCAACAGTGCCAGAAAGCGCGACACCGGCGTGGCAATATGATTTGCCGTACCAGGAATACCCAGCCCCACCAGGCCCAGCAGAGACTGCGAAATACTGTCGGTCCCGCCAGGCTCAAACGTGGCCGGGTAGGAGTATTTACGCCAGATGCGGTAAAACTGCGTCAGGATGCGATGGCTGAAAATATCCAGAAAGCCCTGCAGCGCCTCATGCCCTTCCCGGCACTGGGTGATGTCATCGAGATATGCCGTCGGCAAAGGTGAGTCGACACCGTACATCCCCATAAAGGTGGTGCGGATAACCGGTGGCTTACTGTCATCGTCCTCATCATATTCAACGGCCTTCAGTTCGCTGGCCGGAAATCCCATGCCCGGATGCGGCGCAAACCGCACCGGGTCATCAGCGGGATGGCTGGTTGAACCCATCAGCGGTCTGCCTGGATTACGCTTCTCCAGCAGCTGGCATAAGCGGTAAAAGTTGATGCGGTGAAGGTCGGCCTCCAGCCGCGGGGTCAGCCGGGAATGCGGCGGTTGTGCTTCTCTTCCCATTCCAGGCGCTCTCCGGTCGGTTGCAGAATGATAATCAGGCGGTTAAACAGATAGATGTCAGTGTAGAGCGCGAAAAAGCGGCTCAGCATCTCGCCGAACAGGCAGATGTCGCCACGCCCGGCAAAGCCATGACTGTCCAGCGTCACTTCAATCTGCACGCCACGAACCAGGTAGCCCTGCTCGAAGCGCTCGGTTTCACTGTGCTTTACCTCGATGATGGCTTCCAGGCGACGGCGGTTCATCTCGCTGTCAGTCCATTCGTACAGTGCCAGGGTGCCGCGCAGCACATCGGCGTTATCCATCATCGACAGGAAACCGCTGCCGAGATGGCTCAGCACACGCCAGTGAAAACGGTCCTGCGCTGGGGGATAACAGGGTAGTGTCGGCGCGCACAGGTTACGTACGGCGATACTGGCCGAGGTGGTTTTCATTACCGTATCGAGCACGGTGCTCTGCAGCGCACGGCGAGGTAGCTGTCCGTTGGTACCGGTGAGCGTCAGAGAAAGGCTTTCGTCTTTCGGCACCGTGTGGTTATCAAACGCTTCTCCGCCGAGAATAAGCCAGGTATTGTGCAGCCCGGACGGACCACGGCGCACACGGGTGTGGTAATAATATTCTGGCGCTTCATGGCGCATCATTCCGCCTTTGTGGCGGAAACTCGAAAATGGCACGTAAGTATGCTGGCTTGATGACATCACCGAGTCCACGGCATAAATCTCGGTATGGCCATCCTGCACGCGCATCGGGCGCAGCATGTATTCTGTCTGCAGAGAGTTCAGCGTCAGCGGATCAGATTCCAGCGGAAACAGGTTAATCACCGGCACACAGTTCAGGCGCAGATGCTTTTCGGTAAAGCTGAAGTCATGCTCCCAGCGTTCTGCCAGCACCACGTCAATTTCAAACCATGGAAGCTCAGCCGGAAAGACCACGCTCTCCAGCCCACGCAGGCCCGTGAACATGAATTTCTCTCGGAAGGAGAAGTACTCCAGCAGCAGCTGGTAGCCACTGAAATTGCTCCCTCCTTTCGGCCACAGGCCGTCATCATCGCCAAACCCCAGTGCGGTGAAATATCCGTCCAGCGGTTTTCTGTCCACGTCGCCCGGCATCCGCAGCCATAGGCGCGCAATGTTCATGGTAAAGGCTTCATGCATGGCACATGCCAGTGGCGCGTCAGCATTGAAGTAGAATGGGATCTGGCTGAGTTCGACCCGGCTCCAGTCGGCAAGATGGCTGCAGTTAAAGCGCAGTCTGATAACAGAGCGCCCATCAGGATCGGTCGAAAGTCGGACCTGCTCCAGCGACAGCGGCTGTAGCGTGATCTCTTTGGTGGTGGTGTACCGGCAGCGAGTGCCCTTTTCACCTATCGGCCGCGAGTTTACCTCGAAGCCTTTAACAATACGCATCTGCTCTTTCATCTCGCGCCAATCGGGGGTGAATTCCACCACCGACATCGAAGGAATGGTGCGCAGATAATGTGGCCACAGCAGACTGACCACCCCTTCGGTCAGTTCAGGCAGGTCGTCGTCGAGCTTCTCACGCAGCCGGCCCATCAGAAAGGCAAAGCCCTCGAACAGGCGTTCCACGTACGGGTCGCGCGCGCCCGCTTTATCGAGATTGAGCATTGCCGCCTGCTCCGGGTGAGCACGGGCAAACTCTTCGCCAGCTTCCAGCAGGTAGCGCATTTCGGCGTCGTAATAACGCAGGGTTAAATCATCCATATTTATTCTGCTTAGTAAATTGCTGCGTGTTAAACACTGAAACAGACTCCGGGAGTCTGGCACGGGTAATCATATAAAAAAGAGAACCATCAATGCTGAGTACAAAGGGACGGTTCTATGGCATATTTTTTTGCCATACCAGGCATCCAACCCGAAGGGATACCCTGGCATTCTGTGTAACCTTTATGCATCAAAGAAGTTGTGTATCTTTCTGAAAAGATGAATATTCCCAGGATAGTTAACCCTAAGATGATAAACGTGGTTTTCAGTAATTTTTTACCTGATGTAACGGTTATCCGCTTCCCGGTAAAAACAACAGGAAAAATCATCGCCAATAACGGTGAGAAAAAAAAGAAAAATGCGGCAGCAAAAGCTACCCAAAAAGAGAAGTTAACGACATCGGGGTAAGAAAGATATTCGCGCAACTTAAAAATACCGAGATATGAAATTCCGACGGAAATCGCCAGGAAGAATACAACTCCGAAAAATGCAATTACACGTTGTTTAAGAGGATACATTGCTTGCCAAGTCCGTCAAGATTTCATGGACAAATGCCATGAGAGCTAATTTCAAGATAAATGAAATCCTCGTCTTTATCAGACACGGTTTTCAGCAAAGGATATATGTTGGCTCCAGAGTGTTTTTTTTGATGATCACCATCCCCTGTTGTTAAATTAAATCCACCACCATATTCCTCTGAAAACAACCATTCTAGATTCTGGTCTTTACTGGATCGTTGAAACTGAGCAAATGCTTTCTGTTGTCCGACAGCAAGCGTAAAATGTTCATCAGTATTTCCTCCCAATGAAGAGATATAGCCAGAGAATTTTGAAACCGAGACAGAAAGCGGTGCATCGCAAGGATTTTTTATAAAAATAACGCCGGGGTATGGTTTTTGTGACGAACACGCTGACATACTCAAAAAAAGACAAACAAGAAGTAATTTAGTCATTGAATTTTACCCTACTCAGCCAGATCAAACCTTTTACATCCTCTTCAGCCGCCACTGAATGTTTACCCTGGATGTCCAATGATTGCTGCTTATCTGCATATTTCATTATATCTATTTCTTCACTTGATGGCATAGTGGTGCCGGGCAGAGGTTCCTGGGAAAGACTTGAGCTACTCTTATGTGTCCACGAATAGTCTTTTGTCCAACCAAAAGGTGCATATTTATCGAGCACTATGTGTCCCATTTCGTGGGGCGCTGTCAGCTTAAATAACATATCAGCTTGAGATGATGCATTTTGCGAAGGTAAGGATTGATAGACCTTCGAATAGAATCCAAGATTATGGCAAACTTTTCTGAATCCCTTCAGACTTGTTGAACGTCCAAATTCACTATCCAAAACCTCTATCAAATCAAATGATGGCATGGCCGGAGCTATATTAATACTCACAGAGACCTTTACTTTATAACGCCCATTTTTTGTTGGAATATCCTCACCAATTGTTGGTAGCCGATCACCATTCCGAGACCAATATAGTTCTATCCCTTCTTTTGCCATCTTTTGTAAATCAATATAACTCACGGGTTGGAGCAATTGATTCTTACCGTCAATGCCGCCATCATCAAAAGCGACCCGCCAGAAGACATCAACTGTGGTACTGGTTCTATTGATTTGCACATCCACCCAATCTTGTTCTTTAGGTGAATTATTTAGTAGCAGATCTACCTTTATCATTTGATCACCCCTAAGGGCAATTAATCTGACCGTTAATGACTTACTTTTAAGCTTACGAGTATCCAGTATTCCTGCATTACTGTAACCATCCCAGCACCATTCATGCTCGCCTTGCTCAAAGAAGCTGGAAGTATGCTTTTCACTGTAAATAAGTTCAGCACCATCCACAACCTCAAGGGAAAGCCCTTCAGCCTCATCGCCTTTATTGATGATTCGGAAACCAATTTTCTCAGTGTTGTTGGTACTTCCTCCCTTTATCATCTCATCATAGTCTGGAATTGAAAGAGGCGTAAGGACCTTATTTCCTGACAGCAGGATCTTATAATCCAGTTTTTCATCGCTTTTTTTATTATTCTTATTTGCTGACTGTGCATGTTGTTCAGGTTCGCTCTGGCCTGAGGTTGTCTTCTCGTACGTATCATCCATCATCGACGGAATAAACTTCGCCTTACAGGGGCAGGTACTGTAGCTGTCGAGGGTTCCGGCCATTCGCCTGTCGTGAACGGTATCGTTGTCGATGCCACCGGCTATCTTGAAAAGCCCGGCATGTTTACCGCAGGTCACACTGTCCTGCTCCCGGGCAACAGGTTTATCAAACAGAGTGTGATCCTCTGCGCCCGTGGTGATTTTCCCGCCGCAGGTCGTCTTGTCGCCCTGTACCAGGTAAAAGCCTTCTGCTGCCATATTTTTCCCTTAGCTGAATTCTGTCCGGGTTATCCGCAAAGCACTGCGCTGCTTGCCGGATCGAGCGCAATCAGACCGGACAGAAGCAAATCCATCTCGGGCTGAAGCCGTGATTTATCGGTTTCACTGCGTGTGGCTTTCATGCGCAGCAGTCTGAGGCGACGTGATTTCACTTCAAACAACAGTGCCGGTGTCCACTGAGTGAGGGTGATTGACTGTGCTGCACCATCGAGTTCCCCCAGCAGATGCAGCGCCAGTTCATTCCTGCCCTTCTGCTCGGCCACGCGGGCCATCAGCAGACGCAGCAGCCATTTGTCTTTTGCCGAGTCGGTGCCCGGACGGGTCTGCAGCCAGTGTAGTGTGGCATCCAGACCGTCAGTGTCCGCTTTCTCCAGCGCTTCAGGCTCGAGGGCAAGGATATCGTTATCCGTCTCACTGACAGCACTGATCGGCTCATCCCGCCAGCCGGACATATCGTCCAGCACGCTCTGATTTATCCAGTTGAGCGTGACCTCATCGGCAAACGGCGTCCCGTCATTAAAGGCCAGGGTTTCAAGCCCGGTGAGGCGGCGCAGCAATCCTTTCAGGTCTGCAGCGATGATATCAGCCAGTACATCCTGCCCCGACTTCATCAGGGCCTGGTGGATATACCACTGCAAATCCAGCCAGAGGTGATTGGCGCCACGCGAGAAGGTGCTGTCCGCCTGTTCCAGTATCTCCAGCCAGCTCTGCTGCAGATACAGGCGTTTGAGCATGGCCCGCTGGTCAGCGCGCGGCGGTTCGATGCGCGTTTTCCCGTCGGCATCCGGTGCCGGAATAGCACTCAGCGTGTCATGACGCAGGCTTTTCATCAGCCGGTGTGCTGCAAGCCAGCCATCGGGTTGCTCACGCAGATATCCGGTCAGTGTACGGGCCTGAGCCAGTAAATCCTGGCCGGAGGTAATGCGGTTCAGAACCGGTGCGTCTGACTCGACCGTATGCGTGGCGCTCTGTGACTGTGCTTTATTACCGACGTTCTGTGGCACCACAGCATCCACGCCACCGGCCTTCATCAGGCGAGACTCCAGCGCGCTGTACAGGGCATTCAGTTCTGGCCGTGACGCTTCCGGCTCGGTCTCCAGACTGTCGCGAATAAGCAGCAGCGCACCGGCAGTGCGCAGTGCATCGTCGCGTACCACTTCCGGCCAGAGTGACAGGCTGTCCAGCACACGGGAGCCTGCGAGCCACTCCAGGGCCGGTTTACGGCTCCGCTCACGCTGAGGATGAAGCTGCGTTCCATAGCGCTGTAGCAATCCCGCCAGCAGTTCAAGCCCTTCGGCAAATCCGGTTTCCCCGTCCTGGTGCAGACGCGCCCAGCAGTAATAGGTGGCAATCCGGATATCTTTGGCCGTGGTGGTCAGCAGTTTTTCGGCAAGCGTGCAAATCAGCCCGGTATCAATGCCAGAAAGCTTATTGACCTCCTCCCGGATACGCTGAAAATCATCGTCATAGCCGGGGTCTTCTCCGGTCGGACTGGTGTCAGTTACCGGAGCAAGCCAGGGCTGCCAGTTTTCCGTGTGTGTCTGCGCCTGTTGCCGCAGCTGCGTGTCGTCAGCCTGACAGGCCACGATCAGATTCTGCAGTGTACTCATTATTCGACTCCATCCATGTCACTGTTTCCGGCACTGGCCATCAGCGCCTGAGCCGTGGCTGCGCTGTCGACACTGAATATCTGATCCGGCAGCGTGAACCCGCGCAGATCCAGCAGCGCCAGCGGACCTTTTCCGAGTTGTGAGCGCAATACCCACTGCAGGGTTCGACCGTCCGGGGCGGTGAAGCTCATCATCCACTGGCTGCGGTCAAGCTGCTGGCGCTTGCCCTGGTCCAGCCAGCGAATAAAGCCCCAGGTCCCGCTGTAATCCCCGAACAGGCGCGCGCCGGCGTTGACCGTAGTCCAGGTCAGCATCGCCCCCTGCTTGTAAGTCTCTCCCGGCCAGCGGAAGCTCTGCCAGTCAGCCATCTGATTGAAATAATGCAACGGCTGGCCATCAATGGTCAGCTGTGTTTCGACCACCTGCGGTACAGGGCGCGCCTGCAGCTCAAAGCTGATGCCCTGGCTGCCATCGGTGAACAGAATGTCTGACAGCTGGCTCAGTTGATTAATCGCCCGCAGGAAAGCCGGGTTAAAACTCAGTCCCTGGCTGTTGACCTTATCCGGTACCCACTGGCTGCCCTCTTTGTGCAGTACCCCGCTGAGCTCGGTCGTCAGGAAGCGCTCAATACGACCGCTGTCCTTGCGCAAAAACTCAGCCAGCATCGGCAGGGAGGCATCACTTTTACTCGCCGCAAACGGGAAACGTCCATCAAAGGCGGTGTGCCAGTTCGCCACCACCGAGCGGCTCCATTTGTCATTCAGACTCGCTGCCGACGGCTGAAGCACGGTCTCCCAGGCTTGGGTCAGTGGCTGCACAAACATCGTGCTGCCAAAACCGCTCCACTCTTCGCCAAGGCTTGCCGAAATCAGACTGCCGTAATGCTGGGTGTCGGTCAGATCCACGCTTTTGCCCTGAAATACCGTCTGCGCCAGGGTCTGCATCATCTCCTGCGGGTCGGAAGCGCTCGCCACCTGCTGCAGGCGCAGGCGTACACGAGTGATGCGGGTGAGGTAAGTCTGCAGGCTCAGCGTGTTATCAGCCGACATCAAGTTGCTGCCCTTGTTTTTGCCCAGGAGCTGAAGCAGCGGACCAAAGGTTTCATCGAGCGGCCCCTGCGGCCCTGACGCAGACTGGTCAATCACGGGTTTGTCTTTTCCGCCTACGAGGTCTTTGGCTGACCTGATGATGGAGTCCGAAAGGCCTTCGCTTTGCTGACCGGTCTGCCCCTGCCAGGCGATGGTGTTCATCAGGGCAATCAGTGGCGACTGCCGGACATCACTCATCAGCGTCAGCTGGTCGGTCACATCAGCAATATTGTTTGCCGGATTCCAGTGCAGGCTGTTGAGGAAACTCAGCCAGCTGCCGGCAAAGTCGGTGAAGTAACGTTGCGTCAGACGCGCTTTCAGGGCTTCCGGCGACAGGTCTGAGGAAACCGCTTTCCGGCTGTCACTCAGCACCCAGTCAATTTCATCCCGGCGCGAATTTGCGGCCTTTTCGATAGCCTGCTGGATGCCCCCTTCCCACGCCTGGCGGGTGAACATGCCCGGCACCACCTCCCCGGTGGTGAACAGCCGACGCGCATCGGTACCGCTGGTCATGTCTTCCAGAGACACATCAGCAAAATTACGGCGCACGGATTTGAGCATGTTCTCATACAGGGTACTTTCGGCGTTACGCCGTCCAATTTGCTGCAACAGCACCTGACGGCTCTGGCTCACCAGCTGCGCATCCGGTGTGATTTTCCACTGTGGCTGTTTTGGCAGTTCGGAGATGTAGAACGCCCACAGGTCAGGTGACAGGCTTTGCCACAGGCCGGTTGAAATGCCTATCCGCGTCGGCTGCACGGCTTTCATGGTCTGAGCGTAATACGCGCCATGGGCTTTATCCGGACGGGCCATCATCAGCCAGGCTTTCAGCTGGTCATAGGCCGGTTTCGCCAGCTGCGCCCGCTGGTCGCTGTTGGGAGCGGAGTTTACCAGCGCGCTGAGCTTCTGCGTCAGGGCGGCATTTGCCGGGTCGCGTATCAGGCGGTTGTTCGCCACGCCGTACCAGGGCAGCATCGCGTCGAGCAGCTGCTGATTATGGTCCAGACCGAAGCGCTGGTACCATGGCGCACCTTCCTGAATTCGGTGCTGCAGGCGTCCGGCGTCATTTCGCAGGGTATGCAGGGCCGTCAGCTGGTAATCCGATACGGAAGGATGCTCCACCAGAGCATGCGCCTGCTGCGCCACGGAGACAATCTGCAGGCGGTTGACCGCAAACGACAACAGCGTTCCCGCCCCCCAGACACCGGTAATGGCCATCAGCGTCCAGGCCAGCGTCTGTTCCCACGCCATACCGACACGGCGGCCACGCACTCGGGTACAGTCATCAACGATCCCCTGCCAGGTCACCGGCAGGGTCAGGGCATGACGCTGTGACTCAGGAACATATTTCTCTGCGTCTGCAGATGTAGCGGCTCCCTCTGGCGTATCAGCGGGTTTATTCTCCGGCAGGCTGAACATCAGACCACGCAGCGGAACGCGTTGCTGGGAGACAGCCAGCCACGGCACCAGCTGCTCAGCCCAACGCTCGATAGCGCCTTCACTAAGATGCTGACCCAGACGCAGCAGAAAGTCGTGGCTGTTGTTTTCAACGACCTGACTCACCCCGTGTGTCCGCAGGGCCGGCAACATCAGCTCAAGCTGGCGGGTAATATCATCAGCTTTGGCACGCAGCGGGAAGCTTGCCCCTACCGCCTGTTCAGTGCGTTTTGCCTGCGACCACTTGCTGTCGCACAGTTGCCACAGCCAGACCGGCGCGGAATAACGGAGCAGTTCGCTGATTTTTTCCAGTCCGCGTAAATCGTTGTCGCTTATTTGTGGCGTCAGGATAAGCGATTCAGGTATTACCCGGACAATGCCGTCCAGTGGGCGCCCGCGACGCAGTTTGCGTAGCGCGATGTATTTTTCGCGATCGGGCTCCGATGTCAGACTGCCGCCGTAAATAAGAACGGTACGGTTGCCTTCAAGCCACTGTTGCTGTTGCAGGCCGGGGATCAGTTGCTCAATCGCGGCTTCGTCGCCAGTGATTAACAACAGACGGGTTTTACGACGCCAGTAAAGGCCAATACGGGAGCGGAGATGCCCCCGAATCTTGTTACACATGGCCACCGCAGGGTGAACAGGCGCTTTATCACTTTCCCATTTCTTTTTCTCATCATCACCGCTGGTATTGTCGACAAGCGTATTAAACTCCTGCTTACCGGCACTGCGTACCGCCGCCAGAAGCACCACGGATACGATAAGGGCGCAGCCTGAAATACATCCGCCGGCGATAAGCCAGTAAATTTGCTGCTGACTTCCATCTTCAATCCCTGCTATGTCCGGATGCTTCCAGACCATGAACGTCATAACGGCTAACAGCAAAAAGAAAATCAATGCGACAGCAAGATAGCGGCCTTCCGTAGTCTTCGGTGCTAAAGGTAGCTTCACGGATCCATCTCCTGTCGGGAAGCAATCGGGGTAATGAGCGTGCTCCACAGCACATTCTGTGTGGTATCACCGCAGATAATCATCTGTGGTAACTGAGTTTGTCGGGCGATTTCGGTGGCGGCAGCGATAGCCAGCCACGGAGCTGCGGTTCCGGCATGTCCCATGGATGTATCGAGTGAAATGACGGCGTCGTCCTCTACAGACTGCGCAGGGTGTGCATTCTGGCACCCAATCACTTCTGCGCGCTGCTCACCCGTCAGCCCGGCAAGCCATAAATTTTTCACGATATTTTCTTTGAGCGGGACGTTATAGGCGGCCATGTTCATCCCCTCCCTCAGCTCACCGGTTGGAGCAGCATCTGGCCGGTGCAGCAACGCGAGAGGTTCGAGTGCTTCCTGAGTCAGGCGGTTGCCAAGAAGCAGAGCAACGGCTGCTTCAGCAGTATTGTTTGAAACAACCGGATCAATCTGGAGGCCAACAATCAATAACATCGCATCATCTTTGATGCGGTGATCCAGCCAGTGGTTGACTACCCCCGGCCCATTGCTGTCTGTGTACTCAAGCGCACAGGTTATGCCACTCTCCTGCCAGGCTTCCTGCCAGATATTTCTGACGGCAGGGAATGGCAGAGATGACGAGACATCGAGGATGACAACAAGCGAAGCGTTCTCAGGAAACTGGTGAACTGGAAGATCGGCAATAAGCTCAGAGAACAAACGTGAGATAACCAATCCAGGAGTATCTTCTGGTTCTGCCGTAATACGGCTCAGCCTCCTGCTTTTTTCGCCTTTCCAGTCCGACTGCGAAATGATAATGCTGTGATTATTGAGCATATCATCAGCAACAGAACGCTGTTCGTCTTCCTGATGGGCTGTAATAAATGTCGTATTCAAAACCTGAAGTGCACGACGAGCCCTACGGGTCTCACTCAAGATCCATTGCTTTCGACGCCGGTCAAAACCATTCGCTTTACTGTCCTGTAATGACCAGACCCACATGCGAATAGTGAAACACACAATCCACACAACTAATGGTGTGCCAATGGCCAACATCCAGAAGTGACTGTTATCGATGTATCGTCCGAATATCCGCATACGAATCACACTGATGACCAGCATCGCAACCAATACGGCAAGCCAACGGGATATTTTAGGTGGTACTTGCCGGGAATAACATTCAGGAGGATGTTTCAGGGAATACGGCATTTATACTCTCATACTTCAAAATTTCTAAAAACTAACTAAAATAGAAAGATCGTTTGGTTCTCTCAGGGTATCTATCAAAGAGCACCTTATCTTTTTTATAATCTCTATTTTTAATCTCAATAAATGCAACATCACCATTTTTATCATAAAGAACATGAAGACCTTCCTCGACATAATTCCCTTTTACATAAGCATAATTAACCTCTTCACTAAGACGGCCTTTTTCAATACCGGATTCATAGTATCTTCGGCATTTCATAGTCTTACCATCAAGCGAGCACACTCCAAATTTAGCAAATGTAAAGCCATACTTTTCAAATGTATAAATAGTGGTTACATCTCCTTTATAAAAGAAAAATTTATTTTCTAAACGTGGTGCATTATCATAACCCAAATATAATTTATTGCCTTTATCACTATCTATATTTTCCGGAGGTATACCTTGACCAGTCCTGTCAATTTCTGAAACATAAGTTCTACCTATTTCTTTCTGCCTTGAACACACGTTATCATTTACAAATTCAATTTTTGTTATACCGCGAATGTATTCTTTACTATCAGATTTATAAGACATACATGCACATGAATATTTTTTCGACATTAACCGCTGATCTTTCTTTTTCGTTTCAAATTCTTTGACACCATTCTTATCGTAAAATAAAAATGTATCACCTCCCGAGTTGATCAGAACTCCACATGATTTTTTCAACTTGCTTGCTGCATAAGCTGGCAAAGAAATAATCAAGAACGAAAGTAAGATTAATTTTTTAAAATTCATACCCACCCCTAGGGAGACCATTAAAAACACTCCAACTCAGACAGTTATGGATTGTAAGTGCTAGTTAATCAATCAGGAAATTGTTCAAATATTTATGTTGTACATTGGCTTTTTTTTCAGAGAATAGAAAGAGAATAATATAATAAGGATTAACGATAATAGTTAAAACCTCATGCTAACTCCTTGATAGCACGATCAGCACCATCTTTTCCAATACATTGCCAATATTAATATCAAGGGTATCTATTAAATTCCCACGAGCTATTTTTATTGCAAGTTTCAAAGTTATTATCATCTGTAGGATCAAATTCCGACCCAACTGACTTCAAATTTCCATTTGCAAGATTAAAAAACAAACCCTGATTGGTTCCGATATAAGCGATATCCTTTCCTTTTAAAAAATCAACGCTAAAAACACCTTCGCTCACACTCTTTTCAATCTTTTTATATCTGTGATCCAAATCTACAAGAATCACATTTGTATCCTGGGGATTGCCCTCATTAATTATTTTCGGCTTACCCCAGAGAATTATTTTATCACCACTACATTTAACACTATAGCCATTGATAACAGTATCAAACTTAAGAATCTTTGTATGATTGTTAATGTCAACGGTTATTGAGTCAGTTCCATTTAATGTAACACCTGATGCATATGCATTAAATGAAATAAAAAAACCTGCAATTGTTGAAATAATCAGATTCATTTGTTAGTCCATCAAAATATGAGAGATTCTAGTTGTTTCTTTCCATCGGCGTTCTTCGTCAGTATACGCACCATTAATAGCTTTGGTTACAACCTTGGAGTGTTCATGTGAAACATCCAATTCCACAATTTTTGCATTTATTGGACGAAAACCAGCGGTACGAGCACCGGCAATCCAGTACCAGGCCCCAGCGTCAATACAGTTGTATGGGGAAATGGATAGAAGCTGTGGGTCATCAATGGCAGGAGCTTTGCTCAAATTAACAGGTCTCCACCATCCATTTATAAATCCTTTGTAGTTCATAGGGTATTTTTCTAAGTCAATCCATCCCCTATAACCCCAGTATTTACTGTAGTTTTCGCGGCCTGTAAGCTGTTTCATCCCCCGGCCTCTAAATTTCGGACCATCTCCTGGCTCAATATTTCCAAGTCGTCCATTAAGATAATCAAGATAGCCCCCAGGCGGAGGGTTATAGTACCCATTTATCTCAGAAGCAAAACTTGAATGGGTAGGGTTTCGTGAAAAACTTGCAGCCCCTTCAATCATTAGCGATAACATCCCTGACTCAATTGCACCCTGCCCAAAAAAATGTGATTTTCTTGTTGGCGTAGTAATGAAGTATTTTTCAAGGCAGCGGTTGATAATCTCTCTATATTTTTCTCTAACCTCCTTTGGAGACGTGCCTATCTTTTGCAACGCCTTAAGAGGATAGAGGTTATCTGGATAGACCTTTTCTAATTCTTCTGCTGAAAGCCAATTACATTTCCGAAACAATGTAATAAACGCTCTGGGATCAAAATGCCATACCCTGTTTTCAGGGACATCTCCACTTATGCATAGAGCTCGAGCATGATCTAGTAATTTAGCCCAAGAGTCGTTATCTAACGGAGGATCAACAGTTTCATTTTTCTCCTGCAACCATCCAAGTCGCTGCTCTAGCGTATTTTGATCCCATTCAAAGGGGAATCTACAAATTAATCGGCTTCTGCATTCATTTTTTGAATTTAGTACTATGTTTGAATTGCACTGGCTATCCATATCTGAATCATCTGTTACTAAAATCCAGCCCAACCAATGGGGAAAATCCGCATCGCTATATTTTTTTACTAAATCTGATGCGACATTTATGAAACCGCATCCACCAGGATAATTCACTTTCAGCCAGTAGTTATTGCTTTTATCAGATAAAGGCTTACTTTCAGAATTTAGAACACGGCCAAACCTGAGTAATTCATAACCTGATGAAATGGAATCTGGATGCCCTTTAACGGCATATTCATACATATTATTTTCATTCAAACCACTGATATCATTAATAGGCTCGCCAACGATATCAAACTGCCAATCTTCTTTCCCATTCTGCCTAGTGGTTATTACACGTGCCTCTCCTTTAGTTTCGATGGTTACAAATAGCTCGGAACTATTAGTGTATATTGGTGTACTTTCGTCAACGACAGTGACACCATCTATGCTTTTGCCATTATAAAAAGAGGTACCTGACGGAATGTAGAAATGAATATCACCAAAACATACATCAACTCTTCCATTTTTGGATGTATCAAGGTGCGGTTGTGATCTTCCTGTGATTTTTTCTATATACTGGTCTTCACAGTATATTTGCACGTGTGTAGCATTCACGCCATCGACCATGCCGGTTGTGCCTAATGAATCTTTTCTTCCGACAGCTTCCCCAACAGAAAGTGTATTCGATATGAAATTCAAATGCATATACATTGAAAAAAACGTGATTTTACCGTTTTCTCCAGAACCGATTTCAGTTTCATGTTTTATAACAATACAGCCATTATCCGTATAACCATTATAATTCAAAGGTTCTTTCTTTGTTTTTTCTTTTTCGGCAGGTTCTCTAATGAATACTATAGTCCCATCAGCTATCGCACGTAACATCTCTGGAGGGTGGCTCGAATCATTATGTTTTATATGTACGCCGCCGTGCCATGATTCTTTCCCATTAATCGGAAACCCACGACTAACATCAACGGGCATCATTTTGCCCACCCATCCTTCATCACTTTCATTTTTTGAATGAGGCCTTAAATATGGAGGACTAATAATCATGTTTAAATCCTTTATGAAAATGTAAACTTGCCAGATGGAGTATTTTGCTCTGGAGTTAATGCAGGCACAGCTTCTTTATTATTGGCTTTATCCTTTCGTCCATAATGCCCTGCTTTTGTTCTGTACTCACCCAACGTGGCTAATTCAATAGCATTACCATCTAAAGTGATGTAGCTTCCTCCACCGTTCAGGGTCAGCTTCTTCTTCGCGATGATTTTGATTTCATCTTCAGTACTTACGATACTAATTTCCTTACGAGCAAGCAGAGCCATCAGGTCGTTCTGCGCCTGTACCTTCACCGGTCCCTGGTTCGCGATGAGCTTGATCCCCAGCTTGCACACAAACACGCTCAGGGCATTACCCACCCCGATGAACAAATTTTTCACCACGCTGACGTCTGCATTTTTACCGGCAGTGGCTATCAGGTTCTGCCCGGCAGATACCTGCAGATGTTGTCCGCTGGTCAGCGCCATTCCATCCGGCGCGCTGAGCAGCAGCACTGATTTTTTGAGGTCTGTCAGCTGCTGTTCCAGTAGTTTGATTTGCGCCTGGAGATCGGCCGGGTTCGCGGTCGCCTTCTGCGCGTCATCGGAGATGGATGTCATCTGTTCCCGGGCATCACCCAGATTGCTGACAGCCGCCCCCATCTCCAGCACCTGACCCTGCGCCTTTGCCTGCCCGTCCGCCGAGATAAATATCCCTTTCTGCGCGCGAATGGCCCCCCAGCTGTCAGTCCTGAGTTCAAAGCCCTCGCCGCGCTTCTGCTTTTCGCTGTCAACGAGATGGCCAAGATTCAGCTGACTCTTGCCGCCGTACTCTGTCGAAACCTTGATATGCTCTTTCCCGCGCTCATCGTCGAGGCGGATTTTGTTGTTCGCCGGGGTTCGCAGGACGTTGCGTTTGTAGTTGCGGATGGTGACGGGGTCCGGGTGGGCCGAGTCATGCAGCACGCCGGAAATGTACGGTCTGTCCGGGTTACCGTCTTCAAAGCCAATCGCCACTTCGGTACCCGCCAGCAGCGGCAGGTGCAGGCCGTAAGTATCCCCTGCGTATGGGCGTGACTGGCGCACCCACAGGCTCTCGAACCCGGTTTCCCGGTTCTCACGGTCAAACAGCATGTTGACGCGATAGCGGCCGTCTTTATCAATATGCCCGTAGGTGTCATTTTCGGTGGTACTGGTGACGCGGGCCGGTAATGTGCCGGCCATGACCGGGCGTGAGCCTGGCTCAGGACGGAAGCTAAAATCAGTGCTGTCGGGGATACCGTCAAAGTTAACGCCGAAGTCTTCATCACGCCGCGCGTGACTGTGCATCGCCGTGATGACCACGCCATGAGCAAACACGTCCGCCACTTCGTACCCGCCGGTGACTTTCAGCACCTGCCCCGGAGAGAGGGTCGGACAGCTGGTGATGGCATGAATCTGCGTCTGGCCGTTCAGATAACGCTCATGACGAATGCGGGCATAAAACGCCCCGGACTCCGGGGCCGGATTGCGGTCGTACGCGCTGCCCGCCGTCAGCCAGCTATCTCCCCAGTGGTAAGCCTCCCCGCAGGTGGTCGTATCCCCGCGGGTCACGTCAACCTGCGCGCTCATGTCTTCCGTCGCCTGGCGGTAGTTGTAATCACGGGTGCTGACCTGCTTCTGCACGACGCTGTGATGGCTCTCCATCCCCCACACCGAGTCCGTGCCTTCCGAATGCTGTCCTGACGGCGGCACCGAGGGTAAAGTCAGGCCTTTTTCATAACCCTGCTGGCCGTCGTAAAACTCCACCACGTCGATGTTGAGGCGCGTGTCGGTGGTAAAGCGGAACCAGATACCCACTTCACCCAGCAGACGGGTGATAAAGTGCAGGTCGTCTTCACCGTACTGCATCACCTGCTCACGACGCGGGTACTCTTTTGAAAGCGAGAACAGAAAATCCTGCCCGCGCATGCTGTGACGCTCACGCAGGATTTTTTCCACGATTTGTGGGACCGACATGTCCTGATAAATAGCGTTCTGGTGCGAACGGTCAAGCAGCGCCAGGCGCGGCCGGAGCGTCAGGGCGTAACGGGTTTCATCTTTTGAGGTGCTGAGGCGTTCAAAGCCCGTAACCACACCCTGAATCACCCGCACCGGCTGCTGCACTTTGATGCCGTAACCCTGGTCAACCGGGGCCTGCAGCGTCAGGGAACCGGCCTTCATCAGCATCATTTCTTTGCTGATGGCATGGTCGGCACTGGTGAACTCAATACGGTAGCTGAACGGTTTGCTCAGGGCTTCATCACCTTCAAACGCCAGCACGTCGGGTTCTGCTTCACACCCTTTCACCGCCAGTAAATGGTGGTTATGACTGAATCTTATCGGAAGACGGTTGCTCATGCGTTCACTCCGTGTGTATGGTCAAACTCCAGTCCAATCCCCTCTTCCTCGCTCCAGCTAAGGCGTAACGACTGTGGTTTCTGCTTCGCGGCTATATGGGTGAGCAGTTGCTGACTCAGCACCGGCAGAATTTGCTGATTGAGCAGGCTGTCGACGTTACGCGCGCCGGTATCCGGCAGCAGGCAGGCGGCGGTCAGGGCGTCATACAGGCTTTCATCTGTATGGGTTTTCAGGCCATAGTGGCGTTGCAGGCGCTTGCTTACCTGGCCCAGCTTCATCTGCACGATGGTGCGCATCGCAGGCTCATTCAGTGGCCGGTAAATCACCGTCTGGAAACGGGCCAGCAGTGCGGGCTGAAAATGGTCGCGCAATATCGGGCGCAGCAGTTCCTGCAGGTCGCCTTCGGTGGTTTCCGGCTGTTCATCCAGCAGTTGCATAATCTGGTCGCTGCCGAGGTTGGAGGTCATCAGAATAACGGTGTTACGGAAGTCGATTTCGCGGCCTTCCCCGTCACGCATAAATCCCCGGTCAAATACCTGGTAGAACAGGTTCATCACATCGCGGTGCGCTTTTTCGACTTCATCCAGCAGCACCACGCTGTACGGACGCTTACGCACCGCCTCGGTCAGAATGCCGCCCTGGCCGTAGCCCACGTAACCCGGAGGCGAACCTTTCAACTGGGAAACGGTATGCGGCTCCTGGTACTCCGACAGGTTGATGGTGATAAGGGATTTTTCGCCGCCGTACAGCACATCGGTCAGCGCCAGTGCGGTTTCAGTTTTACCGGTGCCGCTCGGGCCGACCAGCAGGAACACGCCTTGCGGGCCGTTCTCAGACGTCAGGCCAGTTTTGGCCGCGCGCAGACGTTGCGCAATGGCGTTAAGAGCTACATCCTGG
The DNA here is from genome assembly GCF_033657285.1 of Erwinia sp. MMLR14_017. Classification (NCBI taxonomy): domain Bacteria; kingdom Pseudomonadati; phylum Pseudomonadota; class Gammaproteobacteria; order Enterobacterales; family Erwiniaceae; genus Erwinia; species Erwinia sp. MMLR14_017. The sequence continues at coordinate 194,847 of NZ_JAWVWP010000003.1, read as the reverse complement.
CCCACCACACGTTTGCCGATTTCCCCTTCCAGATTAAGCAGTTCAGTCTGTTCGTCCTTCATCAGCGAGGAGACTGGCACCCCGGTCCAGTCGGCAATCACGTTGGCCACGGTGCGGGTATCCACATCCACCTGAACCAGCACATCCCCCTGCTGCGCCTGCTCCAACTGCTGTTGCAGGTCAGAAATTTCAGCCTGCTGGCTGCTATCCTGACGGCTGGTCATCAACTGCTGTGCCAGCACCTTTTCGTTGCTGAAACGGCCTTCCTGCTGCTGAAGACGATCTTCCAGTTCAGTCCGCTGCTGCTCAATGACGCTCAGACGGTCGCCATGACGGTTACAGCCAGCAGCGATATCTTCCAGCAGCGCCTGCTCTTCCAGCTCCAGCGCCGTCAGCTGCGCTTTCAGACGCACAATGGCTTCCGGCACGGTATCAAGGCTCATGCGCACGCGGGCCGCAGCGGTATCCAGCAAATCCACCGCCTTGTCCGGCAGCTGGCGTCCGGTCAGATAACGACGCGACAGAGTAACCGCAGCGCGTACCGCATCGTCAGTGATATGCACACCGTGGTGTCCGGCATAGCGAGATTTCAGGCCGCGCAGCATCAGGCAGGCGGTCTCGTCATCCGGCTCGTCGACTTTAACCATCTGGAAACGGCGCTCCAGCGCGGCGTCACGTTCAAAATACTGCTTGTACTCACTCCAGGTGGTGGCGGCGATGGTGCGCAGTTCGCCACGCGCCAGGGCGGGTTTCAGCAGGTTGGCCGCATCGGCGCCACCGGCCTGATTGCCTGCGCCGATAATAGTGTGGGCTTCGTCGATAAACAGCAGGATGGGCGTGGGTGACTGTTGCACGGCGTCAATAACGTTTTTCAGGCGCTGTTCAAATTCGCCCTTCACGCCTGCGCCTGCCTGCAACAGACCGAGGTCAAGGGTGCGCAGCATCACGGTTTTCAGGCTTTCCGGCACGTTACCTTCCGCGATACGCAGGGCCAGGCCTTCTACCAGTGCAGTTTTACCCACGCCAGGTTCACCCACCAGAATTGGGTTGTTCTTACGGCGCCTTGAGAGAATATCCACCATCTGGCGGATTTCAGTGTCACGGCCAAACACCGGGTCAATTTTGCCCTCTCTGGCTTTGGCGGTGACGTCGAGGGTGAATTTATCCAGCGCGTTTTGCAGCGCCGGGTTGAGTTCACCTTCTTTTATTTCAGCCCCGACCGGCCGACCTATAAATTCCACTTCGCCACCGTGACCTTGCGCCAGCTCCGCTTCGCGCTGAACTTCCGGGCGTTCGTCGGATTGTGCATCCAGCAACGGCCGCAGGCGCTCCAGCTGACTCTGGCCCAGCGTCAGCAGTGGCCACAGACCGTCACAGCGTGCCAGTTTCGGTTTATCCACCAGCGCCATCAGCAGATGTACGCTACGGATCTGCTCTTCACCTGCCAGTGACGCCCGCATCCAGGCATCCTGCATCAGAGTCTGAGTGCTGTCCGCCAGCTGTGGGCGATGGCGTACAGATCGCGGTAACCCATCCAGCCAGCCGAGTAAATCCTGCCACAGGGCATCCATATCCCATTCATAGCGACGTGCCAGCACCGTGAGGTCACCTTCTCCCTGCTCCAGCAGTTTCAGCAGCCAGTGCTCTGGCAGAATTTCCGTATGCGCCCGGGTCTGGCACAGGGAGGCGGCCCCTTCCATGGCACGGGCGCAGTAAGGGTTGAGACGACGCAGGAGAATTGCCGGGTTTTCCATGTTTTTAAACTCGCTGTCTGGGGACCTTCAGGCACGCTACCGCCCATCGCTGCTTCCTTGTTGCATGGAACCTAAAGCGCATCAGGTCAGATTTCTCGGTTAGGGGATGTTTTACTCAGTACCCGCCAGGCAGGTACTCAGGAAAACTGCGGACAGGTTGCCCCATCCGCATCAGGCTTACGCGGTGGCGCGTTCGTTCCAGGAGTCGGAATGAATGATGTTGCCGTCTTTGTAGGTCCAGGTGATTTTTTCGTAACGCAGCTCGATCTGCTCAAGGTGGTTATGCTTTTCGAAGGAAGGATCTTTGATGTCGTGCATTTTCGGCGCGACTTTCACCAGCTTGACGTTTTCCAGTTTGGTGTTGAAGTACTCCACTTCCTGACCTGCGTCGTTAATTTTGTACCACTTGAATTCAGCAGACTTCAGGGTCTGACCGGTAGTCACCGCCTTGTACAGATAGGGGCTGGAGGAGTCGATTTCCTTGGTGAACAGGAACGGGGTGTGGATGCGGGTGCCGGTCAGCTTGCCGGTGTTGTTGTCGGTCGGGATGTACAGGCAGTGATCCTGAGCAATCACTTCAATGCTGCCCTCACGATCCTGAACGTCCACAGACCCTTTGATGTCCGCGCCGCCGTCGTCTTTCAGCCAAAGATAAACAGGAATAGCCATGTGTTATTTCTCCATTTCATAGTCGTGCACGTCATCATCCTGCAATGACGCATTGGTGTTGCCCGGAATTCGACAGGCATCGGCCTGTGGAACCAGACTGATTTCGACACGGCGGTTCCGCGCGCGGCCTTCCGGCGTGTCGTTTGTCGTTACGGGACGGCTTGCGCCATAGCCCTGTACAGCAAAACAGCTCTCCGGCACGTCGCCGGTATCACGCATCCAGTCGCGCACCGCTTCGGCACGCTTCAGGGAGAGTTTCTGATTGAGTTGTGGACTGCCGGTATTGTCCGTGTAGCCTGCCACCACGATGAGCCAGCCTGGTCTGGCTTTGATGCCGACGAGGGAGTTCACCAGCATTTTGGTGGAGCCGCTTTTCAGGACGGATTTGCCAGAATCAAACAGCGACATACTGTCGAGACGAACGATTTTCGGTACCGGTTCTGGCTTCGGCTGCGGTTCAGGTGGTGGCGGCTGCGGCACATACGAGCGGATCGCATCCAGCACCGTAAGGCGCAGACGTTCACCCTGATACAGACCCAGGCCCAGCCGGGCCGGTACGCCGTTACGCGCCCAGTTATCCAGTTGCACTGCATCCTCGCGCAGAACCGCGACGGCATCGGCTTTCGGACCATAATCATCCATCGGGATACGGTCATAGCGGGCAATATCGAAGCTAACGCGATGCAGCAGCTGACGATTGTTCCAGCCACTGCTGAGCAGCGCGGCAATTAAAGCCAGAGTGAAAATCCCGAGTGCACAGCGCCAGGCACGACCCCGCGAGGTTAATCCGCGCCCTTCCGGCAGCAGCGGCAGGATGAAATCCGGGAACGGTGATATCACCGTACTGTCTGTCCCCACCGGCTGCCAGCCAGCCACCTGCTGCATGGCGGTGTGGCGGGATAACCAGGCAGTCCAGGCCGATGATGCCAGGTTTCCGGCAAGGATCGGCCCCATTCCCCACAGCACAGCTGCAGGTGCAATGGCCGGAACATCGGGATTCTCATCCATAAAGACGGCTTTGACGTGCTGATGGAACCAGCTCATCAGGCTGTTCATCAGTACCTGTTGCTGCATCGCAGACGAACCGCCGGTGGTGACCCATGCGGCGACAGAGCCTGGTGCTGAAGACTCACGCCAGACCCTCACCTCTTCTCCCGTGATCGCCGCCTGCCAGAGCATGTCATTCGTTATCGCGCTGCCGACCTGGCCATGCAGAACCAGCGGCACAGCATGTCCGGTTTCTTTACGCAGCTGGCTGATTTGCCAGCGCAGGGCCAGCAGGCGGCTGGTAAGCCGCTCGCCGTCAGCGTGCTTCTGCGGGCAGACACCGACCATCACCGACAACTGTCGCCCCCAGTCAGGACGCTGCCACAGTACCTGGCGGGCTGCCTGATCCAGATCCTGAAGATCCTCCACACGGATCCAGCACCCCTGCGTGACAGTGAGCACCGGTGAATGATGGGGCCAGGCCTGCGAGAGATCGCCACAGACCAGCACCACAGGCTGACGGTAAGGGGCTTCCGGAAGATCTTCCAGGCGCAGGGTGATGTCGGGCTCCCCACGACGACCGGCGACGTACCAGAACGTCATGATAAGCCCCAGCATCGCCAGCAGAACAAGTACAGAAACCAGTCGGGATAGCGGCAGAAACCCCAGGCAGACCACTGCACTCAGCACGGCGGCCCACAGCGCAAGCCCGCGCTGTTGTGCAGGACTCATTTCACGGCTCCCGGCAACAGGATCAGCAGCATCTGATCGAGCCACTGGCTCAGCCCCCACCACAGCGCCGCGACCACAAACACACTCAGGCCAATACGCACGGGCCATGACGCCAGCCATCCGCCCATTCCCCGCCCGGCACGACTTTCCGCCAGTACAGGATGGGTTTGTGGATAGCTGAACGGCGTGACATGTTCATTAAGGGCGTTGACGAGTTTCTGGCGCTCCGGGTCGTTAAGTGAGCGGAAATTGCCCAGGAAACCCAGCATCATGACCCGCTGGAAGCAGGTCACAACAGCGTGGTCAGGAGCCGGTTCACGCAGCACATCGCGCATCCGATCGCACAACGTATCTCCGGCGTCCATGGTGCCAAGGAAATGCCCCTGCAGGGGAATATCATACCACTGCACACAGGCGTCATCCTCCACACCGCGACCTTTGACCGCCTCATCAAGCAGCGCACACTGTGCTGTGAGAATATGCTGACAGCTGGCCTCATCGAGTTCGTTCGCTTTCAGTTCACGCTGCACACGCCCGGCATCGGCGACACAGCGCTCCCACAGCTTGCGTCCCTCCCCGTCCTGGAATTCCGGCCCGTGGCGCAGGCTGATCACCTGCAGCCAGGTGTCCTGCAGCAGCGCATCAATATCAATGGACGCGGCAGCGCCGCGTTTACGCTCACTCATGTTCTCAGTACCGCAAAGAGTTCAAGTTCAGGCTCGCCGAGCATGCCCGGGACGTAAAACATGCATGTTCCACTCTGGAGCATTTCTGTAGCCAGCGGATGGGAGAGATCGAGACTGAAATACTGGTTTTCCAGACGCAGTGGAATGGCGGCCGGCACATGGCGCAGTGGCGTCAGTGGCACACCCACGCGGGAAGAATTGACAATCCCCCGCACATGGTCGGGACTGCCCACTTTGCACTGGCGCGGAAACTGTTCCTGCAGTTGTGCCACCGGCATCGGTGAGCGCACAGACAGGTAGTAATCGGCCCCTTCGCGCAGACGCGGGTCATGCAGGCGGGCCTGCCAGAAGTGCAGTCTTGGGTCATAGTCGAGTTCAAGTGCTACCACCCGCGACGGCAGGCTGGCTTCGAGCAGATCACCCAGCAAATCAAACAGCGGCGGGAATACCGTATTCAGCTGCTCATGCTGCCAGGCCGGAATGGCGCTTATTTGGTGCTCCAGTGAGAATGTCAGCAGGCTCCCCGCGAGGCGGGCCAGCTCCGGGTAGAGGCGTTCCGGCGGGCTTTGCAGGTTACGCTGAAACTGTCCCAGCACGGGTTCGGCGCTGTTCAGGGCGTTCAGCAACCAGAACAGGGACACGTCGGCCACGGCAAAGTCGGCCATGCGCTCATTGCTTTCCCGGCGCATCGCCATCAGGCGGCTCAGGCGGGCACGCAACTGGGTCATCAGCTGTTCCAGTTGGGTCACCAGCCAGCGGCTGCCCTGGATGGTCAGGAGCGGAGGAAGAAACGACTCATCAAGTTGCCACGAACCTTGCGAGTCCTGCTGTAGTCGGGCGACAGAACAGGTCAGGTAATCGCTGTTGTTCTGATGAGCAAACCTCAGCGTCAGCTCCGGCTGCATCACGGCAATCTGACGGGTATCGTCCCCAAAGGTATTGCGGACATCCCGCCAGCGCTGGCGATATCGTACCGGGCGCTCAGCCATCTCCTCGGGTCTCAGGCAGTTGCCGCCGTTCGCCCGCAGCAGCGGAAGTGCCAGCACCACTACCACTTCATGCGATTCACTCTCAAGCGACAGCGCCGATGGCAGGCCGTCAGCATTATCCGTATCGATAAGTGTCCCGTCCGGAAAACGGATATGCAGATGACGGGCCTGCAGGCGGCCCAGCTTCAGCGCATCCGGTTCGAAAGTAGCTTCAATCATCCCCCAGGGCTGGGTAAGACCCAGTCGGGCAATGCATTCCGCAGACCAGGCCGCATACGCGGCCTGTTGCTGGAAGTGCTGGGGAGAGACCATGATGCCCCTGCCCCATAACGGTTGTTCCGTTTTCATCGGCTTCCTGCCTTACGTTACGATTTCGCTTTCGGCATCTGGGAAACCAGTGACAGATTGACATCCATACCTTCCACCTGGAAATGCGGTACGGCATAGAGCTTCACGCGGAAGAAGCCCGGGTTGTCCTCAATATCTTCCACCACCACCTTCGCATCGCGCAGCGGGTGAGATGCCTGTAGCTCATCGCCCGGATCGGTCATTTCAGTTACCAGGCCACGAACCCAGGTATTGAGCTCCAGCTCCAGCAGGCGACGGTCCTTGGTGGTACCGATGTTTTCACGCTGAATAAGCTTCAGATAATGCGCGATACGCGACAGCAGGAAGATGTAGGGCAGACGGGAATTGATACGGCTGTTGGCGGTGGCATCGGGGGTATCATACAGCGCCGGTTTCTGCGTTGAGTTCGCAGAGAAGAAGCAGGCGTAGTCGCGGTTTTTGTAGTATGACAGGGGGATAAAACCGAGACTGGCGAACTCGAATTCGCGCGTTTCCGGGATCATCACCTCAGACGGGATTTTCACCTGATTACCGGTGCCCAGGTCATACAGATGGATCGGCAGATCCTTCACGGCACCACCGGCCTGCGGCCCACGGATCTGCACACACCAGCCGTTATTAATAAAGCTTTTCACCATATTGGCCGCAAAAGCAAACGAGGCGTTGGTCCAGAGGTATTTATCGTGGTCAGGGCCTTTAACCTCTTCAACATAGTTGAAGCTGCGCACCGGCACGGTGTCCGGGCCATATGGCAGGCGACCCAGCACACGCGGCATCACCAGGCCGATATAGCGGGAGTCATCCGTCTCGCGGAAGGATTTCCATTTGATATACTCGGCACGGTCAAAGTAGTTACCGATATCCTTAATCGCCGCCACTTCCTCCATAGAGTCTTTGAGGAAGAATTTTGGACCCGCCGAGCCGATAAACGGCATATGAGCGGCGGCAGATACTTTAGAAATATTGCGCAGCAGAGCGACATCCTGCGCTGAGGCATCAAATTCATATGCAGAAATCAGTGCGGCAACCGGCTCGCCACCCGGGCTGTCATACTCTGCCGTATAGGTGTGATGATATAATCCGCTTTGGATAATCTCCGGTACATCTTCAAAATCCTGACGCAGATCCTCTTTCGACAGATCGAGCAGCTCAATTTTGACGTTCTGACGGAAGTCTGTTTTATCGACCAGCGACTTCAGCCCACGCCAGATACTTTCTGTTTTCTGAAATTCCTCATGATGCATTACCGCATCCAGCTGGCGGCTAATTTGCCAGTCCAGCTCAGCGATATGGCGGTCAATCAGGTTCTTGTCCAGTTTTTCGACTTTTGCACCCGCTTTGGTCAGACACTCCAGAAATACCTGCATGCTTGCGGTCAGACGTTCGTCAGCAGTCGCATCGGACATCGCCTGCGCATCCTGCCAGATATCCAGTGCGCTCAGCCCGGAAACCGGACTTAAGTTAATTTTTTCAAACAGGGAGGCATACACGCCGCCCGCTTCTGACCGCTCCAGCATCACACTCGCGCCACCAGCACCATTCTCATTTTGTACAGACATCAGCACTCCTTAATTAATCCGTTAAATCATCGTGACCGTTATGGCTGTTTCGGTGCCAGAGCAGAGAGCTCGGCTCTGAGTTCGGCACTGAGCGCCGGGTCAATCAGGATTTTTTCCAGCTCTTTACGGAAGGCCTGGTTGTCCAGCAGGTTGGCTTTGAGGTCACGGAGCAGATTACGCATGGCAAGCATCGCCCTGAGCTGCGGGATTTGACGGGCAACCTGTTCAGGCTCGAAGTCTTTCATCTGATGAAAGGCAAGGCTGACGTTTTCTTCGCTGCCGTCACCAGCCAGCGTGTTTTCCACGGAAAGCCTTACGGAGGGAGAGAATTCAGATAACACGTTGTCGAAGTTGTTTTTATTGATGCTGACAGTTTCACGCTCCGACACCGGACATTGCCCGGCGCCATTGCTGTAATCCCCCACGACCATCAGCTTGAGGGGTAATTCGATTTTTTTCTGAGCGCCGCCCGTATGCAGGCTTAACTGGATATTAACGCGAGCTTTGGGGATCTCGGACTGATAGGAGTTAGACATGGCTGTCCCTGTTCTATGGAGTAACAGAAAGGGTCATTGCCAGTGAAAAATTAATAAGAAAGGCTACCTTGCCAGAATACATCCCTGTTCGCATCATCCGACACGAATCCAATAGCGGGGTCAAAAGCGAGCACATTCCATTCACCAGCAAGCTGACACCTGATTTTCAGGGGATTATCTGAAATTGCTTCCTTTTCGGACAAAACCCCACAAACAGGAGTGTAAAAACGTTAACCTCTCTGATGGAAATAAAAAAATGTAACATAATTTTACAGAGACGGTGGTTAGCAAAAATCTTACATCAACCTGATTTGCAAGAATTTTCCTAAACAACCCCTTAAATCAGCATGGGATAAGGCGTGCAAAAAAATTTCAGATTAATTCACAAATATGAATTGTACAAAATACACTCAACGGTGTGAAAAGTCTGAATTTAACTCTTTATAATAAATGGGCGGCAAGCGACTTCAGAGCAAACGCCAGAACAACGGTTAGCCTGGATTGTTACTATTTTTATCCTGCCGTTAAACCTTCAAATGCCAGTAAGCAGGAAATACATAATTGTGCGCGTAAGAACTTAAACGCAGCAGGTAATGATGCTTGCGCTACAGATCAATGGGCCTGTCCAGGCCCATTCTCCTTTGTAAACCAACAAAGAATTAAACTGTCTCTTCCACCCGGACTTTAGACTCAATAAATTCAACCACTGCCCGGGTCACCTCTGCTGTGGTGGCTTTACCCCCGACGTCTGGAGTCAGGATCCCTCTGGCGCAGACATCTTCGATACCAGCCAGGATTAGCGCGGCAGCGTAGCGTTCTCCCAAATGCTCCAGCATCTGGGCGGCAGTCCAGAAGGTCGCAATGGGGTTAGCGATCCCTTTGCCGGTAATATCAAACGCCGAGCCGTGAATAGGTTCAAACATTGACGGGAAGCGCCGCTCCGGGTCGATATTCGCTGTCGGCGCGACCCCCAGGCTCCCGGCCAGTGCGCCGGCCAGGTCAGACAAAATATCCGCGTGCAGATTGGTAGCAACAATGGTGTCCAGGCTCTGCGGATGTAACGTCATCCGGTGCGTCATCGCATCCACCAGCATTTTGTCCCACTTCACATCCGGAAATTCCTGCGCCACTTCCGCCGCAATTTCATCCCACATCACCATGCCGTGACGCTGAGCGTTGGACTTGGTGACTACAGTCAGCAATTTACGGGGACGGGACTGCGCCAGCCTGAAGGCATAACGCATAATACGGGTAACGCCTACGCGAGTGAAAATTGCCACTTCCGTGCCCACTTCTTCCGGCAACCCACGATGCGCACGCCCACCGTTACCCGAATATTCTCCTTCGGAATTTTCACGTACGATCACCCAGTCCAGATCGCCCGGCCCACAGTTACGCAAAGGCGGGATAATGCCCGGCAGAATTTTAGTCGGGCGTACGTTGGCATACTGATCGAAGCCCTGGCAAATCGGCAGACGCAAACCCCACAGCGTGATATGGTCCGGCACGTCAGGTGCGCCTACTGCGCCAAAAAAGATAGCGTCGAACTTCTTCAGGGTTTGCAGCCCCTCTTCCGGCATCATCACACCATGTTTTTTATAATAGTCAGAACCCCAGTCAAAATTCTCAATATCAAATTTCAGCAATCTGTCCTGTTTTTCCAGCGAACGTAATACCTGAATCCCGGCAGAAATAACTTCAGGGCCGATACCGTCAGCAGGAATGGCAGCAATAGAATAGTGGCGCATAATAATCTCCATAAAGAATTAATGTATTTCGGGTTGAGAAAGCTCGTCCGTTCTTGCCTTTTTATTGCCAGCCGAAAGCAACAGCACAATAAAGGCCGATAAGATCAGGAGTCCGGCAACAAAATAGAGTCCCCAGGTGTAAGATCCTGTTTGCTGCCGAATAATGCCGATAACCACAGGTCCGGCAAAACCGCCCAGGTTGCCAATGGAATTAATTACCGCAATACCCGCAGCTGCGGCCGGACCGGAAAGAAACAGCGTTGGCATACTCCACAGCGGCGGTTTGGCAGCACTGATGCCGATATTGACCAGTGCCAGAGCCATAATGACGCCCAGCAGCGTGGTAATATTGCCCGCATACACCAGCCCGGCGGCCGCTAACAGACAGGCAGTGATCACATGCCAGCTGCGTTCACCTTTGCGGTCGGAATGGCGCGCCCACAGGATCATCGCCACTACGCCGAGGATCGCCGGGAGAGCATTAAGGAAGCCGGTCGCCAGCGAGGAAGCGCCAAGAGAGTGGATGATCTGTGGTGACCAGATGCTCAGGGTATAGAGTCCTGCCGAGGTGCCGAAATAGACCAGCGCCAGCGCCAGTACCCGGCGGTCTGCCAGCCCGCGCCAGATGCTGCTGTGGCTGCCGGTTGCCGAACGGGACTGCTCCTCTGCCTGCAGCGTCCCCTGCAGCCAGTCACGTTCTTCATCGGTGAGCCACTTCGCCTTTGCCGGACGGTCAGTGAGGAAAAAGAGCACCACTACCCCCAACAGAACGGCGGGGATCGCTTCCAGCATAAACATCCACTGCCAGCCCGCAAAGCCCATCATGCCGTGCATCTGCAGCAAAGCGGCGGACAAGGGCGACCCCAGCGCGGTTGACAGGGGCGCGGCAGCCATAAAGATGGCGGTTACCTGCGCCCTTTTTGCTGCCGGAAACCAGTAGCTGAGATAGAGAATAATGCCGGGGAAGAAGCCCGCCTCTGCTACGCCCAGCAGAAAGCGCAGCAGATAAAAGCTGTTGGCGCTGTTCACCAGAGCCATACAGCCGGAAACCACTCCCCAGGTGATCATCACGCGGGCAATCCAGATGCGTGCGCCAACCTTGTGCAAAATAAGGTTAGAGGGCACTTCAAATAAAAAATAACCCAGGAAAAATATCCCCGCCCCCACGCCAAATACGGTGGGAGAAAAACCGAGATCTTTATTCATGGTTAGTGCAGCAAAACCGAGATTCACTCGATCGATAAAGGCGATGAAATAGAGCAACATAATAAAGGGCACAATGCGCAGGGTAACTTTACGCATCACCCGTTTTTCGAGGTGAGTGTTCATTTTGAGGTGCTCCGCAGGTTGTGTAGGGTTTTGTTTTTTTAATAAGGCTCAGTATGCAGTTCGGGCTGGACTTATCATCAGGCGTGGATTATATAATTTATTTAAATAATCACAGGGCGGGGAAATTATGGATATAAATCAGTTACGTTGCTTTATGACCGTGGCCGAAGAGCTGCATTTTGGGCGGGCAGCGCAAAGGTTGGAAATGATGCCTGCGTCACTAAGTCGCTTTATTCGCCTGCTGGAAGATGACCTGGGCGTACGTCTGCTTAACCGCTCAACCCGCAACGTGTCACTGACAGTTGAGGGGGCAGAGTTTTTTGAAGAGGCTGGTTTGGTGATTGCCCGGTTTGATGCTCTGGCGGTGCGCTTCAAAGCTGGTAAAAAAATTGGTCGCCGCACGGTACGCATCGGTGCTATCGACAGCGCTGCCCGTGGTCTGCTTCCCCAACTGCTCAATATGTTTGTACAGGCGCATCCCGAGGCAGATATTCATCTGACGGAAGATAAAACCATCAATCTGATCCCACGGCTAAAGTCCGGCTGGCTGGACATAATTTTTATCCGACCGCCGGAGAACCTGGACAGTAAGCTGGCAGTAAAGTTTATTACCCGCGAAACCTGTGTCCTGGCCGTTCCGGCGGGTCATCCGCTGGCGGTAAGAACTTCGGTAAGCGTGGCCGATTTCAGGGAAGAAGCGATGATTGTGCCAGAGAGAAGGACGCGGCCGCACAGTCACGATCTGACGATGAACGTCTTCAGAAACGCCGGGCTGACTCCGCAAATCGCACAATTCGCTGAGGAAAAGCAAACCATTCTGAGTTTTGTCGCGGCGGGGTTGGGTCTTGCCATCGTCCCGGCCTCTTTCCGTAATATGAACAGCGAGGGGGTTACCTATATTCAGCTGATTATGGATGAAAAAATCAAAGGCCTGCCGCTGAGTATGGCATGGCATAAGGGCAGTAACGATCCCAATGTTGTTGCCCTGCTGACGATTTTTTCCCGGCGAAGAGAGGAGTTGGTAGCCGGCCTTTGATAAGCGGGATAACAAGAAAAGATAACAGGTGAATGCATTAATCCGCTCTTTTTACCCCAGGGATTACCCCGCTAAAAGAAGAGCTGAAACGGCGAAATTATCATTCTGATGATGGACTTCTCTTAAATTGCCGCAACGACAACAAAGAGTTAATGAAGTGTGAGCCAGCCGAGATTTTTCTGGCAGCCTCAGGCGCCCCACGCTAAGCTCTGCGCAAATTTCTCCAGCCCGAAGCGACAGATATGAAGACTAAACTGCTGGCCATACTGATTCTGGTCATTATCGCCACTGCCCTTTTTCTGGCCCTGAAACCTCATAAGCAAAATCCGCATTATTTTGCTGCGGCCTGCGTGATGATCAATGACATTGGGCAACCCACCAGTCAGAAGCAGTTTATGACGAAACTTCAGCAGGTGATTGTGAATGAAAATGCCTCCTATGCCTTTGATAAAGTAGAGTTCGACAGCGATTCTGCACGTGGTGCCAGCGAACGCTATTATGCTCTGACACCAGAACAGCAGGCTCTGACCCGCCAGGGGCTGACTACCTGCCTGAAGATCATGCTGCCTGCAGATAAATCCTGAGCGCCTGGCGGCCCGGTGAAAATTGGGCTGCCGATCGGCTGTACGAAAGGTATTTATTATAAAAATTTATTAGTTTGATAATTCTTCTTTTTTCCTGCGTTTAGTCCTTACTATGATCCCAAATGATAAAATTTTTGATTATTTAAAAATGAGAAAAATCCCCGCACTTTAATCCTCAGCATAAAGTTTTTATTATTTATGACTGGGTATAGTAGAACGCGTACATCAGGAAAAATTATCATTAGCATTCAATTAAAAAGGAGGGAGTGACACGAATAAACGCCAGAAATTAAGCCAGAATTAACCTTTCCCGCCACGCCTTTACCGCTGTTTTTTCTCAAAATCCCCACATTCTTACCGCCACATAAAAGATGAGTTATTAGTAACGTAAATCTGATTGCCCCGCATCCATTACTCACGCTTAACTACCGGGTCAGGGCTTATTCTGTAAAAAGCCAGGCGGGGCGCCAACGGATATATAATCCCTGATTAATATACTTTACAAAATAATAACATCATGTTCTTCAGACCTTTTTACAGCGGGAGTGATAAAATGACTGCCGAATATTACTACGTTACACAGCGCCCCGATCAGATGGATTTTTACATGCTTCACCGCGCAGGCTGCCCGGCAATGCCGGCGAAAGAGACGCTGCTGTTTATCGGCAGCCTGTACGATGTATCTCAGGCATTAACAGTGGCGCAAATGCGCGCAGGTAAAAAGGTGAAAGCCTGTTATCACTGCTGCCGCCCCAGACAGGAAGGGGAGCCGCCTTTGCCAGACAAAATCCAGTCCCGCCGCCATTCGAACAACTAACCGGGCGGCTTCTTGCCTTTCTTTTTCTCTGAGCAGGAAGTCTGCTGAACTGGGATTTTAGGATCTCAGGCCATATGACTCCCCCACTTTTATGCTGTAATAGACCCAGCATAAATGGTGCTCTCTGAAGGAGTTTTCACATGGCTTTAGCAACATACAGAATTGCTGTGATCCCCGGCGACGGTATTGGTAAAGAGGTGATGCCGGAAGGCGTGAAGGTGATGGATGCCGCCGCCCGCCAGTTTGGTTTTGCCTTTGAGTGGGAATGGTTTGATTTTGCCAGTGCGGAATATTACCAGCAGCATGGCAAAATGCTGCCGGATGAGTGGTTTGAAACGCTGAAATCATTTGATGCGATCTACTTCGGTGCCGTGGGCTGGCCCGAGGTGGTGCCGGATCACGTCTCCCTCTGGGGTTCGCTGTTGCAGTTCCGTCGTCAGTTTGACCAGTATGTGAATCTTCGTCCGGTCCGGCTGTTAGCTGGCGTCAAAGCCCCGCTCGCCGACCGGAAACCGGGGGATATCGACTTCTATGTGGTGCGGGAAAATACCGAAGGCGAATACTCCAGCGTGGGCGGCACCATGTTCCCCGGCACCGACCGCGAGATCGTGATACAGGAAACCGTGATGACCCGTACCGGCACCGATCGCATCCTGAAATTTGCTTATGACCTTGCGCAAAAGCGGCCGAAAAAGCATCTGACCTCAGCGACCAAGTCCAACGGCATTGCCATTACCATGCCGTGGTGGGACAGCCGTGTGGAAGAGATGAGCCGTCACTATCCTGATGTGCGCGTCGATAAATACCATATTGATATTCTGACCGCGCATTTTGTGCTGCACCCCGAACGCTTCGACGTGGTCGTGGCCAGCAACCTGTTCGGCGATATTCTTTCGGATTTGGGGCCAGCCTGTACCGGCACCATCGGCATCGCCCCTTCTGCCAATATCAATCCGGAAAGGACCTTTCCTAGCTTGTTTGAGCCTGTGCATGGCTCCGCACCGGATATTGCCGGAAAAAACATTGCCAACCCGGTAGGGCAGATTTGGTGTGGTGCGATGATGCTGGAGCATCTTGGGCATCCTGAGGCGGCGGAAGCGGTAGTGAAAGCCATTGAGCAGGTGCTGGCAGCGAGTGAGAATAAAGCGTCGCTGACGCCCGATATGGGCGGAAAGGGTAATACACAACATCTCGGCTCCGCTATCGCCGCTATCCTTTAAGCAACGACAGGTTACAGCCGATCCTCAACAAAAATTGTCCAGAGTTCCTCAGCCGCCCGCGACAGCTTGCCTGCCGGGCGGTAAAGACGGATCTCCACCGGAATACAGAGGTCGCTCTGCTCGCTGGCGGCCGGGCACAAGGTGCCATTACTGACCTCCAGCGCCGCCAGAGACTCTGGCAGCCACGCCACACCATCTCCCGACCGCGCCATTACCTGTAGCGTAGCAGCAAGATCGGAGGTAAAAACTACCTCCATTCCCCTTTTTCTGCGGTTTACAGACGCCGTATTAGCGACGATCCTCCCCAGCCCAGACTCCTTACTGTAGGAGAGCAGAGGAAACGGCTTTTTATTCTCCACCGACCAGCGGGGTTTTGCCGCTTCGCCTTCATTGCCCGGCACTGCACTGGCATAAGGCCTGAGCCAGTCCGTGCCTACCCGAACGCTGAAATAACGCGCCATGTCGAGGTTAAGCTGCATTTGCGGATGATAATGGCAAAGCAGAAACTGCGTCTCGCCCTGGTTCAGCATGCGCTCGCAGGCGCGCATAGTGTCAGACAGCAGTTGGAACGCACCAAAGCGGGCAATCTTTTCATTTTTCCGCAGCCAGGCAGGGAAAAAGGTAAATGAAAGGGCATGTGTGGCGGAGAAAACCACCTCTGGCACCCCCTGCCCGGCCAAATCAAGCGTCTCGCTGCGTAATGCATACAGCGCACGGATCAGATCCGGAACCTGTTTACAGAAGAGTTCACCCGCGCGGGTCAGGTGAACACCACGCCGGGTTCGTTCAAAAAGCGGCGTGCCTGCCCACTCTTCAAGCGACTGGATACGGCGGCTGAATGCGGGCTGGGTCACATATCGACCTGCTGCGGCTTTAGAGAAATTCAGCGATTCGGACAACGCAACGCAGTCTTCAAGCCAGGTCAGATCCAGGTGATGCCGGTTTTGCATAACAGCTTTCCTATCAGGCATTAGATCGCCGCCACACTCATCGCTACTCTCAAGGGTAACAAGGCATATACGGCGCCTCAGGTTGTGCCACTACCCTACCCTATTTTAACAAAACGGCATAACAGCCGTGGGAGTGAGCGTGATGCAAAACCCCTCACGTTTCAGCTGGCTGAAACAACTATACGTCCAGGTCCTGATAGCCATTGTGATTGGTGGTCTGTTTGGCTATTTCTTTCCCGCCATGGGCACCCAGCTTCAGCCCGTTGCAGAAGCATTTATCAAACTGATCAAAATGATGCTGGCACCGATCATCTTTTGCACCGTAGTGGTGGGTATCGCCAAAATGGGCAGTATCAGGAAGGTGGGCAAAACCGGTGCCAAAGCGCTGCTCTACTTTGAAGTGGTTTCTACTCTGGCGCTGGTAATTGGTCTGGTCGTGGTCAACATTCTTAAACCCGGAGCGGGAATGAATATTGATGCCAGCCATATCGACGCCAGCGCCATCTCTTCTTATGTGCATAAAGCGGAAAGCGGCGGCGGCATCGTTGACTTCATTATGGGCATCATTCCTTCCACGCTGGGCGATGCCTTCGTCAAAGGCAATATGCTGCAGGTGATCCTGATCTCCGTACTGTTCGGCATTGCAATGCTGCAAACCGGCGAACGCGGCAAACCAGTGATCGACTTTATCGATCGTGGGTTGCAGGGCCTGTTCAAAATGATCAATCTGATCATGTGGCTTGCTCCGCTGGGGGCTGGCGCAGGCATCGCCTTTACTATCGGCAAGTACGGGATTGCCACGCTGCTCTCCTTTGGCTATCTGATGCTGGCCGTCTACGTCACCTCCCTGATCTTTGTGGTGGTAGTGCTGGGGTCGATAGCCTCCTGGGCAGGCTTTCCCCTGATCCCCCTGCTGCGTTACATCAAGGATGAAATTTTTGTCACGCTGGGCACCTGCTCAACCGAAGCGGTGCTGCCCCGCATCATGATGAAGCTGGAAGAGGCGGGCGTGGAGAAAGCCACGGTAGGCATGGTGCTGCCGACGGGCTACACCTTTAATGCTGACGGCACCAGCATCTATCTCACGATGGCGGCGCTGTTTGTCGCTCAGGCCACCAATACCGATCTCTCCTGGATGCAACAAATTGTGCTGCTCGGCGTGCTGCTGCTGACCTCAAAAGGTTCGGCGGGGGTGGCGGGCGCGGGATTTGTCGCGCTTGCCGCTACGCTCTCTTCCATTGGTACCGTACCGGTTGCCGGACTGGTGCTGCTACTTGGCGTAGACCGCTTTATGAACGAAGCGCGTGCCGTAGTGAATTTGATTGGCAACACGGTGGCCACGCTGGCGATCGCTAAATGGGACAACACCTTTGACGTAACAAAAGCCCGAGCCATCATTTTGCACCAGAAATCCCCCAGGTCTGCTGTAACAGAGAGACCGGTATCCAAATCATCCCATTAATGACTTATTCCTGAAGCCTGGAGAAGCCCATGCGCATTACCGACGTAGTAGAAATTACTCAGCCGATTGCCTCCCCCATTCGCAACGCCTATATCGATTTTTCAAAAATGACCACCAGCCTGGTAGCGGTAGTTACCGATGTGGTCCGTGATGGACGTCGGGTGGTGGGATACGGTTTTAATTCCAATGGTCGTTACGGCCAGGGCGGCCTGATCCGCGAACGGTTTCGTAGCCGCCTGCTGGAAGCGGACCCGGACAGCTATCTGAACGACGCCGGCAGCAATTTCGACCCGGACAAGCTCTGGAACCTGATGATGGCGAACGAGAAGCCCGGCGGGCACGGCGAACGGTCGGTGGCGGTCGGCACGCTGGATATGGCGATATGGGACGCCGTGGCCAAAATTGAAGAGGTACCACTGTTTCACCTGCTGGCCGAAAAGAAAGGCGTGAAAGCTAACCCCCGCGTTTTTGTCTATGCCGCAGGCGGCTATTACTATCCGGGAAAAGACCTCAGCGCGTTACGCAAAGAGATGCGCAGCTACCTGGACCGTGGTTACAACGTGGTGAAAATGAAAATTGGCGGCGCTTCTCTGGCAGAGGATCAACGCCGTATTGAAGCGGTGCTACAGGAAATTGGTCCGCAGGCCCAGCTGGCGGTAGACGCCAACGGGCGCTTCGATCTCGAAACCGCTATCGCCTATGCCAAAATGCTGCGGCAATATCCGCTGTTCTGGTACGAAGAGATTGGCGATCCACTCGATTACGCGCTTCAGGCCGCCATAAGCGAATTCTATCCCGGCGCAATGGCGACAGGGGAAAATCTGTTTTCTCACCAGGATGCCCGCAACCTGCTACGTTATGGCGGCTTGCGCCCGGACAGGGATTATTTGCAGTTCGACTGCGCCCTTTCCTACGGCCTGTGTGAATACCTGCGCACGCTGGACGTCCTGCACCAGTTTGGCTGGTCGCCATCGCGCTGTATTCCACATGGTGGGCACCAGATGTCGCTGAACATCGCGGCGGGCCTGGGGTTGGGAGGTAATGAAAGCTATCCGGATCTGTTCCAGCCCTATGGCGGCTTCCCCGATTCGGTAAGCGTTGAGGAGGGACACATCGTGATGCCTGAACTGCCGGGCATTGGTTTTGAAGGGAAGTCAGATTTGATTAGCGTGATGCGGCAACTGGCAGAGTAATAAAAAACGGGCAGGCCAGAAGCCTGCCCGACAGCGTTACTCGCTGACGCGATAACGGTTCAGCCAGTGCGCATAAGGCGCTGGCAGCACCCAGGAAGGCTGCTCTTTTGCCACAGCCAGCGCCGCCTGATAGGTCCAGTTCGGGTTAGCCAGATGCGCCTTGCCCACCATCACCAGATCCAGCTCGCCGTTTTCAATGGTGCGGTTCGCGATCTGCGGCGCATCAATTCCCCAGGCGGACGCCACCGGAATGTTGGCCTCGCGGCGGACGCGTTCTGCAATGGGTGCCAGGAATGCCGGTCCCCACGGAATGTTGGAATCTGGCGTTGAGAAACCGATACTGACGCTGAGCAGATCCAGACCGTTGGCGCGGAACTTTTTGGTCAGATCGATCGCTTCGCTCAGAGTTTCTTCATCGCGGCCATCATATTCAATCACGCCAAAACGGGCGGTCAGCGGCAGGTTTTCCGGCCACTCACGGCGTACCGCATCCAGCGTTTCCAGCAGGAAGCGACCGCGTCCTTCCGCACTGCCGCCATACTGATCCTGACGCTGGTTAGCGTGCACAGAGAAGAAGCTCTGTGCCAGATAACCATGCGCGAAGTGCAGTTCCAGCCATTCAAAACCGGCATCACGGGCGCGACGGGCCGCCAGAGCGAAATCATTACGCACGCGGGCAATATCTTCCAGCGTCATTTCATGAGGAACCTGCGGCAGGTTGCTGCCGAAAGCGATGGCTGATGGCGAGAGGGTTTCCCAGCTGCGCGGATCGGTTTTGACGATATGGTCGTCCCCTTCCCACGGCTTGTTGGCGCTGGCTTTGCGGCCGGCATGTCCAATCTGAATACCCGGCACCGCACCGGCCGCTTTGATCTCACGGGCGATCTGCGCCAGTTTTTCAGCCTGCTCGTCGTTCCAGATCCCAAGGCAGCCAGGGGTGATGCGGCCTTCTGGCGAAACGGCTGTAGCTTCAACAATAACCAGTCCCGCGCCGCCGCGAGCCAGGCTGTTGTAATGCACGCGATGCCAGTCGTTGCTCACGCCCTCTTCGGCGCTGTACTGACACATAGGTGGCACCGCAATGCGGTTGCGTAAAGTAACGTCTTTCAGTTCAAAGGGGGAAAATAACCCTGGCATAATATCCTCAGTAGTAAAATCGCAAAAAGCGTGCGTCTATTTTACCCGCTCTTATGCACTCCTCCTGTAGCACCAAATGCCCTGCACAAAATAAGCCTGCTGACAGCAAGGCCTGAGAAGAGAGTCAGGTGTCATCTCTGAAACATCTTCAATAAATGTCACACTTTAGCGCCCGCATATGCATCTTTCGGGTCGTGATTTGCCCTGATATCTCTATCATGTGGCGGCAAAACGACGAAAAATAATGCGATTGTCCGTTAATGAAATTCAGAGATTTTGCAGAAGAAGAAAAGCTGTTTGTTCGCAGGGCACTGGTCGCCTTTGGGGTCGTTCTGGCAGGATTTGTCACGCTGGTTGTTAATCTCTACCACTTACAGATAGAGCAGAACCACTATTATCAGACCCGCTCCAATCAAAATGACATCAAAATGATCCCTGTCGCGCCAACGCGTGGGATTATTTATGACCGTAACGGCATTCCACTGGTAAAAAATGTCACCTGGTATGACATTGAAATTGTCCCTTACAAAGTCAAAGATATGCATGCGCTGCTGCAAGAACTGACGCCGATTGTTAACCTCTCTGCCGACGATATCGATACCTTCACCCGCGCGTTACATGCCGCCAGCCGCTACAAACCTGTGGTGTTAAAAACCGAACTCTCCGATGAGGAAGTCGCCCGCTTTTCCGTGAATCAGTACCGCTTTACCGGTGTGGATGTCAGCAGCTATGAAGATCGTCAGTATCCCTATGGCCCCGACCTCGCACATGTGATTGGCTACGTCTCTAAGATCAACGATAACGACTATAAACGGCTGGAGAAACAGGGTGTCAGCGAGAATTACGCAGCTGATCATAATATTGGTAAGCAGGGAATTGAGGGCTATTACGAGTCGGTTCTGCATGGCAAAACCGGCTATCAGGAAGTCGAAGTGGATAACCATGGTCGGGTTATCCGTGTGCTGAAAGAAGTCCCTCCCGTGGCGGGAAAAAACCTCTATTTAACGCTGGATCTGCATCTTCAGCAGTATGTTGAAACCCAGCTTGCCGGTCAGCGTGCCGCCATGCTTATCGAAAATCCAAAAGATGGTCAGGTGCTGGCGATGGTTTCCAGCCCCAGTTACGACCCTAATCCGTTTGTAAAAGGGATCAGTTATAAAGCCTATAAAGAACTGTTAGCCAATAAAGACCTGCCGCTGATTAACCGCGTGACTCAGGGGCTTTATCCTCCCGCGTCAACCGTGAAACCCTATATGGCGATGTCGGCTCTGCTGACGCACGTCATTACCCCGCAGACCACCTTCTTTGGTGCGCCAACCTGGACGCTGCCCGGCACACAGCGTAAGTATCGCGACTGGAAAAAATCGGGCCACGGCATGCTGGACGTGACGCGGGCGATTGAGGAGTCGGCGGATACCTTTTTCTATCAGGTCGCTTTTATGATGGGTATCGATCGGATCCACACCATGCTCAGCCAGTTTGGCTACGGTAAGTCCACCGGCATCGACCTGAATGAAGAGTACAACGGACTGCTGCCCAGCCGCGAATGGAAGCAGAAGGTGCATAAAAAAGGGTGGTACCAGGGCGATACTGTCTCTGTGGGCATTGGTCAGGGTTACTGGATTGCCACGCCGATTCAGATGGTGAAGGCGATGGATACGCTGATTAACAACGGCAAAGTGATCCAGCCCCATCTGCTTTATGAGCAGAAGCAGGGGAAAAACGTCAGGCTGTGGCAACCGACATTGCCCCGCGAACAGATTGGTGACGCGAACTCACCTTACTGGAGCCTGATCCGCCACGCGATGTTTGGTATGGCGAATGCGCCAAACGGCACGGGATATAAATATTTCCACACCGCGCCCTATGGCATTGCCGCCAAGAGCGGAACTTCACAGGTGTTTGGCCTGAAGCAAAACCAGGTCTATAACGCCAAAATGATCCCTATCCGCCTGCGTGACCATATTTTCTACACCGCGTTTGCGCCGTTTAATAATCCCAAAGTCGCCATGGCGCTGATCCTTGAGAACGGAGGGATCAACGGGGTGACCGCTGCGCCAGTGGTCAGGAATATCATGGACCATATTTTCCTGCCGCCAGAGGTTGCCCCCATGCCGGTTACGGCCGACCCATCCAGTAATGTGACTGCGCAATAACATTATCTTTCTTACCCGCAATTGAGCGGGCAAGAAAGGTTGCGAAAACAAATCTGAACTTAATTATCCTGGGCAGATCTTTTCTCGCTTATTTCTTACAGAGTGACTTTATTCGTTGAGTAAATTTCACTCAGCATTACGTGTCCGTAATCACAAATTAGTTAAGCTTCTCCGGGCTTATCTTGACTGAAAATCCCCCCACCACTAGGTTGTATACAATTAATATACAAAGAGAGTGCAATAAGCTTACAAAAAAATCCACAAACATAACAATTACCTGAGGTTTCGCTATGCACCAGAGTGACCAGAAGTTCTGTCCTACAGTCAGAGCGCGGTAACCGCAAAACGGAGCAATACCCGCTGGATCGTGGTTTTTGTATTGTTTTTTATCACACTGATTAACTATGCCGACCGCGCCTCTATCTCGCTGGCGGGCCCGACAATGTCAAAAGAACTCGGCCTTAGTCCCGTTGATATGGGCTTTATCTTCTCAGCATTTGGTTGGGCTTATGTACTTTTTCAGTTGCCTGGCGGCTGGCTGCTGGACCGCTTTGGCTCCAAGAAAATTTATGCCTGCAGCATCTTTTTTTGGTCGCTTTTTACCCTGATGACCGGACTGGCGGGCTTTGTCACCGGTACTGCCGCCGTGCTGGTACTCTTCGCGCTGCGTTTTCTGGTAGGCGGTTCAGAAGCGCCTTCTTTCCCTGCCAACAGCCGTATTGTGGCCGCCTGGTTCCCCGCCTCAGAGCGCGGCACGGCGGCAGCTATCTTTAACTCGGCGCAATATGGTTCCACCGTATTTTTCGCGCCGCTGATGGGCTGGCTGATCCACAGCTACGGCTGGCATGCTGCGTTCACTGTAATGGGACTGCTCGGTATGCTGTTTTTACCTGTATGGAAAATCTGGATCCACAATCCTAAAGATCATCCCAGGGTGAATGAAGCTGAGCTGGCTTATATGGCAGAAGGCGGTGCGCTGGTGGATATGGATGCCAAAGGTAAAGATCAGAAGAGAAAAGGCCCCGATCTCAGCTACCTCAAGCAGCTGTTATCCAGCCGAATGATGCTCGGTATTTATTTGGCGCAGTACTGCCTGAACGCGATTGGCTTTTTCTTTATCACCTGGTTTCCCGTCTATCTGGTACAAGAAAAACATATGAACATTATGAAGGCTGGGATGGTGGCTGCTATTCCGGCAATCTGCGGTTTTCTTGGCGGCCTGTTGGGCGGGTTTGTTTCCGACCAGCTCATCAGGCGCGGTACCTCCGTTTCCGTTGCCAGAAAGATCCCTATTATCAGCGGCATGATCCTTTGTACGGTAATGGTGATGTGTAATTACGTCACCTCAGAGGCGGCGGTGGTATTCATTATGGCGCTATCCTTCCTGGGAAAAGGAATTGGCGGCATGGGCTGGACCATTAATGCCGATACCGCGCCTTCGCAAATTTCGGGCCTTTCTGGCAGCGTGCTAAATACTTTCAGCAACGCTTCCAGCATTACCACTCCCATCGCTATCGGCTTTATTTTACAGGCTACTAATTCGTTTAATGGCGTACTGATTTTCGTCGTAGCGCACGCGGTAGTGGTGATCCTTTGCTACCTGTTTATGGTCGGCAAGATCCACCGGTTTGAACTGAAAGAGAAAGCGTAACGTATGCCCGGTTCGTCGGGAGTAATAAGCAAATCGCGGAGAAGCATTATGTCTGCTGTTGACGCTGGCAATATCAAAAAATCGTTGAGTTTTATCGCTTACGAGAAGATTAAAGATCGCATCCTTAATATGGAGATTTCACCGGGAAGTTCCCTCACTGAAATGTGGCTGATTGAACAGTTGGGGATGAGCCGGACGCCTATCCGTGAAGCGCTGTACCGGCTGCAGCAGGAGAGCTTCGTCGAGCTTGCGCCCCGAAAAGGCTGGTTCGTTGCGGAGATAAAACTACGCGATATTCAGGAGTTATTCATGATCCGGGAAGCGCTTGAGGGCATTTCTACCCGCAATGCTACCCATCGCCTGAGCGATGAACAACTCCATCACATGCAGCACTATCTGGCATCGCTTGAAGCCAGTCTGCTCAAAGATGAAGCAGCAGTCAGCGATCCGGGAGACTCGCTTCACGAGATGATATTTGCCTGCATCGACAATCATTACGTCAACAACATCATGGCCAACTATATCGACCGGCTACGCCAGTTTCATATTATCGCCAGCCGCCTGCCGGGCCGCAAACTGCAATCTTATTATGAACATTGTGACATTTTTCAGGCCTTGTTGGCACGCGATGAAAACCGTGCCGAACAGGCGATGCGACAACATATTCAAAGCAGTATGAACAGCATACTCGACTGCATCATCAATAAAACACCGTTATACGGTCAGTCGGTATCTGTTTCTTTGTCCGGTACGCTTTAACCGGCGCTTATCTGAGGAGATAGCATGCACAAAGTCATCGTTTTTGGCGTGGATGGGCTAACCATGCCGCTGCTGAAAAGATATGCTGAAGAGGGTGCGTTGCCTCATATTCAGCAGATGTTTCACCAAGGGGCGGCCTGTGAGCTGCTGCCGTTTATCTCTGCCTGGGGCGACGTAAACTGGGTTACATTTCTCAGCGGTCAGTGTCCCGGAACCTCCTGGATAGGCCAGGGCCAGCCAGCCGATAATCTGCAAACGGGAAATTTACTCTCGCTGATGACGAATAAAGGATTACGCGCCTCACTGGTCCACTTTCCAGAAACAGTAGCAGCCACAGCACCTCACTTCAGTTTTGCTCCTTACTGGGGACGGGCAGCCACCTGGCCTTCGGAACAGTGTAAGCCGATGGGGCACACAACACGTTTCGGGCAGCGCGCCGGTAATAAAACTGTCCGGCAGCAAAAGCTGGGCTGGCCGCCCTCTTCTTCACTGGCCTATCACGAAAAAGGCGCATGGCAACCGCTAACGCAAGAGCAGGGAAAAACGGTGCTGATGATGAACGTTCAGCAGGGTACGGCGCTGAAGTTCACCGTAGAAGAAAATGACGCCCACCAGCCTCAACTAAGGTTGAATGACATGCTCTTCCCGCTGAAAAAAGGTCAATGGAGCGAATGGCTAAAGCTGGACGGATACGGTGTAGCGGGCAGCGTCCGTTTCTTTGTTGGGCGCTTCGACCCGGCAAATAATGATATTGAAATTCTGCAGAGTCAGGTCATTTTGCAGGCTGGCATTGCCAGTGATGCCACGCTGGGCAACGAACTGCTGGAAGCATACGGGCCTTTCTATAGCAAATGGGTGGTTAAAGCTTCACCCAATGAAGATTACCTGCAAGCCACGTTGCAGGAGGGGCATGAGCAGTCGGTATGGCTGAGCGAAACCGCCCTGCGGCTGACGCAGAAACATGATTTTTCGTTATGGGCGACCGTTCATCGTCTTGCGGATGAGTCCCACCACAATTGTCTGGGTTTTGTCGATCCGGTCTCGCCTTTTTACCAGGCTGAAAAAGCAACCACCTTTGATGATGTTATGCGCGACTGCTACAAAGTGCTGGATAGCAGCATTGGCAAGCTGATGCAGGAAATGGACAGCGAGACCACGCTGATGCTGGCTTCCGATCATGGTGCCGTGCCGAATGAATATCTGTGCGATATCTACCGCTATCTGCAAAAGCATGGGCTGGTGACGCTGGACGAGCGCGGCGATTTGCTGCCCGCTCAGAGTAAAGTTTTCCTGAAAGATGAACGCGGAGGCCTGGAAATTTTCGTTAATCTCAAAGGACGGGAACCTCAGGGATGGGTGATGGCAGACGATTTCGATTCTGTCTGTGCGGAAGTGCTGTTGGCGCTGGGTAGCTGGCAGATCCTGCACAAAGGTAGAGCGCGTAATGCCGTCAGCCTGGCATTACTGAAAAATGATGCAGTCGGCATCGGCTTCTGGGGGCAATGCGCGGGGGATATTGTGTTTGCCTATAACGCCGGATTTGTCTGGGGGACCAGCCGGACAGGGGAAGATATCTGTGCCGTGGAAACGCCCGGAGCCAATCACGGCCCTCAAAAACCCACTGCAGAAACCAGCATGGCCTCTAACTACGGCGTGCTGCTGGCCTGTGGAGCAGGGATCCGTCAGGGCTATTACCGCGATCGTCAGCTGAAAGGCCCTTATCGCATGGTAGATCCGGCTGCCACCATTGCCCATTTGCTTGGTCTTGATCACGCCACGCTTGATGGCAAGGTGATGTATGACCTGCTCGCCCCGACCCGCTAAAGGAAATGTCGATGAAAATCACCCGTATTACTGCGCATTTGCTCGCTGCAAAACTGCAGGAACCCTTTGCCTATTCCCGCGCCTGGTATGATACCCGAACCGCCATGTTGGTAGAGATCGAAACCGATGAAGGCCATACCGGCTGGGGCGAATGCTATGGTCCAGCGCGTATGACGCAGGCTGTGGTAAAGGAAATTGCCACCTCGCTGATTGGCTGTGACCCGCTGCGAACAGAATTTCTCTGGCAGGAGATTTATGCCCGCTACCGTGACCACGGTCAGAAAGGGCTGCTAATCCAGGGGCTCAGCGGCATTGATATCGCTCTTTGGGATATCCGCGGCAAACACTTTAATGCACCGGCTTACCAATTGATGGGCGGTGCACTGCGTGATGATGTTCAGGCGTATGCCACCGGGTTGTACCGACGTAAAAACGGCGATCCGCTGACCTATCTGGCAGAAGAAGCGGCAGGCTACGTTAAAGAGGGTTTCCGCGCCATAAAGTTGAAGGTAGGCTTTGGCGTGGCGGAAGATGTCGCAGTAACGCGTGCCGTGCGGGAAGCCATTGGCCCGGATGTCGCCCTAATGATTGATGCTAACCATGCTTATGATGCAGTCTCCGCTATTAAGCTGGGGCGGCTGGTAGAGGAGTCAGATATCAGTTGGTTTGAAGAACCCGTTCCTCCTGAAGATTTGTCTGGTTATCAAGCGGTAAAAGCCGCGCTTACCATTCCGATAGCGGGCGGAGAGTGTGAATTCACCCGGCAGGGCTTCCGGGAAATACTGACCCGGCGAGCAATGGATATCCTGCAGCCGGATATCTGTTCCGCAGGAGGGCTGTCTGAATGCAAAAAAATTGCCGATATGGCGATGGCCTTTGGCATCAGGGTCAATCCGCACGTTTGGGGAACCGGGATCGGCATTGCCGCCTCGCTGCAATGGATGGCATCGGTACCTTCTCATACCCCACTGTCACTGGCTTGCACCGAGCCGCTTTTAGAATTTGACCGCACGGAGCACCCCATTCGCCAGGCCATTTTGAGCGTTCCTGTCGTTCACCATCATGGACGTGTGACTATCCCAACGGGGCCAGGATTGGGCATTGCAATCAACCGCGATGCACTGCATGATTTCAAAATAACCTGACCCTTTTTCCTCCCGGCGGCCTTCTCAGGCCGCCAACGCTTATCTCGCGCCCACTTTCAACGATAAAACAAAATTCGCCCGATAAAAAATCTCCACTAAAGAAGGCGTTATCGCTTGCCGATAAACGACAATGAGGTAATGTCTTACCTTCGTGAGGCCAGTCTCAGATGGCGACTGAATCGATTTTGCTGGAAAGTAAATGATTAACGAACACGGCCAGGCGCTAAGGCGCCACTTCCTGAGCAACGTGCTGACGCCGATGATCCTGGTGATCCTGTTTACGTTTCTCGCCTGTGCTTTTACTGCATGGTGGGTGACCACACAAAGCAATGCCAGGGCGCTGGAGAAGCAGCAGCAGGTGATTGAGAACATTTTTGCCCAGCACCTGGATGACTATCTGCATCAGCATCAGAACCTGCTTGCCTGGCCTGAACTCACCGCTCAGTTACGGGAAGGCAGCAAGCGATTTGGTTACTGGCTTAATACCCTTGCAGGTGATGATGAAGTCTATCTGCTGAATGCAGAAAACCAGCCGCTGGTGGCCTGGCTGGCGGGCAAGCAGGTCGCTTCAGATCACTACCTCGACGTTAAGCAGCAACTTTCTCCCTGGCTCGCAACGCTTTATCGCCGCTCTTCCCTTTCCTCTCCTGCTTTTACCGCTGATTATATACGCCTTAACGGACGTGTAGCGGAAATCGCCCTGGGCGAAGTGCCGGTGAGCGGCGGTCAGAAACTCATTTTTATCCGTTATCTGCATTACAGCTTTGTCGATTTTCTGCAACACCGTGGCGTAGTCACCGATTTCCGCTTTATTCCCAGCGATGAAAACCAGTTAAACAGCGCCGGTTTTTTACTGCAATCCCACCTTAAGATCCCGGTCAGCTACGTTTCCTGGCAACCCATGCGGCCTGGCAGCCAGATGCTGATGGTGACCGGGCCGCTGGTGTTACTGGCGATGATGGCGATAACGCTGATGGGCATCAAAATGACGCGCCGCCTGTGGTTCTCTTCGCTCAGGCTGTCAGAGTCAGTGATAAAACTGGAAGCCAGCGAAGCCCATGCCCAACGGCTGGCGATGCAGGATGTCCTGACAGGTTTGCCTAATCGCGCAGCAATGAGAGAACAGATCAACAGACGGTTAAGCACGCTGGCTGCAGACGGCGACAGCGTGGCCTTGCTGCTGCTGGATCTGGATCGCTTCAAGATGATCAACGATACCTACGGGCATCATATCGGCGATGAGTTAATTATTGAGGTGAGTAAACGACTTACCGCATTGCTTCATCCTGAAGATGCGGTTGGCAGGCTGGGAGGGGATGAATTTGTGGTGATGGTGAATCGCCCGGAAAATGAGCAGCAGCTCGTCCGGCTCTGTCAGCAAATCATTGAACAACTCACGACGCCGGTGATGCTGGAAGGCAATCGCCTGTGGGTGGGGGTCAGTATCGGTATTGCCGTGGCGCCAGAACAGGGTACCGAGCGGCAGGAACTGATGCGTAAAGCTGATATCGCGCTTTATGCGGCCAAATCGGAAGGGCGTGGGCGCTGCCATATGTTTACGCCGGTGCTGGGCGAAACGCTGATGAAACGTCAGCAGCTGGCGGAGGCGCTGCGTCTGGCGCTGGACACCACTCAGGGACTGGCGCTCTGGTATCAGCCTATTATGGATATCACGGGCGAGACGATGCTGGGGATTGAAGCCCTGCTGCGCTGGCAACACCCCACGCTGGGGCCGATCTCACCGACAGACTTTATTCCGATAGCTGAAGAGACAGGTCTGATTATTCAACTGGGTGACTGGGTATTGCAGCAGGCTCTCAGCCGCGCCAAAAGCTGCCCGCATCTGCGTATGTCGGTGAACGTCTCTCCCCTGCAATTTCTGGCAGGCAATTTTATTGAACGCCTGCAGGAGATTGTGCAGCAGCAGGGCGTGGACCCCAGGCAGATAGAGCTGGAAGTGACGGAAGGGGTGATGCTGGAAGATCACCAGCAGGCGTTGCAAACCATTCAGACTTTAAGAGCGGCAGGCTTCCGGATTGCGCTCGACGACTTTGGCACGGGCTATTCCAGCCTGAGCTACCTCACCCAGTTCCCGGTCGACACGCTTAAAATCGATCGCTGCTTTATCCGGCTGCTGGGCATTCAGGAGCAGGCTGACACCATTGTTTCCTCCGTGATCAAGCTGGGCCACTCGCTGGGAGTGTCGGTGACCGCAGAAGGCGTCGAGACTGAGCAGCAGCGCCTGACGCTGGCGGAAGCGGGCTGCGACAAGCTGCAGGGCTTCCTGCTCAGCCGCCCGCAGCCTGCCGAGGTGCTGTTTGCGACCTCTGCCGCTATCTAAAAAGGTCTTGCCTCAGCTCTGAAGGGAATCTACAGGATGACCAGGCATCCGCCCGCAAGCTGGCCGCCCACCTTAAAAGGCTGATGGCGCTCTGATTTCACAGGATCAGAAGGCTAGCGCCGCAGCACGATTTGCGGCACCGCGTCACGGCTGTGATGATGCACGTTAAGATCGGCCTGATACCAGCGCCTCAGCGTCTCTTCACTCATCACTTCTTCCGGCGTGCCGTTTGCCACCAGTTTACCCTCATGCAGCAACAGCAGCCTGTCTGACCACAACGCCGCCAGGTTCAGGTCGTGCAGCACGCAGCAGACGGTGAGGTTGCCGCGGCGCGTAAGCTGATGCAGCAGCCGCAGCACATGCTGCTGGTGATATAAATCGAGCGCCGATGTCGGTTCATCAAGAAACAGCCAGCCGCGGGGGCCGTCGTCATGCCAGAGCTGGGCCAGCGCCCTGGCAAGCTGCACACGCTGCTGCTCGCCACCTGAAAGATAGCGATAATCTCTCTCTGCCAGCACGTCGCTGCCGGTTAACGCCATTACCTGGTTAACAATCGCCTGCGCATCCCTTGTGGTCCAGGGCGCTCGCGCCATCGCCACCACATCCCGGACGGGGAGTGGAAACTCAACGTGGCTTTGCTGGCGCATCACCGCCCGGCTACGGGCAAGCTGCTCACGCGACCAGCTTGTCAGCGGCTTGCCCTCCAGCAGGCAAACGCCAGTATCGGGCGAGAGATAGCCCGTCAGCAGCCGCAGCAGCGTGGACTTGCCCGCCCCGTTGGGGCCAATCAGTGAAACCATCTCCCCGGCGCGCAGGGTCAGGGAAACATCATCAATCAGCAGCCGCTCGCCAGCGCGCCATGAAAGGCGCTGCGCCTGTAACCGATCGCTCATGGCTTCTCTCCTGCTTGCCAGAAAGGTCGTGCAGCTGAGGTGGCCAGGCTTTCTCTCCCCTTCTGCCGCCGCCCAACTCGCAGTAGTTCACTCATTGCCTGCCCCCGTCCGGCGCATTATCAGCCAGAGAAACCAGGGCGCGCCAAGCAGGCTGGTCAGCAGCCCCACCGGCATTTCAGCAGGGGAAACCAGCGTACGGGCCAGCGTATCGGCAATCAGCATCAGTATGGCACCAGCCAGTGCCGCTCCCGGCAGCAGCCAGCGGTGATCGCTGCCAATGCACATTCTCATCAGGTGCGGCACTACCAGCCCGACAAACCCGATAACGCCGCTGACAGCAACGGATGCAGCCACCACCAGCGCACTTAACACCAGCAGAGTGCGCTGGGTAAGCTTCACGTCCACGCCCAGATAGTGCGCTTCTTCGTCACCCAGCTGTAGCAGATTCAGCCGCCTGGCATAAACCTGAACCGCCAGCGTGGCGGGCAGGATAATCAGCGCGCTGACCAGCACCGTGGACCACTGCGCCTGGCCCAGCGAACCCATTCCCCATAAGGAGAGCTGACGCAGCTGCTGATCGTTACTGATCCAGGAGAGAACGCCCACCGCCGCGCCGCAAACCGCGTTAATGGCAATGCCGACCAGCAGCAGGCGTGAAAGTGAACTGCGGCCATAGCGGCTCAGGGTAAAGATGATCGCCGTGACCGCCAGACTTCCCATAAACGCCGCCAGCATCGGCCACCACAGCGACAGCACTGCGGGTAATGCCAGCGGCATAACCAGCGAAAAGGCGACCATCAGAGCCGCACCGCTGCTGATCCCTAATAATCCGGGGTCGGCAAGCGGGTTACGAAACAGCCCCTGCATCACCGTGCCAGAGAGGGCCAGCGCCGATCCCACCAGCACGGCCAGCAGCACGCGCGGCAGACGGATTGTCCACCAGATTTGCCATACCATGCTTTCTGCCGGGGCCTGCCACACCATCGGCAGCGTCAGCCGCATCGGGCCGATGTTGGCGGCAAACAGCACCATCACCCCCATAAGGACGGCCATCAGCAGCAGGCTTCGCTGGACGTTAACCGCTTTCATTGCGCCAGCGCTTCCGCCGCTTTCCGCAGTTTAGCGATGGCACCCGGCGTTTGCAGGCCAAAGCCCAGCAGCGCCATTTCATTAACCACCAGCACGCGGCGCTGCTTACCGGCAGGCGTCAGCGCCAGCCCCGGCAGCTTCCACAAGTTTTCTTCATCACCCAGAGCGTGCAGGCCCTCCGCGCCAATCACAATCAGCTGTGGCGCGCTGGCGACAATGCCTTCCTGCGTCAGCGGCTGGTAATGGGGAATATTCCCCAGAGCATTTTGCAGCCCGGCGCTACGGATTGCGCCGTCAGCCGCCGTGTCGCTCCCTGCGCCCATCGCCTTCATGCCACCATGATTAAGAATGTAGAGTACCTTCACCGGCAGCGGTTTCTCCGCTATGCCAGCCAGCTGTCTCTCCAGCTTAGCCTCCAGCACCTTGCCCTGCTCTTCGCGGTGCAACGCTGCGGCGATGGTCACGACCTTGCTGTGAATGGCGCCCAGCTCAGGTTTGCCGGTAACGGTGACGACTTTCACTCCCGCCTGCTCAATCTGTTGCAATGCAAGGGAGGGTTTGGAGAGCTCGCTGGCGATCACCAGCGTGGGCTTCATCGCCAGGATACCCTCGGCGTTAAGCTGACGCATATAGCCAACGTTTGGCAGTCTGGTCGCCACGGCGGGCTGCAGGCTGGTGGTATCACGGGCGACCAGATTTTGCTGAGCATCCAGTGCATAGATAATCTCTGTGACATCGCCGCCTATCGACACCACACGCTCTTCGGCCAGTAGCGAAAAGGGCAGCGCCAGCAGGGCAATCAGCCAGGCTCTCATGCCGCCTCTCCTGCACCGGTCAATGCGGCCAGTTGCTCCCGCCAGCGGGTCTGCTCTGCTTCACCTTCTGTTCGCTGACCATAGAGCTGGGCGATCTGCGTACCGTCGGCGGCAAACAGCTCCAGACTGGTCACCATGCCGTTTGCCGTCGGCTTGCGAGTGATCCAGCTCTCGTTGATGCTGTGCTCCATCAGATGCAGGGTAAAGGTCGGGTTGAAGATATTGATCCAGCTTTCCATCGGCATCAATTTTTCCACCACACCGGTGAAGATCTGCACACAGCCCCGGTTGCCGATGAAAATCATGATCTCATTGCCGTCGGCCTGCGCCAGCTTGAGCAGCTCGCTGAGCGTGCTGTTATCCACTTTCAGCGCCAGGTCGCTGGCTACCGAGCGGAACGCCTGCTGGCGGGAGATGTTATGCCGCTTCAGCAGCCCGAAAAACTGATGCACATCGGTCATTGCCCGCCACTCCCGCTCAATGGCAGCCGCGTCCGGCTGGCTGGCATAGCTCAGCGGAACTGCAGGCGTGACGTTAAGTTCAGGTGTTTCAGCCAGCGTAAAGAGGGCAACCAGCGAGTGCCAGGCTGCCATATTCGTGTTCGCCGTGGCGTAAATTTTCAGCACCGCGTCGCCATGCGCATCAAAAATCTGCATGCTGTGGCGGTCGCCGCGTTCGCTTTTCTCTGTCAACGCAAAGGCACTTTTCCATTGTGAAGGAAACAGCCGCTGGTCGAGCGCGCGCGGGTTGAGGATCAGCCCAGCGTGGCCACCAAGATGCAGATTTTCATAGCGGCCTACCTGCTCATGTACCGCATAAGCGTTGCGGGTGATGGATTTGGTCTCACCCACCGCTTCCAGTGATTTAAGCAGCTCGCTGAAGTCAGGACGCAGCGCCACGGCATCGTCAAGCGTTCGTGCATGCGTCAGTTCAGCTTCGCTGATCCCCAGCAAACCGGCCAGATCGCGGGCATATTTTTTGGGCTGTTCTGCTTTTAACGCCTGATATCGCTGGTATTGGGTAGTCATGTCCATTTGCTCTCCTTTTGGCCCTGCGGGGGCAGGGCAAGCTGATAATGAGTAAGGCGGTTTTAGAAATCGATATTTACACCAAGCTGATAAGTACGGCCAGGCATCACTGCCAGCGCCTTATCATAAGCATCCTGATTAGTGCTTTCGGTCAGCTCACGGCTGCTGAGATAGTCCCAGTATTTGCGGTCAGTCAGGTTGTAGATCCCGCCGCTGACTTTGACATTTTTTGCCACCTGCCAGTATGCCGTCATGTCCACCATACCGTAGCCAGGTACGCGCATGTACTCTTCGCTGGAATCACTCAGCGAACTGCCGGCATTGTTGTTAAAACTTTCGCGATTGGTAGCGGTGGCTTGTTTGCCCTTCACAAAGGTGGCGGTAACCGAAGCGCCATAGCGTTTTGCCGGGTCATCCCACGCTATGCCCAGGATCGCTTTCATCGGCGCTACGCTGTCGAGATCCACATAGCTGTCGCCGGAGTAGCTCGATTTCGATTTCCCTTCGCTGTACCCCAGGGCAAAAGTGGCGCTCAGTCCGTTAACCTGCTCAAACCAGGTGCCGAAGTTAAGTTTCGTTGAGATTTCGCCGCCATAGATATACGCCTTATCACGATTTTCTGCCTGATAAACCGTGTAGATATTTGACGGAATATTGGTGAAGCGTGACGGGCTGCCTGCACGGGTATAGCGGGTATAAGCAATGAAGTTTTTATAGGTGTTATAGAACAGTGCAGTCTTCAGCGATATCCCCTCTGCCACCTGGCCTTTCATACCCCATTCCAGATTGTTACTGGTTTCGGTCTTGAGATCGCTGCTGCCAATCAGCGCATACTGTGCCGTGCCGGCATAGCTGGAGCCCAGGTTCCAGGAACCATACAGCTGGCTGGCATTAGGGAACTGCGCGCCACGCTTATACTGCAGATAAGTCATCAGCGAAGGCGTGATGGCGTAGTCAAAGCTCAGCGATGGCAGAACCTGCGTATCTGAATTCTCTTTGCCGTAGAGCCTGTTCAGTTGAGATTCATCCAGCACGCTGCTGCCGGAGGCCAGGCTGGAGAGATTCTCGGGTTTGGTAGTCTGGTGAGCCACGCGCACGCCGGGCACAATATCAAAACCATGACCACCCAGATCGAACTGGATTTTATCCTGCACAAAGCCTCCAAGCGCATAGCTGCGGCTATCCGATTCCGGCTGCATTATTACGCTATAAACGCTCGGCGCAGGCTCTTGACGGAACGGACGCTGCGTCTCCGTGATGCGCCCGTTAAGTCCGCCGCTCAACTCATGCCTTCCCAGGCTTTTCATCACCTGCGTTTCGAAACCGTAAGTATCGACATCATAATTGGAGTAAACACGCTCCATGCTGCCAGCACTGGTTGGCATCCGGGTATTGTCATGCGCCTGAGTCTGCTGGTAGTAAACTTTACTGGTCAGGCTGTCGATAGAGGCGTTAGCTGGCGTCCATTCATCCTTCAGGCTGACGCCCCAGCGGCGGGTGTTACTTTGTTGCTGAGAGGTGCCCAGAATCGAACTTCCGCCTGAATCCCACGTATCGTAATGGGTGTGGTTGGTTTTATCGTAGTAATCAACCGTGCCGGTCAGCTTGTGCTCATCGTTGGGCTGCCAGATGCCGGAAGCCATCAGCGCGTTGGAGTGCCAGTTAGCCGGGTAGGCATCCAGGGTGCCGCTGTTATTACGCGTTTCCTGCCCGTCACGGCGGCTGTAGACAAAAATGCCCCGCAGCGTTTCATCACCAGCGGCGGCGGTAAGGCCGTTGTGCCAGCCGCGATTAGCGGAATCGTAATCCGTCTGGTAACCGAAGTAAGTTGGTTTATAAGGCGACAAATAGTCATCGGGCGATTTTGCCATAAAGGAGACCGCCCCGCCGATAGCCGTATTAGCCTTAGCGGTGGAGGTTGCACCAGACTCAATATCCACCTGCCCGTACATATAAGGGTCCAGATAATCACGCCCAATGCCAAAAGTGTTGAGTCCGGCGCGGCTGACGTAGCTGCGGCCAGTGGCGTCCGGCTGAGGAATGCCGTCAACCTCCAGCCCCACTCTGTTGCTTTCCAGGCCGCGAATGTTATAGCCGGTGTAACCGCTGCGATCGAAACCGCTTTTACCTGAGGAAGATCCTCCGCTGACGCCCGTGGCGCTGATTAACGGCTCGTAGCGCATCACGGAGCCGAAGTCAGTGGTGCCCTTTCTCTGCATGTCGGCAGCGGTAATGGTCGTGCTGCTGCCCGCCTTTTTTTCCGGCTCTGGCGCAGTGACCGTCATGACAGCTTCTGCCTGACTGCTTTTACTGGCTGAAATGGCCAGCGGCGTGGCCGTGGCTTCAGGCAGGAGTGCAGAGGAGGAAGATTCAGCAGCGATGCTGAAACCAGTGGTAACCAGCGTGCC
The DNA here is from genome assembly GCF_033657285.1 of Erwinia sp. MMLR14_017. Classification (NCBI taxonomy): domain Bacteria; kingdom Pseudomonadati; phylum Pseudomonadota; class Gammaproteobacteria; order Enterobacterales; family Erwiniaceae; genus Erwinia; species Erwinia sp. MMLR14_017. The sequence continues at coordinate 159,002 of NZ_JAWVWP010000003.1, read as the reverse complement.
AAACAGCACGCTATTTTTAATAAAGCCCTGAGAAGTTCGCATTTAAGTAAGCCTTTATTCTTTATTAGTATCGACTCATACATTGCGGCCGCAGTCCAAAGTGGCTGCGAAAAAAAAGTGCGCCTTCCGCGCCCGAGTTATCATTCCATAGACAGTTTATAATGCGAATGATAATGAGATCGATTCTCTATATCAATAACCTCCATAATTTATTCACATTTCAACCAGCGTAACGCCTGGGGTTATCTTGACACCAGTAGGCTACCCGCCGGAAAATAGCGATCCTTTCCCGCGTCAGGGCATTGCTATGAAAACCGCACCCGCCATCACTATTCACTACTGTGCTCAATGTAACTGGCTGCTGCGTGCAGGCTGGATGGCACAAGAGCTGCTACACACCTTCAGCACGGATTTGGGTTCCGTCAGCCTGGTGCCCGGTACCGGCGGCATCTATCAGATTAAAATTGATGAGCAGATCATCTGGGATCGCAAAACCGATGGCGGCTTCCCGGAAGCCAAAGAGCTGAAGCAGCGCGTGCGGAATTATTGTTTTCCGGAGCGGGATTTGGGGCATATTGACAAGAAATAGCGCCGCTGTTCCGGTGACCCGAGACGCAGTAGCGGTTGCAGAGGGATTTTGTTGCCTGAGATAAGTAGTGCGGCAGCGGGAACTTTCCTCACTGCCGCATAGCGCTCTTTATGCCATCACCGGTTTGGCTCTTAAGGCGGCGTAAATGGTCAGCGTGGCAATCAACAAAGCCACTGCGCTCCCCATAAATACCCCTTTCGCCCCGGTAACGTTAAAGATCACCCCGCCCGCTGCCGCGCCAATGGTAATGGCCAGCTGAATGGAAGCGACCAGCAGACCGCCGCCGCTCTCCGCTTCATCCGGCATGGTACGGGTAATCCAGGTTGACCAGCCAACCGGCACCGCGCCAAACGCCATTCCCCAAAGCGCTACCAGCACCGCATCCACCAGCGGCGCGGAACCCATGACGACCAGGCCGACGCCCAAAATGCCCATTGCCAGCGGCATGGCAATCAGGGTGCGGTGCAGATTGCGTTCAAGCAGCACGCCCGCAATCAGCGTTCCGGCAAAGTTCGCCACGCCAAAGCCCAGCAGGATGGCGGAAAGCCCGTTGACGCCTACGCCGGTCACGCTCTCCAGGAAGGGACGCAGATAGGTGAAGAAGGCAAAGTGCCCGGAAAACACCAGAATAATAGCCAGCAGCGCGGTTTGCATACCCGGACGGCGCATCAGCGAGAAGAGCGAGCTGCCATTGCCAGAGAGATGCGGCGGCATTTTTGGCAGCGCGACAATCTGCCAGAGCAGCCCCACCACGCCAATAAGTGAAGCGGCAACAAACACGTTACGCCAGCCGAGCAGGTGACCAAAATAGCTGCCCATAGGTGCCGCCACAATAGTCGCCACCGACACGCCGCTGAACACAATTGAGAGCGCACGCGGGATCATCGCTTCCGGCACCAGCCGCATGGTGGTGGCCGCCGCCAGCGTCCAGAAGCCACCCAGCGCAATGCCCAGCAGCACCCGACCCACCAGAATAAAGGTCAGGTTAGGGGCAAAAGCCACCAGCAAATTAGAGACAATCAGCATCAGCGAAAACAGCAGCATCACGCCACGGCGATCCAGCTTGCGGGTGGCGGAGGCGCTAAAGAAGCTGGTGAGCAGCGCGAAGATGGCCGTTACGGTGACCGCCTGCCCGGTCACGCCTTCCGTCACGCCAAGGCTGGCGGCCATCGGCGTTAACAGACTGGCCGGCAGAAATTCTGCCGTCACCAGCCCAAACACGCCAAGCGCCATCGAAAATACTGCGCCCCATTGGGGCTTTTTCTGTGCCGTACTGGCCTGTTGTACTGCGTTCATGGTTTGCTTCCATTGGAGGTGAAGAGTATACAGCCTATAAGGCTCGCCCCGGATGGTCTATGATGTATAATCCGTAATTATTGATTAATCGTCCGGAACGGGAAGAAACCATGTCAGCGGAAACGCACGATCTTGCCAGTGAACTGCTCTCAGGTATGCGCCTGCTGGGCGTACAGTACCGACGAATTGAGCTGGCGGCCCCGTTCGGCGTAGGATTTGACAGCGCGCCGGGTCGGGCGCAGTTTCATTTTGTCAGCCGTGGGCCGGTGATGCTGCGCACCCACAGCGGCAGACTCTATGTACTGAATACGGGCGATGCGTTACTGCTGCCCCACGGCATTGACCACGTGTTGCTCTCCTCCCCTGATGTCCCCTGCCAGGATGTTCATGCCTTCAGCAGCACGCCGGTCTGCGGCAACGTTTGCTGCGTAAAGGCGTGTACGCAGGAGTCGCCGGATGAACCCGCTGCCCTGGTTTTCAGCGGCTGCATGGAGTTTGATTTGGGCGGCATGCAGATGCTGGTCAGCGCAATGCCAGAGGTGCTGCTGGCCGATACGCTGATGCATAAATACCCTGAAGTGCAGCCGATGCTGGAAGCGATGGAGCGCGAGTCGTTGAGCCGACGGGCGGGATACGCAAGTATCCTCTCCCGGCTGGCAGACGTAGTGGCTTCGTTTATCGTTCGGGGCTGGGTGGAGGCTGGCTGTGGCGATGCCGGAGGCTGGCTTCAGGCGTTGCGCGACCCGCGTCTGGGTAAAGCGCTGGTTGCTCTGCACCGGGAACCCGGCAAAAACTGGACTGTGGCAAAGTTGGCAGCGGAAATGGGCAGCTCCAGATCGGTGTTTGCCGAGCGTTTTCTGGCGGTGACAGGGATGACCCCGGTGCGTTATCTGACGGAATTGCGGATGCAGCTGGCGGTGCAGTGGATTGGACGGGATGGCGAAGCGATTGAAACGGTCGCCTGGCGTCTGGGTTACGGCTCTCTGGCCGCCTTCAGCCGCGCCTTTAAGCGCACCGTAGGCAAAACGCCCGGCGCGCTTCGTGCAGAACAGAGCCAGCGGCATACTGCTCAGATGGCTGTTTAGCGTGCTACAGCGCCAGTAAACCAGGAATTAGCCAGTCGGGCGGGCTTTCCTGCCTGCCCGTATCCTGAGCCACCGTCAGGCCAGATATTGAGTAAACCAGCCCAGCGTTCTCTCCCAGGCCAGCTCAGCCGCTTTTTTATCATAGCGTGGCGTAGAGTCGTTATGGAAGCCGTGGTTCACTTGCGGATAGATATGCGCCTCGTAAACTTTGTTATCCGCTTTCAGCGCCGCCTCGTAAGCTGGCCAGCCTTCATTGATGCGCGTATCGAGCCCGGCGTAATGGATCAGCAGCGGTGCCTTAATGCGGGCTACCTCTTTCGCCTGCGGCTGACGGCCATAGAATGGCACGGCAGCTGCCAGTTCGGGATAAGCCACGGCCGCCGCATTCGCCACGCCGCCACCATAGCAAAAGCCGGTGATCCCCACTTTGCCGGTGGTTCGCTCATCCTGCATCATGAACTCGATCGCCGCGAAGAAATCGTTCATCAATCTGGTGGGGTCGATCTGCGCCTGCATCTCCCGGCCCTTCTCATCGTTGCCGGGATAGCCGCCCATCACGCTCAGTCCGTCCGGGGCCAGCGCAATAAAGCCAGCTTTGGCCAGGCGTCGCGCCACATCTTCAATATAGGGATTCAGGCCACGGTTCTCATGCGCTACCACCACCGCGGGCAGCTTACCGGTGGCTCTGGCAGGCCGGACCAGATAGCCGCGCACGCTCTGATTACCGTTCGGCGAAGGATAATGGATGTACTCAGGCAGGATATCAGGGTCGGTAAACTCTACCTGTTCAGCCAGCGCATAGTTGGGACTGAGCGAAGTCAACAGCGTGGCGGCCGTCAGCCCTCCGACGGCAAACTTACCCGCCAGCGAGAGAAACTCGCGCTTATTTATTTTGCCGTGAACGTAATAGTCGTAAATTTCGAGCAGCTCAGGGGAGAAATCTTTCGCGGTCAGCCGGGCCATAACGGTGCTCCTTTCACGTAAGAACAAGGGAAGTAAGGCTCATTAGCGGCCTGACGGCGCGTCAGCCCTGAACCCAGCATGCCGCATCCCGCTATGCCAGGGGGAAATTTACCTTTAATTTACGTTCTGGCTGGCTCAGGACTACTCCGTAAAGAGTTCCAGCCCGTTACGGTCAAGCGTATTGAGCGTCCGCAAGGCTGCGCCGTTAGGTTTTTTCTCTCCACGCTCCCATTTGGAAACGCTCTCGACAGACATATTCACCACCTCAGCCAGAAAGGACTGACTGATGCCCAGACGATCGCGCATATGCCGGATATCTGCGCCCGTCATCACATGCACTTTCCAAATCTTTGCGCGTAATTCCTGTGCTTTTACCCGGGCATCCGCACGCTGGACGGCTTCGTCCGGGAAGGCGCCAATTTCATTAAAGCTGTGTGCTATTGCCTGTAAATCTTTAAGATGGTTCACCATCGCATTTTACCTCTCGTAATAAACCTTTTTGAATGGCGTCTTTTATGTTCTGTGCCGTAAAGGCAAGAAACTGCGCGGCAGCGTCACGATAACCCGCCAGAGCAGCGTCAGATATCTCTTTGTGACCGCCGCCAGCGACCGATTTTTTAGTCCAGCCGTTGACGAAAAAGAGGTTATTACCGGCTTTAAAAGCGACCACAGAACGCGCGCCACCACTTTTTCCGGATGCCAGCGGGATACGTTTTTTAAATACATTCCCACCCAAATCAGCCTCGAAAAGCCCACGGACGATCTCGCCTGCGGCCTTACAAAGCTTGCTGTCCTCGATCCCTGCCTTCCTGAGATTTCTTTCAAAAACGCGGGTAACAAAAATATCCATCCTGCTTCCTTACAGAGGCCACTCTCTTCCCTGAAACATTAAAATCCGTACTCAGTACTATAGTGATATGTTGACGTCGTATCAATATCACTGCTCAGCATGCAGTGACCTGACTGGCGAATTACCTGAAACTGGCGAAATCCTTTACGAGTAATGGCCTGAAAGGGCAACAATCCAGTTTACTGAGACCGCACTTTTTAACGACGCAGGCCGGTGAAAAATGCGTATGATCGCTGGCAGATTATTGTCAATCACCGCAAGTTACCGAGCTGCCCATTAGCCATGATCCAACTTTCCTCTGCCCCACGCCTGCCGGTTTTTGACGGTCACAACGATCTGTTGCTACGCCTCTGGCTGCCGGCTGAACAGGACCCTGTGGCGCGTTTTCTGCACGGTTCTCTTCCGGGGCATCTGGATATGGCCCGTATTCGTCAGGGCGGCTTTGCGGGTGGACTCTTTGCCGTGTTTGTCCCGCCCGCGCAATTCGTTAAGCAAGGCAGCGAAGCTTATGACGAGGCGCGACACGATCCCTTAGCTATCACTGAAGCCCAAATCGCCTTGCTGCACAGAATTGCAGCGGAAAGCGCAGGCGGTGCGAAAATTTGCCGCACGGCGGCGGAGATTGAGCAGTGCATCCAGCAGGGCGTGCTGGCGATGGTGCTGCATATTGAAGGGGCGGAGGCGCTGGATGAAGAGCTCAGCCAGCTGGAGAGCTGGATAGCGGCCGGGCTGCGCAGCGCAGGCCCGCTGTGGAACCTGGCGAACCGCTTTGGCACAGGCGTTACCGGCAATTTTCCCGGCTCGCCCGACAGCGGCGAAGGGCTGACCCCTTTGGGGCTGAAGCTGCTGCGCACCTGCAACCAGAAAAAGCTGTTGATTGATCTTTCCCACATGAATGAAAAAGCCTTCTGGCAAACCGCTGAGCAGAGTAATGCACCGCTGGTTGCCACCCATTCAAACGTCCATACAATTTGTCCCCAGCCGCGTAATCTTACTGACGCCCAGCTGCGGGCCATTGCGGAAAGCGACGGGTTTGTTGGCGTCAATTTTGGCAACGCTTTCCTGCGCGCCGACGGTAAACGCGACGGCGATACGCCGCTGGGGCAGATACTTCGTCACCTCGAAGGGTTGATGGCTATTCTTGGGGAGGATCGCGTCGGCTTTGGCTCAGACTTTGATGGCATCAGCGTGCCGGATGCCCTACAAGATGTAGCCGGTTTGCCGCGCCTGATCGAAGCCATGGAATCGGCAGGCTATTCCGCGAAGCTGATTGAAAAAATCTGCTGGCGCAACTGGGTAGCCGTACTCAGAAAAACCTGGGGTGAATGAACCATATGGAACATTTAGTGCTCATTTATCCGGTAACCCTGCTGCTTACAGGGTTGATATCGTATAAGCTTAGGCGCAACATTTGTGCGCCAAATTTTCGATATTTGACAACAAGCGCATTACCTGCCGAACTTAACAGGGCAGAACGTTTGATTTTTCATTAACACTGAGAGGATCCCGCCATGTGGACTAAACCTAAATTTGTTGATTTACGCTTAGGTCTGGAAGTGACGCTGTACATCTCCAACCGTTAATCCCTTATGCCCACGGCCTGCTGTGGGCATCTTCTTCTCTTTTCCTGGTCTACACATGCAGATTAACGTTCTCGGCTCTGCGGCGGGTGGCGGCTTCCCACAGTGGAACTGCAACTGCCGAAACTGTCAGGGCGTGCGTAATGGCACCCTGAAAACCTCGGCGCGGACACAGTCTTCGATAGCTCTTAGCGATGACGGCATCAACTTTGTGCTGTGCAACGCCTCACCCGATATTGCCCATCAGCTGGCCGCCACGCCTGCGTTGATTAAAAAAGATGTGCTGCGCGGCACGGCGATTGGCTCGATTATTCTCACCGACAGCCAGATTGACCATACCGCCGGACTGCTGAGCCTGCGTGAAGGCTGTCCGCACCAGGTCTGGTGCACGCCAGAAGTGCATGATGACCTGACCACCGGTTTCCCGGTGTTTACCATGCTGACGCACTGGAACGGCGGCCTGATCCATCATGGTATTACGCCGGGTGAAGCCTTCTCTGTGGCCGTCTGTCCGGCGCTGAAATTTACCGCTATTCCTTTACTCAGCAACGCCCCGCCCTACTCTGCATGGCGCGGTAAGCCGCTGCCTGGCCACAATATCGCGCTGTTTATTGAAGATACCCGCACCGGTAAGGCGCTGATGTATGCGCCCGGTCTGGGTGAGCCGGACAGCGAGCTAATGGGCTGGCTGCAAAAAGCGGACTGCCTGCTGATTGACGGCACGCTGTGGCAGGATAATGAGTTAGCCACCACCGGCGTGGGCCGCAACACCGGCCGGGATATGGGGCACCTGGCGCTGGCAGAGGAGCAGGGGCTGATCGCCCTGCTGGCCTCTCTGCCGGCGGAGCGTAAAATTCTTATTCATATCAATAATACCAACCCGATCCTGGATGAAGAGTCCGCTGAACGTCAGATGCTGACGCAGCTGGGCATTGAAGTCAGCTGGGACGGCATGGTAATTGACCTTTAACGAGATGAAGATGATGTCAGATAATTTTCCCGCAGAGCCGATGACGCCCGAAGCGTTTGAACAGGCTTTGCGCGCCAAAGGCGCTTATTACCATATCCATCACCCGTATCATATTGCGATGCACAACGGCAAGGCCACGCGTGAACAGATCCAGGGCTGGGTAGCGAACCGCTTCTACTACCAGACCAGCATTCCGCTGAAGGATGCGGCGATTATGGCGAACTGCCCGGATCCGAAAACCCGCCGCAAGTGGGTGCAGCGTATTCTGGATCACGATGGTCAGGAAGGCAGTGAAGGAGGTATTGAAGCCTGGCTGCGCCTTGGCGAAGCGGTGGGCCTGGAACGTGATGTCTTGCTCTCTGAGCGGATGGTGCTGCCCGGCGTGCGTTTCGCCGTGGATGCTTACGTCAACTTTGCCCGCCGGGCAGTCTGGCAGGAAGCGGCCTGTAGCTCCCTTACCGAGCTGTTTGCGCCGCAGATCCACCAGTCGCGCCTGGATAGCTGGCCGCAGCACTACAAGTGGATAGAAGCTGAAGGTTACGGCTATTTCCGTGGCCGCCTGAGCCAGGCTAACCGCGACGTTGAGCACGGCCTGCAGCTGGCGCTGACCTACTGCACCACCGTGGAAAAACAGCAGCGAATGCTGTCGATCCTGCAGTTCAAGCTGGATATTCTCTGGAGCATGCTGGATGCGATGAGCATGGCCTATGAGCTGCATCGTCCGCCTTATCACACCGTGACCGACAAGATGTCCTGGCATAAAGAGAGATTAGTGTGATGGTGATTAACGAGCAGCAGATCCCCGCCTTCCGTCGCGGCTACCGTCTGCAATGGGAACAGGCGCAGGATTGCCACGTCATCCTTTACCCGGAAGGTATGGCAAAACTGAATGAGAGCGCCACCGCTATTTTACAGCTGGTGGATGGCAAGCGTTCAGTTGCCGACCTGATTGCCGGACTGAACGCCCAGTTTCCTGACGCTGGCGGCGTGGATGAGGATGTAAAAGAGTTTTTCGGTCAGGCTTACGAACAAAAGTGGATAATCTTCCGTGACCCAGCTTAATCCTCAGGTCAATCCGCCGCTCTGGCTGCTGGCAGAACTGACTTATCGTTGCCCGTTGCAGTGTCCTTACTGCTCTAATCCGCTGGATTTTGCCCAGCAGGAGAAGGAGCTGACCACAGAGCAATGGATTGAAGTGTTCAGACAGGCTCGTCAGATGGGTGCCGTGCAGCTGGGCTTTTCCGGCGGCGAGCCTCTGGTGCGTAAGGATCTGCCGGAATTGATCCGTGCAGCGCGCGATCTCGGTTTTTACACCAACCTGATCACTTCCGGCATCGGCCTGACGGAGAAGAAGATCGATGCCTTTGCCGAAGCCGGACTGGATCATATTCAGATCAGTTTCCAGGCCAGCGATGAGACGCTGAATGCGGCGCTGGCTGGCTCGCAAAAGGCGTTCCAGACCAAGCTGGCGATGGCCAAAGCGGTGAAGGCGCATGGCTATCCGATGGTGCTCAACTTTGTGCTGCACCGCCATAATATCGATCAGATCGATCGCATTATTGAGCTGTGCATTGAGCTGGAAGCGGACGATGTGGAGCTGGCGACCTGTCAGTTTTATGGCTGGGCGCAGCTTAACCGGGAAGGCCTGCTGCCCACGCGGGAGCAGATTGCCCGCGCCGAAGAGGTGGTGCACCGCTACCGCGAGAAAATGACCGCCAGCGGCAACCTCGCTAACCTGCTGTTTGTCACGCCCGATTACTATGAAGAGCGGCCCAAAGGCTGCATGGGCGGCTGGGGAGCCATCTTCCTGAGCGTTACGCCGGAAGGCACCGCCCTGCCGTGCCACAGTGCCCGCCAGCTTCCCGTACAGTTCCCCTCGGTGCTGGAAAGCTCGCTGCAGGAGATCTGGTATGAGTCGTTCGGCTTCAACAAATACCGCGGCTTCGACTGGATGCCGGAACCGTGCCGCTCCTGCTCAGAAAAAGAGAAAGATTTCGGCGGCTGCCGCTGCCAGGCCTTTATGCTGACCGGTAACGCCGACAACACCGATCCGGTCTGCTCTAAGTCTCCGCATCACGGCAAGATCCTGGAGGCCCGCGAACAGGCGAACTGCACCAATATGCAGATAAGCCACCTTCAGTTCCGCAACCGCACAAACTCCCAGCTGATCTTCAAAACGGGCGCCTGAAGATGCAGGCAGTGCGGCGCATCACTCTGGCAAACGGCCTGCGGGTCAATCTGATCCATGATCCTGACGCCAGCCGTGCCGCCGCGCTGATCCAGCTTGCTGCCGGCAGCCATGGCGGCCCGCGCGAGTGGCCTGGCCTGGCGCATCTGCTGGAGCACGTTCTGTTTGCCGGTAGCGAAGGGTATCAGGATCAGCAGCGACTGATGGCCTGGGGGCCAGCAAACGGCGCCAGGCTTAACGCCACTACACAGGCTCACTACACCGCCTGGTTTTTTGACATAGCTCCGGAAAAATTCAGGCCGGGCTTGCGGCGGCTGACAGATATGCTCGCCAGCCCCTTACTGACACAGGAGTCGGTACGTCAGGAAGTAGCGATCATTGATGCAGAGTTCCAGCTCTTATCCCGCCATACGGGGACGCTGTGTGAAGCCGCGCTGAGCCAGGCCTTTGCCACGCCTCAGCGTCTTTATGCGTTTCATGTCGGCAATCGCGCTGCCTTCGGTGAAGACGACGCGGCGTTGCAACAGGCCTTACAGGCTTATCACCAGCGCTTTTTCCGGGCTGAAAAGCTGGAGCTGTGGCTTCAGGGGCCGCAGTCCGTTGCAGCGCTGGCTGAACTTGCTGAAGAGATGGGCGCGATCTTCTCCTCTTTCCCTGCCCTCAGCGAACCTGAAATTCAACCGCTCACTCTGAATTCGCCCCGCCATTATGGTCTGCATCTCGCCAGCGCAGAACGCCTTCAGCTCAGCGCTGCGGTCTCTGGCACGCCAGAAATGCTTGCTGTGCTGCGCGAACTGCTGACGGACAGCGCTGAACGCAGCCTGCTGGCTACGCTGCGTGAGTTGGGGCTGGCCGATGACGTAACGCTGCTTGAACCCTACCGCGCTCCACACCAGTCGTTAATAAGCGTGCAGTTTGAACTCTGTGACGCCGTCGATCCGGCTATCGGTGAAGCCCTGCTCAGCCTGTCTGCCTTAAAACCTGCATCCGGCAAGGGTGGCATCTCGATCTCAGAAGCCGTTTTCACGCCTTCAGTCGTGGAGGCGCTGTTCAGCCGCTGGGTGCAGCAGTTGACCATGCTGAATGAAGATCTGCTCAGCCATTACGCTGCTCTGGCGCGTCGTCGCTTTACGCAGCTTTCTGCGCTGGACCAGCTGCGGGCGCGCGCCTTTGGTTTCGTTCCCCCCACGGCGGATGTCCCACTGACAGAGCGGTGGCAGGCACTGTTGTCAGAGCTTGAGCCGGAAAAGCTGACGGCACTCTGGACCTCATCCCGCGTTGATGCCAGCCCTGTGCAGTTGCAGGGTTTCACGCTGCATAGCGGTGCTGTTGACTGGCAATCAAGCCCTCTCGGCAACGGGCCGGAAATGACGTTTTATGCCGCCGGAGAAACCGACACGCTGCCTTCTCTGCCCGATGAACAGGCGCCGCTGAGGCATTTCCCCGCCTTCTGCCAGCCTGTGCTGCTGCTTAATCCTGCGGCTGACTCCTTATCGCGCCAGGCCGCAGCGCTGGTAGAGGCGGCGTTGCAACCGGTTATCGGCCACTCTCTGCACCAGGGCGGCGAGCTGAGTTTTGCGCAACAGCAGGGTATCTGGCTGCTTCAGCTCAGCGCAACGCCGGATCTGTTGCTGACCATGCTTGCAGCGGCCATCGACGCGCTTGCTACTCTCTCCCCCGCGACGATTTCACAGGGCAAGCGACGTTATCACCAGGCGATGCAGTCGCAGTCGGCGGATATTGCTATCCGCGCGATGCTGGCCCGCCTGCCTGAGCTGATAAGTTCACCTGCGAAAGCGATGCCCAGAACAAGAGCAAAGGGTACCGTGGGCGATCCTCAGCCTGTTGCTGCAAGCCAGGCAGAGATATCCCCGTTAGCCTGTTACGGTGCGTCCAGCCTGTCGGCAGTGCCGTGGCAAGCCACACTTTACGGCGGCGATGCAGCATTGCAGACGGCAATTTCAAGGCTGCTTTCCCGCTGGCCGGTTGGGCCTCTGCCGGGAGCCTCCTACTCATCGCCACAGCAAACCCGGCCAGCCTCAGTAAAGAGAGAGGGCGAAGGCGCTGCTTTGTTGGCAAACATTTCCCCGCCAGCGGCAACAACTGGCGACGAGGCGGCCCTGCTGCTGTTCTGTCCGCTGATCGACCACACAGCAGAGTGTCTGGCCGCATGGCAACTGCTGGCGGCGCTCTACGAGCCGGAATTTTTCCAGCGGCTGCGGGTTGAGCTGAATATCGGCTACGTGGTGAGCTGCCGGTATCATCACTCTGCCGGTGAGGCGGGCCTGCTGTTTGCGCTTCAGTCGCCCACGCTGACCAGCAGAGAGCTTAAGGAACATATCGTGAATTTTATCCGCGCTATGCCCGACGTTATTGCTGATGTCACTGAAGAAGAGCTGCAAAAAAAATCCGCTATTTTGATCGCTGCCCTTCCCGGCCAGGCAATCAAAACCCCAGCGCAATGCCTGGCGCACTGGCAGCAACAGCAGCTGAACTTACCCGGCCTCTCCCCCTCCCTTTTGGCGTCTTTTTCCCGCGAAAAACTCCACAGTTATTCCCGGCGGTTAGCCACAGAAAATTCGGGCTGGATTTGGGCTGATTAACTCAGCAATGCCTGCCGTGAAGGGAAATAATACTGTGCAGAGCGCCGGTGAGCAGGTTTGTGAGTAATAACAACGGACTTCACTCTGCTCCTGAGAGTGCTTAAAGTTAAGCCACTTTGTACCGATAACCTTTTTACCAGGTTATCTCCCCTACAGAGTAAGCACCATGCTTAAAAATATTAAAGTCGTTACCAGCATTCTCATTATGTTGATCGTCTTCAGTGCGTTGCTGCTGCTCTCCAGCGGCCTCTCCTTTAACGCCATCAATCAGGATAAAAATAACTTCGTGCGTGCCAGCGTGCTGACCCAGCAGCAGGGGCAGCTCAGTGACGCCTTACAGACGTTGCTTAAAACCCGCATTACCATTAACCGTGCCGCCATCCGTATCCTCAAGAAGCAGACCGATCCCGCTTCACTGGCCGGGATCACCAAACTGCTCGCCACTGCCAGCACCACGCTGGACGACGCTGCCCTCCACTTTTCCAGCTATAAGCAGGCGCCTCAGCAGAGCGGCCAGAATGGTGAGTTAGCAACTGCGGTGAGCGATCGCTACCAGCAGATGTTCGATACGATGAAGATGTCGATTCAGTATCTGAGCGCCAATAACTACGAGGCCTACGGTAATCTGGATGCGCAGAAAGCTCAGGACGACCTCGAAAACAGCTACAATCGCTGGCGGGAACAGAACAACCAGCTGCTGGCCGTGGGGATGACAGAGAATCAGACAGGGTTCACCCATATGATGTGGACACTGGCTACCGTTGTGCTGGTGTTGTTGCTGTTGGTTATCTCCGTTTGGGTAGTGATTAAACGTGTGCTTCTGACGCCACTGAAACAGCTTCTGGCCCATATTCAGCGCATCGCCGCGGGTGATCTCTCCGATACGCTGGTGGTGGAAGGCCGCAGCGAGATGGGGCTGCTCGCCAGCAATCTTACCGCCATGCAGCAGTCGCTGATTGTCACCGTGGGTCATGTACGCGAAAGCTCTGATGCCATCTTTACCGGTGCCAGCGAAATCTCCCTCGGCAATAACGATCTCTCTGCCCGTACCGAGCAGCAGGCTGCCTCACTGGAGCAAACCGCCGCCAGTATGGAAGAGCTGACTGCCACCGTGAAGCAGAATGCCGAAAACGCCCGCCAGGCATCGCAGCTGGCGAAAAGCGCCTCCGATACCGCAGAGAAAGGCGGCAAAGTCGTGGATGGCGTGGTGAAAACCATGAGCGAAATTGCCGGCAGCTCGAAGAAAATTGCCGATATCACCAGCGTGATCGACGGCATTGCCTTCCAGACCAATATCCTGGCACTGAACGCGGCGGTGGAGGCAGCACGCGCGGGTGAACAGGGGCGTGGTTTTGCCGTCGTCGCCGGTGAAGTGCGTAATTTAGCGCAGCGCAGCGCGCAGGCTGCGAAAGAGATCAAAACCCTGATTGAGGCCTCGGTCAGCCGTGTGGACGCAGGATCGCTGCAGGTCGCCACCGCTGGCGAAACCATGCACGATATCGTCAATGCCGTGGTGCGTGTGACAGACATTATGGGCGAAATCGCCTCAGCTTCGGATGAGCAGAGCCGCGGTATCGATCAGATTGGGCTGGCGGTGACAGAGATGGATCGTGTCACCCAGCAGAACGCCTCGCTGGTACAGGAATCTGCGGCGGCCTCCGCTTCGCTGGAGGAGCAGGCAAGCCTGCTTTCACAAGCCGTTGCGGTATTTAAAATCGGTCAGCCGATGCCCGTCAGCAAGCCGGTAAAAACGCTGAAAGCTGCCGCGCCACGTAAAGCACTGGCCGTGAGTGCTGAAGAGGGAAACTGGGAAACGTTTTAATTGCTCTCTCTGGCCCTGTTGTCAGCTGATGGGGCCGGATTAGCTTGAGATCTCCCGAGTGATTTTTACGTTGTCTGTCGGGCGCAGTGGGAAGCGAGCTATTTTACCGGCGCCTGCGTGCCCCCGATGATCGGCAACACTTCGCGCATCATCTCCAGAAAACGGCGCAGCTTGGCGGGATAGAAGCGGGCGTAAGGATAAACCAGATAAATGGGCAACGGCGCCGCGTGCCACGCCGGGCAGAGATGCTGTAATCGCCCTTGCTCAATATCCTCTTTCACCGCCCAGGATGAGGCGATGCCCACCCCCATGCCTGCCAGCATCGCATTGCGCAGGGCATAGAGACTGTCTGTCAGCAGCTGAGGGCGAATAGCAATATGCTGCGTCTCTTGCTGCTCGCTGGTAAGGGTAACCTGCTGACGATAGAAAGTGCTCAGTGCCACCCAGGGTAATTCTGCCAGCCCGGCAGGATGCTCAATAACGAGACCGGAAGCGAGAAGTTGTGGAGCGGCGACCACAATACGCGGGATCTCCGCCACCAGCAGCGCCACCACAGAAGGATCGGTCACCGTACCGACGTGCACGGCACAGTCAACGCCTTCGGCAATAAAGTCCGGCCGCCTGTCGCTGAGCATCCATTCCACCCGCATTTTGGGATAGCGTTGCAGATACTCCTGCAATGGCCCGATCATCTGATCCTGACCAAACGCATGGGGCACCAGCACCCGAAGCAGACCTTTCGGCTCTTCAGCGGCCCCTTGCAGATCGTCCTCTATTGCCTGCCACTGTTCCACCAGTGCTTTGGCGTGGGCAAAACAGCGCTCGCCATCATCGGTCAGCTTCATCACGTGCGTGGTGCGTTGCAACAGCTTAACCCCCAGCAGTCGCTCCAGTGACTGCAACCTCCGGCTGACCGTAGGCTGAGAGGTTTCCAGACGCAGAGCCGCCGCAGAGAGCGTGCCTGCTTCGACAATAAGGACAAATGTTTGCATCAACGCTATACGGTCAATGCCTGACAAGGCCGTTTCTTTCATGCATCCAGCGTATAACAGTTTTACCCGGCAGGGGACTACCCATTGCCGGAGAATAGGGTAAAAATGTGATCATTATCACTCAATGAGTCTACATTATGTCCTTAGCTGAAACCGCTACCCCGCAGGAAAACGGCCTGACAGGCCGTACCGTCTTTATGCTTGCTACCGGCGCAGGCTTTGCCGTCGCCGCTATCTATTACAGCCAGCCGATGCTGGGCATCCTGGTAAATGAACTGCATGCGGGCGTCAGTACGGTTGGACTGGTTCCCACCCTCACTCAAATTGGTTACGCGCTGGGTATCTTGCTGCTGGCCCCGCTGGGCGATCGTCACGATCGCCGTCAGATCATCATCCTGAAAGGCGTTCTGCTGACGCTGGCTTTACTGCTGAGCGCCTTTAGCGGCGGCATTATTATGTTGCTGGTAGCGAGTCTGGCGGTCGGCATCACGGCAACAATGGCTCAGGATATTGTTCCCGCTGCGGCAACCCTCTCCCCTGCCGCAAGCCGGGGTAAAACGGTAGGCACAGTGATGACCGGCCTTCTGCTGGGCATTCTGCTTTCCAGGGTGCTGAGCGGCTTTGTGGCAGAGTTTTTTGGCTGGCGGAGCATGTTTGGTGCCGCAGCTATCATGGTGCTGGCCATTACCCTGATCATCTGGCGAAGCCTGCCCGCTATTCCTGCCAGCACCACCATGAGTTATCCGGCACTGCTCGCCTCAATGCGCCATTTGTGGCGAGATTATAAACCGCTGCGCAGAGCCACACTGGCGCAGGCGCTGCTTTCGGTAGGATTCAGCGCTTTCTGGTCAACCCTGGCCGTTATGCTGCATGAGGTCTACCAGCTGGGCAGCGCCACCGCAGGCCTGTTTGGGCTGGCGGGCGCGGCAGGAGCATTGGCCGCACCGCTCGCAGGTTCACTGGCCGACCGTCGCGGCCCGGAACTGGTGACCCGCATCGGCACTACGCTTGCGACCCTCTCCTTTGCGTTGATGTTTCTGCTGCCGCTGTTGCCCGTGCCTTACCAGCTTGCTTTGATAGTGGTTTCTGCCGTGGGGTTTGATTTCGGCGTCCAGTCGACGCTGGTGTCACACCAGTCGATTATTTTCAGCCTGGAGCCAGCAGCACGCAGTCGGTTGAATGCGCTGATGTTCACCGGTGTGTTTATCGGTATGGCTGTAGGATCGGCACTGGGCAGCGTGATCCTTGAATTTGCGGGTTGGCAGGGCGTGGTCGTGATGCTGACGCTGGCCGGACTCGGCAGTATGGTGGTGCGCTGGATGAGTAAAAACTTACATCCTTAACGCAGAGAGCAGGAATTCAGAACGAGTGTGGGACGCAGAGCGGAGCCTGCTACACGGATAAAGATAATAACGTGGCACGAAGTTATTTTTTTCTTTTGTACCGGGTTGGCCAGATCTCTTCCGGTAGTTTGCCCAGCGCAGCCGCGATCAGCTGCTCGCCTTTAGGCCAGGGACGGCGCAGAGCGTTTGATAATGTTGAAGAAGCTAGTCCGGACTCTCTGGACAATGCTGATAAAGTCGTCCCCTTTTTCTTTAATGCAGCAATAATATCGGCAGGGTGCCAGTCCTCATTATTCATAATGACTCTCTTTTAACCTGGTTAAAGTCATGCATGTAGACTATGAGTCACAATGATATCACGTTATTTTCCAATTGTGACTAATAGTCCGTGGACTTATAGGCTGCAAAGCGCAATGCTGAGCAGATGGAAAAGCTAAACACCACTAAAATTCTTTTTGGAAAAAGAGTTAAACAACTCAGACTGCAGGCAGGCTTGTCGCAAGAAGCATTCGCACTAAAATGCGGGCTGGATCGGACCTATGTTTCTGGAATTGAACGAGGTTTGCGTAATCCCACTCTGGAAGTTATTGCGGTTCTGGCCACCGGTCTTGGCACTGAAATGAAAACGCTAATTGAATTTTAATCGCAAAAGTTCAATATTTTTTATGTTTTATATTAAGCTAATTCATTCTCTTGCCCATTAATTAAAATAATTACTCCCCTAAGCTTTCATAAAAAACATTTTCCCTTTTTAATCAGGAAAAATAATATTTTTCGGATTTTATCGCAGGTGTTTAGGGAAATGAGCGGCGTTTCACGCCGCTCCATGCTTATCGCTAAAATCCATAGCGAATAGCATCTTTGCTTTGTTGCATAAGTTCATCGATTTTGATGGAGTAGTGTTCTACCCCAACCCCATCCCGCGCCTGTGAACATTCCCGGCGTTTCGCGTTATAGGCTTTCATCAACTGAGCCTGCGCAAAACCAGGTTTGCCATAGCACGCCATGCTCTGCTCCCAGCAGGCAATCGCCAGCTCCATCTCTTGCTGTTCCTGGTAGCGTTTTCCCAGCTCGTTTAGCGCCGTGGCACACTCTTTCGCCGGTAAGCCTTGTTGCATGATCGCGGTAATTGCTGGATCCATAGAGCCTCCGTTAATGGAAGAAGTTAAGAATGTGGCCAAAGAGTAACCCTACCCCTATCACGTCTGAATCACTGAAAGTGACGTTGGCCATACCGTATTGCCCTAACAGCGGCAACAATAATGCAGGCAGCAGCGTGATAAACAGGCCATGGAAGATCCCGCCAATCATCGCACCGCGACGACCGCCCACAGCATTGGCAAAGATGCCTGCGGTCCCGCCTGCAAAGAAGTTGGTCAGCATACCGGGCAGGATCATCGCCAGCCCTACCCAGGGGAACAGAAACATGCCCAGCACCGAACCAATCGTAGTGGAAATAAATCCGATAATGACCGCATTAGGGGCATAGGGGAACAGCACCGGGCAGTCCAGAGCCGGGATAGCATTAGGGACGATACGTAAGGCAATTCCCCGGAACGCTGGCACAATCTCCGCCAGCAGCAACCGGACACCGGAGAGCAGAACATAAACCCCAACCACAAATTGAATCGCCTGCAGGAAAGCGTAAACCAGATAGTTCACCCCATTTGACGAGGCGGCGACCACCTCGGGTCCGGCAGCGATAGCCGGAATCAGGTAAACAGGTATCATAACTACCATCATCGACAGGTAAGTATCCTGCAGAAAGGACAACGCCTGCGGCAGTTCAAGATCTTCAGTGCTTTTACTGGCATCCCCGGTAACCTTTGCCACGCCAGCCTGCACGATATAGCCCAGGGTACAGAAGTGCCCCAGCGCAATATCGTCGCCGCCGGTAATTTTACGCACAATGGGCTGAGCCAGTGCGGGCATAAATACGGCCATCATGCCCGCGATAATGCCGCCCGGCACAATCAGTTCGACGCCACGCAAACCGCCCATATAACCAATGACGGAGCAGACCGTTGCCATCCATAAAGATGCCTGCCCGGTCAAAAAGATATATTTATAACGAGTAAAACGGGCAATGGCGATATTCACACTAAAAGCGATGACCATAATAAGTGCCGTTTCACGACCCAGCGTTTGCTGTGCAATCCCGGCTATTGAACCGACATCCGTCACCACGCCACGCATATTAAATCCCTTCTGGAATATTTCTCCCAGAAAGGTCAAGGTCGCGACAATAATATTCGCCCCAGCCAGGAGCACTAAAAAACCCAGCAGCGTTTTTAATGTTCCGGTGATGACCTGACCCGGACTTTTTTTCAGGGCAATCAGTCCAATCATGGCGATAAGCGCGATTAATATTGACGCCTGCCCCAGCACGTCATGCACAATAAAGGTAAGGAAAGACATAGTAGTCCCCTGTTCTTTTTCACAGTAAACGGAAAAGTGTAAAGTCGATCAGTTCATGAAACCTTTTTCTTTTAAAACCGGTTCCAGCTTTATTTTTATTTCGTTTTTATCCACCAGCCGCTTAAGATAAATAATAGTTGCGTTGATGGTGTAGTGTTGAAACTGCGAGCGAAAATTCTCGCCAGTCATAATAATATCGGCTCTGGATGAGGTAGCACTGGAAATATCGCAATGTGATAAATCTGCCTCCACGCCAAGATCCTTAAGTGCAGCTTCAATACTCATTTCACACGCAAAGCTGCTGCCCAGCCCTGCGCCGCACACTGCAAGAATAGATAACTTTTTCATCGGGTATTCCTTAGTTGATCATCTGTAGGTTTCTTGCCGCTACCACTTAATGCGGATCGGGGTGCCGTTGTTCTGCTGCCTCATCCCGCAGCCTGAAATCTCCTGCTTACAGCCGCTCTCTGCCGGAGAGAAATGTTTATAGCGCCCGGTCAGAACTGCTTAAGGATCGCCAGTACCTCCTGCTTACTGCAGGCATTTTTTAATTTCTCCACCGCGTTTTCTTCACAAAAAAGCTGTGAAAGGCTGGCGATCATTTCAATATGTGAATGACTGTCGGTGGCTGCCAGAGCAAATACAACATACACAGGATCATTATCCGGACTATTAAAACTCACTCCTTCAGAGATAATAATTAATGAGAGCGCTGTAGTGATTACGCCCTCCTCGGGCCTGGCATGGGGCATTGCAATGCCCTCACCAAGAACGTAATAAGGCCCTATCTCCCGATGCATATCATAAATGGCATTGAGATAACGTGGCTCTACTGCACCGGCATCGATCATTGGCTGAACGGCAAACGCAACGGCTTGTTGCCAGTCTTTTACCTCAGAATAAATATTCAGGTTAGATTCATTAATCCAGTCAGTCAGCATAATTTTCCTTATTTATAAAATAAGCGTTTATTCAATATACTTTCCTGTCAGTATTAAAAACGTGATCCAGCCACCTGTTTGAAAATTGCTTCAAAAATAGTTTGATATCGATGGGGAATTAAAAATTAAAAACCACAGGCTTTCGCTGGTTATATAATAAAAAACCAGTCACTCCAGATTAAATTAAATAAATCAGAAATACTCCCGCTGTTAATGAAGGCGGGAAATACATCAGCCGTAATTGACGTTCATTAATACCTCTTTTATCCAGTTAACTATTTTTTCATTATCTGCAGGCTGCATCTGGTCAGCCACATAGAGCGGACTTAAACGCATGGGTTCAGCTTTTTCTGCCAGTGCGATCAGCTCCGGAATGTACTCCGCTCCCGGATGGCCGGGTAAGCGATCCGCCAGTCTTGAGGCATAACGCTCTGCTGCCAGCTCTCCACTAATCTGACACCATACTTCAGCCAGTGACCTGACCCCGGCCCGATGTAACCCAGCGATTAACGTTTGTTTGGGCTGAAAACCAAACCAGGCATCGACGATAAAAGTACATCCCTGCGGAGCGGCGGCAATCACCGACCAGATAGCCTGATAGCTGGCGATACCCAACCGGCGGTTTAACGGGCGATCCACCTCTGCAAACTGCTGCATAAAAGGCTCTTTAATGCCGTCAACCGACAGTAAAGGCCAGCCGGTTGCGCCGGAAAGCGCATTGGCTATGCTGCTTTTTCCCGAAGCGGGAATACCGTTAACCATCACCACGCGTTTTCCTGCGTTAGCTGGCATTGCGTGGCTGGCATCAGCCCTTCTCTCAGACATGGTTGGCCTGCTCCTCACTTTTTATTTGAGCCCTGGGAGCTGAAAAATATTTCCCGATTACCGCCTGAATTTCCCGTAGTCTTGGCACTGCCAGCGTTTCCAGCTTCTCGCGGGTCACCGTTCTGTCCAGAGAAATACAATCTTTCCATAATGCCCTGCCGGCAATCACGCCGGAAGCACCATTGCTCATGGCATCGGCCACCTGGCCCAGGAAAGTGGTGTGATCAACACCGGCAGAAAGCACGGCCCACGGCACATCGCCCGCCAGTTCAGTGATAGCGGCACAAGCTTGTGGAGAACCCGGATAGGGGATTTTAAGCACTTTCGCACCGCATTCCAGCGACAGTCTGGTGCCGGCATAAATCAGAGAGGGAACGGCGTTTTTGTAATCCGCATCGCTTTCCCCTTCCAGTTGATAGGTCAGGAACTCCACCACCAGCAGCAAATCTTCCCGCGCGAAATCGTCGATACAGTGACGAAGGATCGCCAGATTGTGGTCGTTGGCCTCGGGTCGGTCGGCGCGCAGATAAACCATAATTTTCCCGCCGTTACCACCCAGTTCCCGCACCTTGCGAGCGTTTATACCTTCAACCAGCCGGGAGTTGCGATAGCCCGCTTCGGTGGTATCCCAACCGGAGGCATCCAACCCAATCAGCAGGGCGGTATCGCGGGCAATAATCCCTTCATCAACCAGATCGGGGACGGCACAGACGGGATCGACCAGTACGCATGAAGCCTGGCTGGCAAGATATTGCGTGATATCGGCTTTAATGCGGCCGAGCTGCTGCTCGGAAATGCGCTTTTGCTGCTCTGGATCGGCAGAGAGCAGGCTGCGCATGGCGCCGCGTTGGTCGCAGGCGATCACCAGCATGGCGCCATTGCTGCCACAAATTTGTTGATACCCGCGCAGTTCGGAAGTGGACATGTGTGACATTTGATTCTCCTAGACAGGTTTACAGGATTTACTTCACGGTTAAAGCCTCTTTTTTCAGTGTGCGACCTCATACCCTTTCCCCTGGAGCATCAGTGCTGATGCGGCGTCCTGTCAGGGTTTTTGCCGGGTATACGCATTGCAATTTAACGGGTGGTGCGCAATAATTCCCCAATCGATGAAGTGAGTGTAATACATTGCAGAAAGGAATTTCAAGCTGAAAGAACCTCTTTTACAAGACGCCGCGACCACGCGGGCGATGATGCATATGGTGGCAAAGTTGCACTATCAGTCAGATATGGCTCAGGTGGACATTGCTAAAAAGCTGGGCGTCTCCACCGCCACCATTTCGCGACTGCTCAATAAAGCCCGAGCCGCCGGGATTGTGCGGATTGAAGTCGTTGAGCTGACCTCTCCTGAAGAGATCACTGCCGATCTTATCCAGCGTCTGGGGCTGAAAAATGCTGCCGTGGTAGAGCCGCCGCCCACCAACGTACTTGGTTCATTAGCCACGCCGCTGGCGGGTTTACTGCAACAGGCAGGACTGACGGCGGGTTCCGTGGTGGGCATAGGATGGGGCCGGGCCGTGCGGGAAGTGACCATGAACGGTTTACCAAAAATTCCCGGCGTGCTTACGGTAGCCCTGAATGGCGGAATGCAGCAGGCGGCGGCTCATTTTCAAATCAACGAATTCGTCCGTCAGGCCGCAGAACAGCTGGCGGGAACCCCGCATTTCCTGCATGCGCCCTATATCTCTTCGCCGATGCTGCGCGAAGCCTTTCTGGCCGATCCAGGCGTGCAGCAAATTATTTCACTGTGGGATAATCTGGATGTAGCGATTGTCGGGGTTGGGTTAACCCACCATATTCCTGCGCCAACCGAAACCACCACCGCCACGGCGGATGAACAGGCACTGAGTCAGGCGGCTGGCGATGTATTGCGCCATTACGTGACGGAAAGTGGTGAGATCCTGCACTGGGAAGGCGAGGAGCGGATGATTGCCGCCTCACCGGCGCAGTTACGCCATGCCAAACTCACTATCGGTGTGGCGGCCACGCCGGAAAAAGCGGCAGGTATTATCGGCGCCGTGCGCTCAGGGATGATCAATTCTCTTGTTACCGATGTGAAAACTGCGCAGGCTATTCTCGATCGTCTGATGATGGAATCGTGATATTTTCCCTTACTGAGTAAGGGAATAACTATTTTTACTCTTTTTACAGAGCGAGTCTCATTTATTTTCCCGCAGCAAATAACAATAAGAATGGTTATCAAAACCATTTGGCTAATGGAATAAGTAACATTCATCATGAAATAATTATCACTTAAGTTTCATAATGTTATGAGCTTAAAATAATAAGATAATAATTCCAACAAACGGTTTTTATTTCCGCAACAGACGTGCATAATGCGCACAATTACTCTGTTAAATTTATTACCCTTGCCTGATGGAGCCACTATGCTGACTGCCGATATGATCGCTAAACTGAATGACCAGTTAAACCTTGAGTTTTATTCTGCCAATCTTTATTTACAGATGAGCGCCTGGTGTGCGGATAAAGGGTTTGAAGGGGCTGCGGCCTTCATGCATGAGCACTCTGTGGAAGAGATGCAGCATATGCAGCGTCTGTTCAACTACCTGAGCGACACCGGTGCCATGCCGGTGCTGGGCAGCATTGCTGCACCGCCAGTGACGTTTAACTCGCTGAATGAAGTGCTGGAACAGGCTTATGAGCATGAGAAGCTGATCACCGGCAAAATCAACGAACTGGCTCACGCGGCGATGACCACGCAGGACTACTCTACCTTCAACTTCCTGCAGTGGTATGTTTCCGAGCAGCATGAAGAAGAGAAGCTGTTTAAATCGGTGCTGGATAAACTGGCGCTGGTTGGCTCCGGTGGCCAGGGCATGTTCTTTGTGGATAAAGATCTGATGAAGATGAGCAACACCAGCAACCCAGAGGCTTAAGGATTTCGCTTGCTTCCCTGCCTGACAGAGTCAGGCAGGAAACACAGCCAAAGCTGAACAGAAAAAAGGAGGCTTGCGCCTCCTTTTTACATGGTCATTATCATGATATTTAAAGCATATTCCCGCGCTTTCCCCGCCGCTGTTCTCTGACCTTTTTACCGCCTACTTCTGAGGCTTACGCTGCTTATCAGGATCTTTACGCTCAACGGTCGAGACGTTTTTACGCAGTTCCTTCACCTGTTCGGCTTTTACCGCCGATGCGTTATTTCCCCAACTGCCGCGCACGAAAGTGGCTAAATCCGCAACCTGCTGGTCGTCCAGACGCCATGCAAAGTCAGGCATGGTTAAGCCTGTGACGGCCCCGTGCGTCACGGCCGCTTTCCCACCGCGCAGCACGATGCTGATCAGCGAGGAGGGATCATCGCTCAGCAGAGCCGGGTTTTGTGCCAGCGAAGGAAACGCATTGCTGTAGCCTTTACCATCGGTGCGGTGACAGGCGGCGCAGTTATCCATATAGAGCTGCGCGCCCGGCCTGCTCATCTCCCCCTTAACCAGCGCGGTCCGGGTACTGTTATCCTGTTGAGGGGCAGCAGCCTGAGGATCGGAAGGCTTTATGCTTTTCAGATAGAGCGCCATCGCATTGAGATCCTCCTCGCTGAGATGCTGGGTACTGTGCTCAATCACGTCGGTCATGGAGCCAAAGGCCGCTGTGTCAGCCGTCCAGCCAGTTTTCAGGAAGCTGACGATATCCTTCTGCGACCAGCTTCCAATTCCCTCTTTCTGATTACCGGTGAGATCTGGCGCATGCCATCCTTCCAGCGTACCGCCAGTCAGATAAGCGGCGTCGTGCTGATCCAGCGCTTTTTCCTGGAAGCCAATACCGCGCGGCGTGTGGCAGGTTCCGCAGTGCTCCAGCCCCTGAATCAGATAGGCGCCACGATTCCATTGCGCACTCTGCCCCTTATCCGGTTTGAATCGCTCCTCGTCATGAAACGCCCAGTTCCAGACAATCAGCGGCCAGCGCATGCTTAACGGCCAGGGAATATCGCTGTCACGATCGGCCTGCTTAACGGCGGGGACTTCCTGCATAAAATAGTCATACAGCGCGTGCATATCCTCATCACTGATTTTAGAAAATGAGGTATACGGCATCGCGGGATAGAGTTGATGCCCATCTTTCGCCACGCCGCCCCGCACCGCTTCAGCGAAATCGTCATAGCTGTAGTCTCCTATGCCGGTCTGCTTATCTGGCGTGATGTTGGTAGAGTAGATGGCACCTACTGGCGTCAGCATTTTCAACCCACCTGCAAAATCTGCGCCCCCCGCTGCGGTATGACAAGCGGCGCAGTCGCCAGCCATAGCAAGATAATGCCCTTTGCTTATCGGCGCTTCTGCCGCTGAAGCCGCCGCAGAGGCCAGGCCCGCTAACAGTAAAGAGGTTAACCATCCGGTTTGTTTGATCATGTTTCTCTTCCCTGTTATGCCTGAACCAGCGGTCCGGGGTTAGCCAGATACTGGGTACGAATGGCGTTAGCGGCAAACAGCGCCGTCGCGCCGACAATCCCGGTCGGGTTATAGGCCAGATTTTGTGGGAAACAGCACGCTCCCAGTACAAAGACATTTGGCACATCCCAACTCTGCAGGTATTTATTCACCACGCTGTTTTTCGGGTTATCACCCATGATCGCCCCGCCGGTGGTATGCGTGGACTGATAGGGCCGCACGTCATAATGCGCATCCATTCCCTTGAAGCCGAGCTGATAACGATCGGGCGCCATCGCTTTGACGATCCCTTCCGCCTTTCCTTTGATAAAGTTGGTCATCTTGAGTTCATTCTGTTGCCAGTCAAAGGTCATCCGCAGCAGAGGCTGGCCGTGTACGTCCCGATAGGTGGGGTCCAGATCGAGGTAGCACTGTTTGTAAGGCATCACCGAGCCGGACGATCCCACGCCCATGGTATGCAGATAGTGATCTTTTATGGACTGCTTCCAGCCCGATCCCCAGCGAGGCGCCTCTTTTGGCGTACTCATCTGCTGAACAGGACGGCCACCGGTTGTCGTCGCGGATATGGTGGCACCACCGACAAAACCCAGGCTGCCATGGTCAAAGTTTTCCGCGTTGAAATCGTCCATAAACACGCCCGTTGCGCCCGAGGCGGCAAACGGATTGAAGACCTTGTCCTTGTTATAAAACAGTGTGATACCGCCGTTCATTTGATAAGCGTAATTTTTCCCTACCACGCCTTCTCCGGTCATCGGATCGTAAGGTTTGCCAATTTTAGAGAGCAGAAGCAGACGGACGTTATTCAGCTGGAAGGTGCTCAGTACAACAATCGATGCGGGCTGCTCGATCTCCTGGCCCTGTGCGTCAATATAGGTCACGCCGGTCGCCTTCTTCCCGTCAGAGTCAGTATTGACCCGAATAACCTGCGCCTGAGTGCGTAACTCAAAATTGTTAAACTGGCCCAGCGCCGGAAGCACTGTGGTTTGCGGTGAAGCTTTCGAATAGTTAAAGCAGCCGAAGCGCTCACAGAAACCGCAATAATTACAAACCCCTAACGCCACACCGTAGGGGTTGGTATAGGACTCGGTACAGATGGCCGCAGGCATGGTAAAAGGGTGGTATCCCAGCGTTTCGGCAGCCTGCGCGAAGAGTTCGCCACCGTACTGGCGCTTCTGCACCTTGGTGGGATAAGGATTCTGGCGCGGTGCTTCAAAGGGATTACCGCCCGCCACTTTTTCACCCTGGAGGTTTCCGGCATTGCCGGAGGTGCCGCAGATCTTCTCAAACTTATCGAAGAAAGGCTCCATCTCTGCGTAGGTAAAGGGATAATCCTGCACGGTCATATCCTGTGGGATAAAACTTTCCCCGTAGCGCTCAATAACCGTGCTGCGCATTTTCAGATCCGCTTCAAGCGGTCGCCACAGCATACCGTTCCAGTGCACGCCCGCTCCGCCCACGCCATCGCCAGGCAGGAAGGAACCAAAGCGGCGGTAAGGCATGGCTGTATCTGCCGTGGCATGACGAACCGTTACCGTCTCCCGGGCTGCATTCTGAAATAGCTTCAGCCGGATGCCGTAAGTCAGCTCATCTGCGTTACGCGGATAGGCAAAATCGGGGTAGGTATCACGCTGTTCGCCACGTTCAAGCGCGAGGATCTTCAGTCCGCTGTTCGCCAGCTCCATCGCCATCAGGGAGCCGGTCCAGCCGAAACCGACGATCACCATATCGACGGGATCTTTTTTTATTGCTGCCATGATTAAACGCTCCGTTTGCCTGAAATACTTACCGGTCCCAGCGGATAAGGCTGGTTGGGTCGATCCATTTGATCCTGGAAGTCGGCGCGCGCGCCGGGGAAGCCGATCATTTTCCAGGAGGCCAGCGTTTGATTACCGCCATGCATCGGGTCGGCAAGGTAGCCTTCTTTGGTATTTTCCAGCAGCTGTTCAAAGAACAGCTTGCCCGGCACGTTTTCAAAGGTTAGTTTGCCGCCCTCCAGATCATGCAGGATCGTTTCCTGCTGCTCACTGCTCAGGTCGGCAAAGATCTTCTGAAACTGCTGCTGGCAGTGCTGATTAATCGCCCTGATCCCCTGACGATATGTTTCCCGTGGCACAAGGCTGGACTGATAGCCCAGTTCCGCAACGGCACTGGCAAACGGTGGGTGCATATACCACAGATGGCCATAGCCATAGGGCAATTCCATCTGCTTATCGATATAGACCGGAACGCCTTCACTGACCGCGCCGGGGCCATTGCTGTCGGTGGGGATCAACCGATCGCAGGCGGCAAGAATAAAGCGCCATTCATCATTGTTGAAAAAGGTGGGAACATACTGGCTTGAGACACCCTGCGAGGTAGCTTCGGCAGCAGGTGTGGTAAAAGCGATTACGCTGCTGCCCCCGGCGGCGGCGAGCGGGATCAGCGACAGGGTTTTCTGCAGGAAACGCCTGCGTGCAGGCACCTGCTGGTCTGACTTTTTTTCCATGACGACATTTCCACTGAAAGCGCACCAGAAGTGGCCTGGCACAATAGTTACATTAGTAATAGTTTTAAGGCTAACGATTAGCCGCTTATAAAATATACGTTAATAGTTTTTCGTAAAAGTTATAATGAGGTTAATAATGTTAACAAATATTTCTTGTATGGTAGTTTACCCATTTTTGTTTTAATACTTAATCGATTCAACACAATGAAATTTAAGTCTATTTCAAAAATGGGCTATTTATGCATTTCTGCTATATCAGTTTTTTTAAATTACAAGGCGGTAACATGCTGAAGAAGAGCCGGGAAGGAAAAGTGGGGAGAAAGTGGGCGACGTCAGGCCACCCGCAGGCGGCCTGCACAACTATTTTGGCATAGCGAGGCGGTAAAATTTACTGTCTACCGCCATCAGCGGAAAGGCTTCTGGCAGGCTGGTTATGCTGACTTCCCGGAAGCCGTTTTTCTCGTAAAAACGGTGCGCGGCGAGAAACTTATCGGTGGTGCCCAGCCAGATGGACGCCAGTTTGCGCTGGCTGGCATGGCCCAGCAGCGTGTTAAGTAACGCATTCGCCACCCCCTGGGATTTACCCCGGAAATCGCCTGCCACAAACATTTTGCGCAGAGCGGCCTGCTGCTGCCCGATATCTTTTAGCCCAATGCAGCCCACTACTCTGTCGCCCGCCAGAGCCAGCCAGAAATCGCCCATGCCGCGCTGGTAAAACGCTTCTATCTCATTAAGATCTGGCTGCTGTTGGGCGGTGATAGCGATGCCGAACTCCTGGGTCTGGATCGGCAGGATCAGATCCACGACTCCCTGATGAAAACGGGGTTGATAGCGATGAAGTGACACGGTTTGCGTCATCATGCCTGCTCTCTTGCTGAGGGGGTGATAAAAAATACTGTATCACGTAATTACGCAAAATTTACGCCTCATTTTGCCAATCTCCTCTCCACCGGTAACGGCTCCTCCAGCGGGAATTTTACGCCCTGGCAATGCATACGAAACAGTCTGGCAAGATGCGCGCCCATTGGGGTCAATGTCGTATCCTTGCGCTGAATCAGATAAAAGGTGGCCCTGGGTAATTTCTCCTTGATCGCCAGCGGGACCAGCTGATTCCCGAGAACAGGATCTGAGATAACATCCAGCGACAGGATGCTGACAAAGTCGCTTTGCGCCACCAGGCTGGTGCAAGCCATAAAGGTTTCACAGGTGACGCTGATAGAGGGAGCCATTCCCATCTCGGTGAACAGCTCGTGTAATAAGCGGTAGTAACTCCCTTTAGGCGTCGGCATGGTCCAGTCGCAGTGCTGCAAATCTGCCAGCGACGTAGCGTGTTCGCAGGGATGCCCTTTGCGCACCACTACCCGGTATTCACGATCCATCAGCCGTTCGTAGCTCAGCTCATTATCCAGATGGCTTTGGTAATAGGTATTGATGGTGAAGTCCAGTTCGCCCTGGCGCAGTTCCGGGATCATCGACACCAGCTGCCCTTCCACTATTCTGACCTTTACTTTAGGGTACTGGCGATGAAACTGAGTTATCACCTGCGGCATAATCGTGCGTGCAATACTGCCGCCCACGCCGATATTTACCGTTCCGCCAGCCTGGCCCAGGCGCTGCTGAATATCCTCCTGAGCGACCCGTAACTCCTCCAGAATCAGGCTGGCGTGCTGGAAGAAGTTATCCCCTACATCCGTCAGCACGACGCCCTGCCTGCGGCGGATAAACAGCCGCGCACCAAGGACTTCCTCCAGTTCCTGAATCGATTTTGTTAAGGCGGGCTGCGATAAACTGGACGCCCGGGCAGCAGCGCGAATACTGCCTTCCCGGGTGACATCAACAAAAGCACGAAGCTGATGGAGCTTTATGGAAGCAGGCATAAATCCTCTGGCTGAGTGATAACCACTGTTTATCAGTGAAAAGATATTGGCATCTTCTTACCCTTGCCGTCACTGTGTAGAGTCAAAAAAAAGAGAGTTTTTTATCCGGCTTTTCGTCAGGCCATTTGTTCCCCAAAGCAGCATCGTACTGACTGATTACGGCGCGCCAGTTGCCGTATTACAACCCAGAACACGTTTTTACATCCCTGATAAATTTCGGGCCTGTTTCGCTGCCTGCGAAATTTATCCTGTCATTCCGAGGAAGAGAAAATGGATCAAGCTGTTGCCGATTTTGTCCGTGAAATCACCCCTGCTCTGCAAGAGCGACGCCGTGACTTGCATAAATTTGCCGAATCGGGCTGGCTGGAATTCCGCACCGCTACGCTGGTGGCAGAAGAACTTCACCGGCTGGGCTATCCCCTGAAGCTGGGCCGCGAGGTGATTGATGCAAAAAGCCGTATGGGTTTGCCCTCTGCGGAAGTGCTGGCACAACAGGAACAGCGTGCGCTGAGCCAGGGTGCGTTACCGCAATGGCTGTCACATTTTTCCGGCGGATTTTGTGGCGTCGTCGCCACGCTGGAAACGGGCCGTCCCGGTCCGGTCATGGCATTTCGTGTGGATATGGATGCTCTTGATGTGGTCGAGTTGCAGGCACCGGAGCACCGCCCTTTTGCCGAAGGGTTCGCTTCCTGCAACGAAGGTATGATGCATGCCTGCGGTCATGACGGGCATACCACGATTGGCCTGGGCCTGGCGCAGGTCCTCAAGCAGTTTGAGTCACGCCTGACAGGGACGATCAAACTGATCTTCCAGCCTGCCGAAGAGGGCACGCGCGGCGCTAAATCGATGGTGGCAGCAGGCGTGCTTGATGACGTCGATTTCTTTACTGCTATCCACATTGGCACCGGCGTTCCGCCGGGGGAACTGGTCTGTGGAAACGACAGCTTTATGGCGACCACCAAGCTGGATGTCACCTTTCGCGGCGTGGCCTCGCATGCGGGAGCCCGTCCCGAAGAGGGCAGCAACGCTCTTCTTGCCGCCGCCCAGGCTACGCTGGCGCTGCACACGCTGCCACAGCACAGCGCCGGCAGTTCACGCATTAACGTAGGCGTTTTGCAGGCGGGAACAGGGCGGAATGTCGTTGCCGATCGCGCTTTTATGAAGGTCGAGACCCGGGGTGCGACCAACGAAATCAACGACTTTATCTACCAGAAAGCCCTTCAGGCGCTGGCTGGCGCCGCTGCGATGTATGGCGTTCAGCACGAGATCGCGCTAATGGGCGCAGCCCGCAGCAGCCAGCCCACGCAGCCCTGGGTCAACTTTATTCGTCAGCAGGCCGGTAGTATTCCAGAACTTACTTCTCTGGTAGATAAGCGGGAGCAGGCCGCCGGTTCGGAAGATGCCACCTACATGATGGAACGGGTTAAAGAGCTGGGCGGACAAGCTTCCTACATCATTTTTGGCACGGAATTAAGTGCTGGCCACCACAACGAGAAGTTTGATTTCAATGAGCAGGTAATGGCAACAGCGATAAAAACGCTGGCGGCGCTCGCCTTTAACATTCAGGACTACCGGGAGGAGGGATAATGTCTGCCGGGTTCAGCGCCTTTGTGGCGCACTACATTGAGCAGCACCAGGCCCACTTCACTGCCCTGAGCGATGCTATCTGGGATCATCCCGAAACGCGGTTCACTGAAACCTTTGCTGCCAACCTGCTGGCAAACGCGATGGAAGAAGAGGGCTTCACGGTTGAGCGCGGCGTTGCTGATATACAAACGGCGTTTATTGCCAGCTTCGGCAACGGCAAGCCGGTGATTGCCCTGCTGGGTGAATATGATGCCTTAGCGGGGTTAAGCCAGCAGGCAGGATGCGCCGCCCCTGAACCGCTGGTTGAGAATGGCAACGGTCACGGCTGCGGCCACAACCTGCTTGGTACTGCCGCGCTGGCCGCAGCCTTTGCCGTAAAAGCCTGGATGCAGCAGCAGGCGCTGCCGGGCACCGTGCGCTTTTATGGTTGCCCTGGCGAGGAAGGCGGCTCCGGCAAAACCTTTATGGTACGCGAAGGGCTGTTTGATGAGGCCGATGCTGCCCTGACCTGGCATCCGGAAGCCTTCAGCGGCATGTTCAATACCAGCACGCTGGCGAATATTCAGGCTGCGTTTCACTTTAAAGGCGTTGCCGCCCACGCCGCAAATTCCCCGCACCTTGGCCGCAGCGCGCTGGATGCGGTGACGTTGATGAACACTGGTGCCAACTTCCTGCGGGAACATATCGTGCAGGAAGCACGGTTGCACTATGCGGTGACCAATGCCGGAGGAAGCTCACCCAATGTGGTGCAGGCGGATGCCGAAGTGCTCTATCTGATCCGTGCGCCTCAGCTCGATCAGGCGCAGGAGATTTACCAGCGGACGATCAATATTGCCAAAGGCGCGGCGCTGATGACCGACACCACGATGAGCGTGCGCTTTGATAAAGCCTGCTCCAACTATGTGCCTAACCGGGCGCTGGAAAAGGTGATGTATGGCTATCTCTGCGAATACGGTATTCCCGAGTACACCTCCCGCGAACGCCAGTATGCCTGCGAAATACGCCAGACGCTGAGTAAGGAGGATCTTGAAAACGCCGGACTCAATATTGCCCGCACCGGCGGCCAGGCGGGAAAAGCCTGGGTCGCGGCGCTGGGTGAAAGTGTGCTGATGGAGGAAGTCGCCCCCTATTGTGAATCCGGTGAGGTGATGTATGGCTCTACCGACGTGGGCGATGTCAGTTGGGTAACTCCCACCGCACAATGCTTCACACCTTGCTTTGCCCTGGGTACGCCGTTGCATACCTGGCAACTGGTGGCGCAGGGTCGTACCTCTGTTGCCCATAAAGGCATGTCTCTTGCAGGAAAAATTCTGGCCGCAACCGCGATTGCGCTTTTAAGCGATCGCACCTTGTTAGATCAGGCTCAACAGGAGTTTCGCCTGGTTCGTGAAAAACAACCGTATCACTGCCCGATCCCGGCAGGGGTAACCCCTTCGCCGCTGGCTTAGCACCGTCGTCAGACCCGGAGGCTGGGCAAGATCCCAGCCCTAAAATTATAAGCATAAGCAAACACAACCAAGAGCAGAGGGTAATGCATGAGTGAAGCAACCAGTCCGGGAAAAAGCCCGGGCAAGATTTTTTACTGGATTGAGCGCGTCGGCAATAAAATTCCCAATCCGTTTCTGCTGTTCGTTTATCTGATCGTTGTGCTGATGGTAGCAACCGCCCTGCTCTCCTGGCTGAATGTCTCGGTAAAGAATCCGGCCAATGGCGAGTTGATCCAGGTAAAGAATCTCCTCAGCGTGGCGGGGATCCAGTGGATCCTGCCGAATATCATCAAAAACTTCAGCGGGTTTGCGCCGCTGGGATCGATCCTCGCGCTGATGATCGGTGCCGGGCTGGCGGAGAAGGTAGGCCTGCTGCAGGCGCTGATGCATAAAATGGCGTCTTTTGTCAGCGCCCGTTATGCCAGCTACATGGTGCTGTTCATCGCCTTCTTCAGCCATATCTCCTCGGATGCGGCGTTGGTGGTGATGCCGCCGTTGGGCGCGCTGATGTTTATTGCCGTTAATCGCCACCCGGTTGCTGGCCTGCTGGCCGCTATCGCCGGGGTAGCTTCCGGTTTTACGGCCAACCTGCTGATTGTCACTACCGACGTACTGCTCTCCGGCATCAGTAGCGAGGCGGCGAAAGCGGTCAGCGACACGGTGCATGTCAGCGTGGTAGATAACTGGTTCTTTATGGCCTCTTCCGTGGTGGTGCTGACGATAGCGGGCGGCCTGTTAACCGACAAATTTGTTGAGCCGCGCCTGCCGGCCTGGCGAGGCAACGGTGAAGAGAAGCTGGCAAAGCTAACGCCGTTACAAAACCGTGGGCTGCTGATGAGCGGCCTGGCAGGGCTGATTTTTGTCGGCCTGGTGGCGCTGCTGGTGATACCTGAAGGTGCTCCGCTGCGCCAGCCTGGCACCGGCTCGATCATTCCCTCGCCGTTTATTCAGGGCATTGTGCCGCTGATCATTCTGTTCTTTTTTGCGGTAGCCATTACCTACGGCATAGTGACAAAACAGATCCAGCGTCCGGATGACGTTCCGCATCAGCTGATTGAGCCAATGAAGAGCATGGCGGGCTTTATTGTAATGGTCTTCCCGCTGTCGCAATTTGTGGCGTTCTTCAACTGGAGCAATATGGGGAAATTTATGGCGGTGGGCCTGACGGATATTCTTGAATCCGCAGGGATGACCGGCGCACCTGCGTTTATCGGGCTGATGTTCCTCTCGGCGTTTCTCTGTATGTTTATCGCCAGCGGGTCTGCTATCTGGTCGATTCTGGCCCCGATATTTGTGCCGATGTTTATGCTGCTGGGCTTCCATCCCGCTTTCGCCCAGATGATCTTCCGTATTGCAGACTCCTCGGTGCTGCCGCTGGCCCCGATGTCCCCTTTCCTGCCGCTGTTCCTCGGTTTCCTGCAGCGTTACCGTAAAGATGCCCAACTGGGCACCTATTACATGCTGATCATGCCCTATCCGCTGGTGTTCTTCAGCGTCTGGATCCTGCTGCTGCTGGCTTGGTATGCACTGGGCCTGCCGATTGGCCCCGGCGTCTGGCCGGGGATGCCTGCGCAATAATGACTCAAAGGGCGACGAAAATCGCCCTGAAAACTTATCGCTGTGCCGCCGTTACCGCATCGTGCAGGTTCAGGCGCTGCCAGAAGTTTTGCTCTGGCGTGGTGCCGGAGAGCGGGTAACCACCCGCAAGCGCAGTAGATACCATCAGCTGACGGCGCTGTGCATCGGTCAGTTCAGGCAGAGGCCCCTTCAGCAACACTTCTGCCCCTTCCGGCACGACTAGCGGCGAATAACCCGCTTTCTGCTGCGGCAAAGTATAGGTCAGGGTAAAGCGGTAGAAAGTTTTCATCTCTGGCGAGGTGTAAGGATCGGCAGCACCGGCAGGTTCGGCACAAACTTCCAGTGAAGTCCCACACTCTTTCGCCAGCGCCTGACGCAGCTGATCGCGGGCTTCAATAAACAAGCCTCGGTATTTCGCGTCGTTGAGATAGTGCGCCACGTTACGCTGCGCCACCATCCGCGAGCCGATCAGATCGATGGGGTAATGCACTCCCAGCACCATCCGCGAATAGCCATAGCGAGCCGCACGGTCGATTAAAGGAACAAATCGCTCTGGCACCATTTCCCCCAGCAGCAGCGCATCGGTATAGGCCGTGTTAGTGTGACCGCTTGGATAAGAGCCTTCGCTTGCCCGGTAAGGCTGGCTGTCTTTGACAATGGCCGTATCCGGCACGAAGTGGATTGTGTTGCCGTCGATCAGGAAAGGACGTGGATTATTGAAATGCTTTTTTGCGGCGCTGGTGCTGACTTCACTGGCTTTAATCAGCGCGGCAGCCTTACCTATTTCCCCCTTGTTATAAGCATTCAGGAACGCCCGGCCCAGCTTTGGACCCAGCGCGTCGGCAAGAAAAAAGAGATGGTCCTGACCTTCAGCGTCAATCAGGGCCTGCGTGCGCTGCCCTTGAGTCGCGTTCAGGTTGATGTTTTCCACCGTTTTCAGGCTGGCCTCAATCGTGCTTTTCGGCAGCGCCGGGAAAGCTCTTAATAGCGCTATGCCAGCCTGCTGATTCTCTTTCTTCCTAAAGTCATAGCCGCTCTCTTTCAGCCACTTCTTATCCGCCAGCTTTTTGCTCTGCCTGCTCTCTTCCAGCTGGTCACGCGTCAGGGTTGCCGCATCGCCTTTCAGGGCGTCGATCAACGACTGCTGGATCGCCGCGTCAAAGGTTACAAAGTCTGCGCTGTCGCTGGCAGGCGTGGTGCTGTCAGCAAGCGCGCGGATGCTTTCGAAACCAGGCGTCGCAGGTTTAGCCTGGGCCAGCTGGCTTAACATCAGGGCGGCAGCCAGCAGGGAGTAACGATAACGCATTGTCGTTCCTTATAAAATTGAGGGAGATGAAGCGAGCTGAAGCTATGCTGGAAGAGAAGTATGACAGAAATGTGGCAAAGCATACTTTGTTACCAAATGCAGGCCAAAGAGAACTAAAAAGTGATTTCCCGATGCCCGATAAGCGGCGCCGAAGAGTGGTCAGTGAGTTGGCGGACTTCATGCTCCGCAAGCAATAAATTTGCGCGTGTAGTCTCCCGTCCGGGCAGTTGGTCACGGTAATGACCTTACCCTGTGCAGATGACAATGCGCGGCGGGCGACGCGAGTTGATCTGGGTTACACATTCGTGAGGTTTGCCTCCCTTCCGCATCAATGCGTTATCCCCAGACGGGCTAACGGGCTACTATTCTTGCTGGTTCAGGTAACGCACAGGTCAGAACGATGAAAATTGACGCGGATATTACTTTTCGCAAGCTGGATATTTTTATGGCCTTTATGCAGCGTGGCAACATTGCCCGCACCGCCGAGGCGCTGGGGATCAGCAGCGTGAGCGTGCATCGCGCCCTGCACACGCTGGAAGAGAACGTACGCTGTCCGCTGTTTATCCATCAGGGGCGCAACCTGGTTCCGCTACCCGCCGCGCATACGCTGTGTGAATACAGTCAGGAAGTCACGGGTTTGATGGTGCGGGGAATAGAAGAGACGCGCAAAACGGCAGGAGTGGGCCAGGGCCGGTTACGGCTGGGTACCCTCTATTCGCTGACGCTGGAAACCATTCCTCAACTGATTATGGGGATGAAAATACGCCGCCCCGATCTGGAGCTGGATTTAATGATGGGTTCCAACCAGGCGCTGCTGGGTAAACTTGAGGAGGGCTTTCTGGACGCCATTTTGATTTCACAGACTGACAGTGAAATTGACCTTAACCGTTTCGTTGCTCTGCCGCTGTTTGAAGATGATATTTTCCTGGCTGCACCTGCCTCGTCGGGTTTTGATACCTCTCATCCCGCCGATCTGCGGGACTTTCGTCAGCAGAAGTTCGTTGCGCTGGCTGAGGGGTTTGCCACCTATCACGGCTTTAAAGAGGCATTTAATATCGCCGGATTCGAGCCGGATATTGTGATGCGGGTAAACGATATTTTTTCCATGTTGAGTCTGGTGCAGGCGGGCGTGGGGCTGACGTTAATCCCCGGCAGGATGAAACGGGTGTATGAGAATTCGGTACAGTTGCTGAACCTTGCGCCGCCCTATCAGATGCGGCAAACGCTGGCGATTGTATTTGAACGTAACCGCGAGCGCGATCCGAATCTGCTGGCCCTGGCGGCAGAGGGCAGAATGTACAGCCGCCAGCGGACTAGCGCTGGTTTCGGAGTCGCTTAGCCAGCGCCAGCGCCAGGTCACTTCCGCCCTGTTCCAGCGACAGGGCTTCTCCCTCGCTGAAGGCCTGCCGGGTCAATCCGGTCAGCACCGCGCCGGGCGGCATTTCTATTGCCAGACGAACTTCACGTTCATTGGCCGCAATCATCGCTTCGTGCCAGCGTACGGTGCGTGACATATTAAAGGCGAGATCGTCGGCTATCTGTTCCGGCTGCCACACTACCCTGCCGCTGCTGCCGCTCAGATAAGCCGTACGTGGGCGGGAGAGCGTGATGCTTTGAAACGCTTCTGCCAGCTTCTCCGCAGGCCTGGCAAGCAGCGCACAATGGGAAGGCACGCTTACCGCCAGGCGGTGTGCTTTCTGCGCACCGGCACTCAGCGCTTTTTCGGCCACCCGCTGCATAGCGGCATCGCTACCGGCAATCACCAGCTGCTGTTCGGCATTGATGTTGGCGATCCAGCTTTGCTCATCCAGCAGCGGCTCCAGCTGGCTCAACGTCAGGCCGATAATCGCCGTCAGGCCGTAGCCGTGAGGGTAAGCCTGCTCCATCAGCTCACCGCGTAAAGAGACCAGCCGCAACGCATCCTCAAACTTCAACGCCCCGGCAATCACCGCCGCAGGATAAGCGCCAATCGACAGGCCACAGGTCATGTCCGGAAACAATCCCCGATCCTGTAATGCACGTGCATATGCCACGCCCGCAATCAGCAGGCACAGCTGCACGGCGCGGGTATGACGCAGGGCTTCGACGCTGTCCAGCGCTGCCGCCTGTTCGCCCAGTACCTCACTGGCGTGGCGTAAAATTTCATCCCCTGCCGGAAGCTGTTGCAGCATTCCTGCGCGCTGCGGTCCCTGGCCGGGAAAAGTGAGCAAAATTTTCATCCGCAGTTTCTCCGTGGTTGAGCCTTTAGCGGCATCTTCAGGCTGTTCACGCGGCGCTTAAATAAGCACCGGCTTGTTCATGCTGCTTATTCAACGCTGCGCAGCAGTTCCGGCTTCACCGACAGCCGGGTTATCCGGCGCTCCAGGGCTGTGCCGTCAGACGAGGCCCAAGGTTCGTTTTCAGCATCACCCTTTCCTCACGCAGCCATTCCGCCAGCGCAAAAGCGCCCTGCGGCGTCTCTACCTGGGTATCTACCCGACAGGATAATTGCTGGGTGAACTGTTGCCAGCGCATCAACTCCTGCTCCGCAACGGGTAGATCGCAACGCAGAACCAGATCGAGATCGCTTGCGGCGTGCATCACCGGCACCTCGGTCGCCAGCGCATAGCCCACGCTGCCGGTAATGCCCCACGGCCAGCCCCAGCGCTGCTGCGCAAGCTGGATAGCGGCCTGTACCGGCGGCAGGGAGACAAAGGGCGAACGTAGCAGAAGCTCACTCTCGCTAAGTGACTCCGGCGTTACGCAGCGGCGCACCGCATCCGCTGAAACCCAGGCTGCCGCGCGCTGGTCGCGGCGTAACCCCCGGATACCCACCGGAATTCTCCCTCCAGCATCCCAGTCCCGACGCACCACCAGCGGCAAGGCTGAACGCCACTGGCTGCTGACCCATTCAGGCAGCTCGCCCTGCAGGTCATTAGCGCTGGCAAGCCAGACCAGATCGTGCGCACGGAGGGAGAAAACCATCTTACATTCCTGAAGTTAACGAGATAAACAGCGGTAAAGTAATGATACACAATACTGAACTGATCAGCAGAGCCGCTTCCGCATCTGGCGACGAGACGCCAAAACGGTTGCCAAACACCACCCCAAAGAAACCGGCTGACAGCGCAATCATCAGAATGGCGGTAATCGCTATCTGACCATGCAGGCCAAGTACCAGCACCAGCCCCCAGGCGATTAACGGCTGAATCAGCAGTTTGGTCAGGCTGGCTACCACTACCGCTCTGTTCATTTTCAACTGACGCGCCGACAGAATAAGCCCGGTCAGGAACAGCGCCGCCGCGGTGGCAGCCAGACCCAGAGGTTTGATGGTAGAGAGCAGCAGTTCAGGCATACGAATACCCAGCGCTGAAAGCACCACGCCCAGCAGCGGTCCCCAGACAATAGGCTTGGTCACCGAACGCCACATCAGCACCGGCAGCATCGCCAGGCTCGATTTGTGTTCACCACCCGCCGCCAGCGCCTTTTCACGCTCCAGAATCAGCAAACAGAACGGCGTCATCAGTACCGATCCGCAGGCGATAGAGACCGCTACGGAGAGTGACGTCCCGGAGCTTTCCCCCAGAACGCTACCCAGGATCGGCAGGCCCAGTGCAGCATAGTTCGGCAGGGCAACCGTCAGCGTCAGCACTGCGGCATCCTGCGGTGACTTGTGGAACACTTTAATGCATAAAAAATAAAACGCGGCATACGCCACCCACATCGACAGCACCAGCACCACAATCAGCGGTGACTGGCCGACAATCCCGGCCCAGGGCGTCTGGACGGTAGCGGTAAACAGCGCCGCCGGTAGCGCAAAATCCATGACAAAAATATTGAGTAGAGACACATTTTTATTGTCCACCATCTTCGCTTTACCGGCATAAAAGCCCAGCAGCATAATGACGAAGATTGGTGCCAGAGCATGTACTATTACGTATGTCATAACATCACCTGTAAAAGTTGGGAGAAGCACAGGCGCGATGATTATTATTTTTTCAGGCTGGTGTTGCAGAGCACGCAACGGCGTGCTCAAAACGCGGCCTTGCAGGTTTGTCTTGTCAGTGTTTGAACACGCGCTACCAGGCGGCGCGCATTTTCTCGCGTACCAGCGCAGAGCTGTGACGATTTTGCGCTTTTAACCGATCTTTCAGACCCGGCTCCTGGCGGGCAGTGCTGACAGCTTCCGCCAGCGTCTGTTCAACGGTGGCAAGGTCGTCGACGGAAGGCGCATCCGGATTGCTGATCTCCAGCAGACTTTCCAGCAGCCCCAGCGAATGATAATTCGCAATGTCGTAGGCCATAGGTGGAATGGTTTCTGCCAGTTTTTCCAGCGACTCGACGCTGCGCAGCGTGATACGTGCCGCCGCCTCTTTGCCCATCGCATGGATCATCACGCCGGGATCGTTAAAGGCGATCAGTCGGTTTGCCTGATAGCCGTGAGCCAAAAACGCCCCCGACATCGCTTTACCCACAATCAGCCCAATCACCGGATGGCCTGCCAGGCGAGCGTTGGCATAAGCCGCTGCCGCTGCCGCCAGCGCCTGGTGGATGCCGAACGCTTCCTCGCGGCGGCCATAGGCCTGGCTTGGGACGTCGATAACCGCCACGATTGCGCGTTTCCGGGGCTGGTCTGCATCTTCCGCCACGGTTTCACTGACCACTTTTCCCAGCGTCCAGCCTTCCAGCAGGCCCACCTCGCCTCTGGCGGCTCGTGGGTAGTGGTTCTGCGCGTCGGGGATAACTGCCACAAAGCGCGCTGGCTGGCCGTTAATTTCACCGTCGGCCACCTGAACTGAAGGACAAAGTCCGCTCAGGCGAGGTGCATTGTGGGTAAGCAGGGCGAGCCACTGCTCACCACGGCTGATTTTCTGGCTCATTACTGATCCTCCCGGGCAAATAGCGCCCTGATTTGTTCGCTGTCGGCCTGTTTTAAAGTGTCGAACTGGCTCAGGCGTGACAAAAAGTCCTCATATTTGTCCGTGCGATGCTGTGCCGGAACGCCTCTGGCGATGGCTGCATTCATCGCCTGCTTCACCGCCTGCTGCCCATCGTCCACCAGCGCGTCAACCAGCCCGCTTTGATAACGGACTTCACCGCCGGTCATGCTCCAGATAAATGGCCGGTCGCGGGAGTCATACTCTTCAATGCCCGCTTCCTGCTCAATCACCTGCGGGCCATTCAGCCCCAGCCGCGCTTCACGTGTGACGATCAGATAGCTGCAAAGCGCGGCTGCAATCGACATACCGCCAAAGCAGCCCACGGTGCCCGCCACAATGCCAATAACTGGGGTATAGCGACGAAGATCGACAATCGCAGCATGAATGTCGGCAATCGCGGCCAGACCAAGATTGGCTTCCTGCAGACGAACGCCGCCGGTTTCCAGACAGAGCACAGCCTGAGTGGGGATGCCATTACGGTTATCTTCTGCCGCCAGCTCCAGCGCGGCGGCCATTTTGGCCCCGGAGACTTCGCCCATGCTGCCGCCCTGAAACGCCCCTTCAATCGCCACAACCACGGCGGGTTGTCCGTTAATGGTGCCTTTCGCCACCACCATGCCGTCATCGGACTGCGGCACGATGCCCTGCGGGCCGAGCCACGGAGAGATAATCCCGGCAAAGGGGTCCAGCAGTTCGCGGTAGCTGCCCTCATCAAGCAATAATTTCGCGCGCTGGCGGGCTTTCAGTTCAATAAAGCTGCTGTCGTTACGCATCAGCCACCTCCTCAAATACCTGCTCAATGCGGATACGGGCCACGCCCGGCGTGGCGCCAAAATCGTGAATGGTCATCTGCCCGGCCGGCAGCTCACCAAATTCAGCCAGACGGTTGAAAAGAGCCTGCCAGCGTGCCTGACTGTTATCGACGGAAGTGGTCAGCGTGACGGTCAGCTGCTGGCTGCCATCGGCAACAAACAGCACTTCCATATCCCCGGAGCCAACCACGCCCGCCAGCGCTTTACCGCTGAGCTGGCGCGAAGCCGGGAGGGAAATTGTGATCTGTTCCATAACGTCCTCTTAAAAAGTGAGATCGCCTAAACGGTCTGTAAATAGGGTAGCGGCCAGCAGGTCGGCTGCGCCGCCGGGTGAAGCGTTGCGCGCCAGCATCTCTGCATCCAGCCAGCGGAGCGCCTGCTCTCCGGCAGGAGACTTTGTGCCTCCGGCGGCCAGTACGGCTCTTGCGCCCTGCTGCATCGTGCGCAGACCCGCTTCACCCGCGCGGGAAAGCACGCAGGTATCGCTGAGCGAGCTCATGATCGCCATCAGCGCATCCAGTTGGGCCTGCGTCTCGCTGGCGCCTTCCCGGCGGCTCTGCTGCAACTGCGGCAAGGCAAGCTGCATAACATGCGGAAAGCCCTGCTGCGCCTCTTCACGCGCGCCCGGCACCCGATAGCGCTGGGTAGCCCGTAAGCCTTTGCTGAACATTTTTGGCGCGGCGGCATCGGGAAGGCTGGCAAGCTGCGCCGCCTTTTCTGCTACTCGTGCCGGCTCGCGCTCGCCTGCCAGCATCGCGCAAGCGCTGACCAGCAGCCCCATCGCCCAAATCGCGCCACGGTGCGTGTTTACGCCGCCGGTCGCCTGCATCATCGCCTGCTCGCCTTCACGTCCAAGCCTGCCGACCAGCTGCCGCAGCGCAACATCCGCCGGACGGTTCCAGCAGTGCAGCGCCAGCGCGTAAAAGGTATGGGTCAGGCTGTGGGCAGAACGCTCCATCAGCGCCAGCGACAGGTCCAGATGCGCCCCGTTGCCGCGGCTGTCGACCAGCCCTGGTTTTGGACTGAGGCGCGCCTCGTCAATCAGGCAGCGGGTAGCCAGAGCCGCCAGTTTTTCAGCTTTCAGCTCGATGCCAGCCTGCGAAAACTGCGGTTGTCTGCTCATTACCAGCTCCGGAATTTCGCTGGCGGGTTATAGAGACCGCCAGACCATTCGACCAGATCAGCCACGCTGCCTGCTGCCAGCAGGGAACGGCTGGCTTCGGTGCGGCGGATACCCAGGTCTTCCGGGAAGGCGACTTTGCCTTCACGACGCAGCTGCGCCACGCGCTTAGCATCCACGCCCAGTCCGATATCGGTGATCCCGGCCACGGCGGCGACCATTGCCCGACGCTCTTCCAGCGTTTTCGCCCGGTAGAGATAGGCAATGCCCTCCTCCGTCAGCACATGGGTGACGTCATCGCCATAAATCATCACCGGCGCCAGCGGCATACCGGAGGCTTTCGCCACGTCCACGGCTTCGAGTTTCTCTACAAAGGTCGGTTTAGCCCCTGCCTGGAAGGTTTCTACCATCTGCACCACCAGCTTGCGACCACGCGCCAGCGGATCCGGCTCGTTGATCATCGCCAGCCATGCAGGCGTTGCATGACGGCGACCGTGCGGATCGTGGCCCATATTTGGCGCACCGCCGAAGCCAGATAAACGGCCACGGGTAACGGTTGAGGAGTTCGCCGATCCATCTACCTGCAAGGTGGAACCAATAAACATATCTACCGCGTACTGGCCTGCCATCTGGCAGAAGGCGCGGTTGGAACGCATGGAGCCATCAGCACCGGTAAAGAAGATATCAGGGCGGGCGGAAACATATTTCTCCATTCCCAGTTCGCCGCCGAAGCAGTGCACGCTCTCGACCCAGCCGCTTTCAATGGCAGGGATCAGCGTCGGGTGCGGATTCAGCGTCCAGTGTTTACAGATTTTGCCTTTCAGCCCTAACTGTTCGCCGTAAGTTGGCAGCAGCAGCTCAATGGCGGCGGTGTTAAAACCGATACCATGATTCAGTGACTGCACCTGATGCTCGGCGTAGATGCCTTTGATTGCCAGCATCGCCATCAGCACATGCTCTTGTTTGATCAGGCGGGGATCGCGGGTAAACAGCGGTTCGATAAAGAAGGGTTTATCCGCCACCACCACAAAGTCGATCCAGGAGCCGGGAATATCCACACGGGGAAGATCGCACTCCTCGTCTACCAGTTCATTCACCTGAGCAATAACGATGCCGTCATGAAACGCAGCGGCTTCAACCAGCGCTGGCGTATCTTCGGTGCTTGCGCCGGTATAGAGGTTGCCTTTGCGGTCAGCTTTGAAACCGGCAATCAGCGCCACGTTAGGGGCCAGATCCACATACAGGCGAGAGTAGAGTTCGATGTAGGTATGGATCGCACCGATCTCCAGCAGGCCATCTTCCAGTAGCTGCGAGATACGCAGGCTTTGCGTGCCGGAGAAGGAGAAGTCGAGCTTGCGGGCGATGCCCTTTTCAAAAATATCCAGGTGTTCGCTGCGGCCCACGCTTGGCATGATCATATGCAGATCGTGGATAACAGCCGGGCTGACCTCAGCCAGCGAGCGCGAAAGGAAATCGGCCTGCTTCTGATTGTTGCCTTCCATTACCACGCGGTCGCCAGGGGCGATCAGTTTTTCGAGCATAGCCACCAGATCGTCAGTCGGCAGCACTTTGCCGCTGAGGCCCAGGGAGTCGATACGACGCCGTTTTTCGCTGCGGCGGCTGTCCCAGGCTCGGGTGGACGAGTGTCCAGATAACATAGTTGCCTCCAGTAAGGTCCCTGATTTGTCATAAGGGTCTGGTTAGTGAGTCTGAGCTTCAGGCGGGTTTGCATCAATAAAGCGGGGGATGAGAACGTTAGCCTTAGAGTAATGAAATAAATAAGA
The DNA here is from genome assembly GCF_033657285.1 of Erwinia sp. MMLR14_017. Taxonomy (NCBI): domain Bacteria; kingdom Pseudomonadati; phylum Pseudomonadota; class Gammaproteobacteria; order Enterobacterales; family Erwiniaceae; genus Erwinia; species Erwinia sp. MMLR14_017. Next base: position 115,182 of record NZ_JAWVWP010000003.1, on the reverse strand, counting down.
ACTTATTTTTCAGTGATTTAAATTATTGTCAGGCGGAACAGGATCGCAAAAGCCGTCAGCTATCTATGCTTTCCTGTATCAGATAAGCGGGTAAAGAAGTACGCGTTGTCACAAGGCGACCGCTCTAAAGCTCCCCTTAAGCGAGGCAACCTGATGATAGCGTCCCTGCCGATGTACCCCTTCACGCCGCAGGATAGTGAAGCTTTCTGGCAGAAGGTGCGGGCTGCTCTGCCCGCTCGGGCAATACCTGACAAACCGGGCAAGTGCGTAATCTGGCGGAATCAGCACGGCAGGGCGCATCGGTAGATAAAGAATGTGCTCGGTGTTCTGGTAGGGGATTCAGGCGCATATCAACTACACGCGCATTCAGGGCGGTAAAATTGCTGGTGCCGGATCTGCATGAGCGCACCTGGAATCGCAACTGGAAACCGTTTTTCGAGAAACTGGTGACTAAGTGCGAGATAGAGGAGAACCATGCTGATGCTGAGTTCAGGAGGGTTACGTGTTGACATGAATGAATTAGATTTCCGGGGCTACATTCGCTGAAAACCAGCAAAATCTGGTGTCAGGATTATAGCCCCGAATATCTAAAATGGTGATGCATTCAGGTATATCGTAGTTGAGTAGCTCGCCCCATTATTAAAACGGTATACAGCCCCGTGCACGGTCAGGTGAATAGCCCCGTCATTTATTTCAACATTAGTGCATGCATCGGATGTTGATAAAAATGGTTGATATTTATCACCTATATTATTCAGGAAATCACTTCTGGTGATTTCTGGTGGTACCAGGTAAAACTGGTAAACAAAATTTGTCGTAGCACCTGCGCTCCCCTCAGTGATATATAACGTTATCCGCGAATTGACTTTCTCAACTTTGTAAACGGTTTGCTCGATAGGAGAAGTAATCACTTTCCACGCACCGTAAAAAGAAATTATGAGCAGAGCCAGCACTACCCACTTAAAAACCCGAACGTTTCGCATAATCTATTCCAGCTCTTATCCATGTCTGGTCCTGAGGATCATCACCGTAAGAGTTAGGGCCCTGATAATCAGCAAACTCGGGCAGGCTCGTACCTGCAATAATTTGCGCAGCGCCTGCAGCACGAAGCAAAATCAGATCGGGGATACCCGCAGCCTCCTCAACAGCTCCAGACTTGAAGTTTTAAAGTCAGCGTATATGGCCCATTATCAAAACGGTGTGACTGTGAGATAGACGGGAACTGAATAAATTAGTCCATTTTTCATGATCCCGGGCGAACTGTAAAAAGAATAAACTTCACCCTTTACAGAAACATATATAGCCTGATTCTCGACTTTTTTCAGAGCATGGCGGTCGGATGTGATTAAAAAAGGATGGGATTTTCCGTTCAGGCTTTGATTAAACGCTGCATCACTCTTACTGGCGTCAAATAGATAAAGTCGATATGAGAAAGCTGTAGTGGCGCCGGCATTCACTTCCGTGACATAAAGGTTTATCAGATTATTGACTTTTACTTTGTTAATAACAGACTGTCCAACCGGCGAAAACTGAGTGATCCGGTAAGTCACGAAACTAACGATAAAAAAAAGCATTGCCAACAGAACATACCGCTTTTTAAAAACCAGCACGTTTCGCATATTCAATCCCTGCTCTTATCCAGTATTGGTCGTTTGGATCATCACCAAATGGACTGGAACCATACCAAAAACCATACTCCAGTTTGGAATTACCAGCACTGCGCTGAGCCCACCCGGCAGCTCTCAGTAAAACAGGCTCTGAAATTTGAGCAGCATGACCGACTGCACCGTAATGGAAATTACCGAAATTTTCATATTTTTTGCCGCAATGAAATTTATAATCCCAAGGTCCATGCAATCTGACCTGATTATAGAACCAGTAATAAGTCAGCGCTGATGGGCCACTGTGGAATCTTGCTATCATCATGTTATTAACCAGGGAAACCCCTGGCGGTGTAAACGAGGCGATATCATAGGGTGGATGCGGAGAAGCCGCTAAAGTAGGGTATCTCATGCCTGGGCTCTCTCATTCCAGCTATCGGAAAATAAGATATTGCCGTCGCAATATTTCCAGGAGATCTTTTCGTACGCCAGTTCAACGCATTCCAGATGATTATGCTTTTCTTTTTCCGGGTCTTTGGTGTCGTGCATTATCGGTGAAACGCCAACGATTTTGACGCCCTCGAGCAGGATATTAAAATATTCCTCCTCCTGGCCTGCGTTGTTGATGTTATACCACTTGAATTCCGCTGAAGTCAGCGTCTGTCCCGTTGCCACTGCCTTATAAAGGTAAGGGGAGGATGAATCGAATTCTTTCTGAATTATTGCCGGGCCATGTTTTCGGGTGCCTGTTGGTTTGCCGGTCATGGGATCTGTAGGGAGCCTTAGATTATGAGAGAAACCAGTCACTTCTATGCTGCCCTCCCTGTTCTCCACGTCTACGGAGCCTCTGATATGCGCACCGCCATCACCCTTAAGCCACAGATACGCTGGAATAGCCATGTTATTTCCTTATTGTGTTTGCTGGTTAAAAATTCCTTTTAGTTTGATAAATAACAAGAGCACGTGACGTTTTACCAGTACGAGAATACAAAGTTAAATAAAACTTAACACACATCAATCAGAGATTGATTTTGTCCGATAGCGGCGTATTATTTGTCCAGAGTGGGAATTCTATGCATGTTCCACTTAAAGATTATGAACCTCGCCCCTGGCGGTTTATTTTATTTCTTTACGACTACAGCCCAATATTTATGTTGGGCTTTTTATTCACTTTTTTATAGGAGTTTGTGATGGCTGAGCCATTGAGCACCAGCGCTACTGTGGGAACGGTAGCTGGCTGGGGCATTGTCACGTCTGCGCTGGTGGGATTTATTACATCGGTAGATTATACAATTGTATTTGGAGCATTTACCGGCAGCGTGTTTTTCATCGTCACAACAACAAACCTCGCCAGAAAACAGATCGTTGGTTATTTCATCTTCACGTATGCATGCGGGCTATTCGGAGCGGGTTCCGCTGCAAACTGGATAGAAAACAAACTCGACTACAAAGAGAAACCACTGGATTCCCTGGCGGCAGTGATTATCTCCGCAGGGTGATACACGCCTATTTCTGGATTAAAAATGGCGGGCTGGCTCTGTGTGCTGAAAATGAATGGCCGCTCGGGTATCAAAATGGCCAGCCAGTAGGACGGCATGCGCCGGAGCCGGCAACGACTAACATGCTGGCCGGTACAAAATTTGAGGATATCGGCCTCGCTGGCAATGAGCTGGCCCGATCCGCTGTTAACACACTGGCAGCGTAACGATCTGCTGCTCAGCCAGACCTGCGGCTATCCGCTGATGACGCGGCTGCCGGAAGTCCAGGTCGTGGGCGCGTTTCATTACTCGGCGCCGGGCTGTGAAGGGCCGAATTATCGCAGCTGGATAGCGGTGCGGGAGCAGGAGAGCGGCCAGACGCTGGCGGATTTTCAGGGACGAAGGCTGGGGTTCAACAGCGAAGATTCATACTCGGGCTATCACAGCCTGATGAAAATGTCCGGAGGTACGGCCTTTTTTTCCGCAACCGTTGCTTCCGGCGGCCACCGCCGTTCTCTGCAACTGCTACAAAGCTGCGAAGCGGATATCGCCGCTATCGACTGTGTCAGCTGGGCGCTGCTGAAACGAGATGTCCCTGATGAGCTTAACGGGTTAAAGATTATTGGCCAGACGGCCAGCGTGCCGGGTTTGCCGCTGATTACCGCCGCCATGACCTCGCCTGAATATTTACAGGATCTGCGTGACGCGCTGACTCGGGTGGTGCGCGATCCAGCAAATCGTGCGCTGGCTGCCGCGCTGCTGATCCAGGATTTTGCACCACTCCCGCGTTCCGCCTGGGCGCAGATTTTTACGCAGAAGTAAGAATTTCCGCACGGATTGCGCCTTGTCCTTGCCGTACACAATGTCGCCAGGGTAAGATACCTGGCAATATAAATCATTATTTTTACTAATAATTTTAGTCACCTGCAGACGTTTATCTTTGGCATTAAGGGCAATCTGGCGTAGAAAATCGCGCTGATGTCATATTGATGAAGCTAAAAAGTACGCGGCAGCCGAAATCATCAGTACGGCATAGATTATGACTTCCCTTAAACCTCTGTTGTTGTGCTGGTCTCTGCTACTGGGCGGCTGTGCATCCTTGTCCAGTAACAGTATCGACACTTCCCCACAGGCAAGCCTGGTGGCAACCTGCCACGTAGCGGTTAAACAGCAGATTGATGCGCTGGCTTTGCCGCTGATCAACAGTCACCGCACGCCCGGCGTGGTGGTCGCGTTACTGCATAATGGCCAGCGTCAGGTATTCAGCTATGGCTTTACTGATACCGATCGCCTGATCCCGGTGAGCGGCGACACGCTGTTTGCCGTCGGCTCGGTGACCAAAGGGTTTACGGCGGAAAGCGCCGCGCTACTGGTGGAGCAAGGTAAGCTGAAGTGGAGCAGCACGCTGCGTGAGACAATCGGCAAAGAGGTGCCGTTAAGTGGGGATGCCGGGCAGATTACTCTGCTACAGCTCGCGACCCATACCTCCGGCCTGCCGCGACAGATGACCACGCTGCATATGTTGAGCAGGCTCAGTGATTATCTGTTTACCGGCCATCCCTTCTATGACGAGCTGGATCGCGGCGAGTTTCTGGATTATCTGCAGGATTTCCACCGCCCTGCTTATCGCGAAGTGGTTTATTCCAATCTTGGTTACTCCATCCTGGATTACGTTATTACCCGTCAAAGCGGAGAGACGCCGCAGGCGATCGCCAGCCAGCAAATTATTGCCCCGCTGGGCATGACTCATACCGGCTACCAGCCTGAAATCTTGCCGGGCTACGCGTTACGCGCACGGGGACATGCAGGGGATCAGCCTAAATTTGTACGTCGGGGAGAGCGGGTGCCGGACTGGCATTTTACCGGTTATATGGTGGGCGCCGCTTCGCTGTGGTCCAGCGCGAACGATCTGCTGAGTTATCTTGCGGCTCATATAAACGGCAGCGGCAATGCCAGCCTGGATAGCGCCTTTAAAGATGCCACCACTGTGCGCTTTAAACAGCCGGACTATGATTCCTCCGCGCTGGCCTGGCTGAGCAATAATTTTAACGGGCAGAGCATCCTCTATCAGTCCGGCTTTATTGGCGGCTTTGCCAGCTATATCGGCATGGATATCAGGCATAAAACCGCTATTGTGGTGTTGCAGAACAGCTTTAACTGGGACAACGATATCGGCCACCGTATGCTCTTGCGGCTGGCCAGCAGTGATGACCGGCAGGATGCCTGTAAGCCCTGAAGGGGCTGAGCCAGAAACGCTGACGGCCATAGCAGCAGCAAAGCAGGCTTGTTGATTGCCTGAGGTAATCAGCGTGACCGCAACAGAGAGCCTGTCGCTCTTGCGGAGAATCAGTCGTCCAGCTGTAAAGGCGGAAGCTGGGCAAACACGCTGAGTAAGCCCGCGCTCCAGAGCTGGCGGATCTGGGAATAGTAGGGGTGCTTATCGGTGAGATGGTACTGCTGAGCGCTGCTGAAGCTGTCCGCCGGGTAGATCATCACATCTAACGGCAGCCCCACTGAGATATTACTCGCAAGCGTGGAATCCATGGAAATCAGCGCGCACTGCATCGCCTGGTCCAGCGGCGTATCAAAACGCAGGACGCGGTCGATGATTGGTTTGCCATATTTGCTCTCACCAATCTGGAAATAGGGGGTGTCGATACTGGATTCAATAAAGTTGCCCTGGGGATAGATCTGGAACAGGCGCGGCTCTTCCCCTTTGATTTGGCCGCCCAGCATCAGCGTTCCGCCAAACTCTTCGCCATCGCGCTTAATCACTCCACGCAGCGTCTCCCCTACCAGCAGAGCCACGTCATACATCGTGTTGCAGCTCATCAGGTTGGTTCTTTTGGCATCTTCACACCCGCGCCGTAGCAGGCTGAGGGCGCTTTGCGTGGTGGCGAGGTTGCCAGCGCTTTGCAGGACCAGCGTGCGCTCACCATCTTGTTGAAAAACATGAAGTTTGCGGAAGGAGGAAATATGGTCAACGCCCGCATTGGTACGGGAGTCGGAAACAAAAATCATCCCTGACGATAAACGCATTGCCACACAGTAAGTCATAGTTTGCCCGATAAAATAATCACTGCTGCGAATTCACCAGGTGCACCGCAGCCACCGCTGACATCTCCTCACTGCCTCCGCCCAGCCGCATACCCCGCACCGGGCAGGCATCCATATAATCCACGCCCACCGCCAGCTTGAGATGCTGGCGCGTGCTGCGGGTATTATTGGTGATGTCAAAACTGTGCCAGCTGCCCTCCACCCAGGCTTCAACCCAGGCATGCGTGGCCACATGTTCAACCGTATCAGTATAAAGGTATCCGCTCACATAGCGAGCAGGGATATGCAGGCTGCGGCAGCAGGCCAGAAACACGTGGCTGTGATCCTGACAAACGCCGGTGCCTGCGGCAAAAACCTTAGCGGCGTTGTCAGTAACCGTGGTGCTGCCGGGCTGATAAGGCATTTTAACCAGCAGTTCTCCCATTAACCTTTCCAGCGTTGCCAGCGGCGCTTCAGGCCGGAAATAGCGCAGAGCAAAATCGTGAATGGCGACGTCGGGCTGGGTCAGCGGCGTGATACGCAGAAAGACCAGCGGTGAGAGGCAACTGTCGGGATCTGTCGAGCTGTCACCCTCCATAATTTCCACCACCCCGCGCGCCTCAATTTCAATCGACTGGTGCGGCGTATCAAGGGTCAGCACATGCAGCACGTTGCCGTAGGTGTCCGTGGTACAGATCGCCTGCTCCGGCAGAACCAGATCCCAGGAGAGGATCTGCTGGTGCACAGAGTTCTGTGGCGTCAGCCGCAGGTACTGCGTGCTTTGCTTTACCAGCGTCTGATAGCTGAAGCAGGTTTTATGCGCGATATCGAGTTTCATTTCGCCTCCAGGTAGGTCTGTTGAATGCTCTCGGCAATGGTGCCCAGATCGCCCAGAAAATGACGCAGCCAGCTGTGCAACCCTTCAGCGATCAGCGATTCATAAGAAGTAAAGCGCAGCCCGGCATCCAGTACGGTAACCAGCCGCCGGGGACGATTTTCACCGTTTCCGCCAATCAGGTTAAGCTGGTTGGCGATCTCGTCGATACAGGATCGCAGGGATCGTGGACTTTCTTCACGCAGGATCAGCATTTCGTTAACGCTGTCGCTGACCAGTTCCTGTTTATAGATGGTGTGATAAGCCTCGCGGGCCGATACGGATCGCAGCAGCGTGTCCAGCCGGTAATATTCCCGCACCGAGTCGTCATCCTGTTCGGTAAGGGCGTGCGTGACGTCGAGCAGGCGCGCGGTACAGTCCGCCCGTTCCAGCAGCGTGCCCAGCCGGATAAAACTCATGGCATCGCCGCGCATCAGCGTGCCAAACATTGCGCCGCGAAACAGGTGCGAACGCTCTTTTACCCAGTCAAAAAACGCATCGGCACCGATGCTGCTGACGCCCTGCCGCCGCAGTTTGCGCATCTCTATCCAGCTTGAGTTAATGCTTTCCCAGACCTCGGAGGAGAGGCTGCCGCGCACCGCATGGGCGTTATTCCACGCCGCTTCCCAGCAGCAAAAAATACTGCCAGGGTTGCGCTCATCAAGGACAAAAAAGTTGAACAGCTGCGGCATCGCCAACCGGTCATTCAGCGTCCAGAACAGCTCGCCGGTACTGGTGAGAGTGAGCGGAACGCGCAGTTCGTCGTCATGGGTGCTGCGAACCGGCATCAGCGACAGCCGGTTGGTCACGTCGAGCACGCGCGCAATATTTTCGGCACGCTCTAAATAGCGCGCCATCCAGTAGAGGCCACTGGCTGTGCGACTCAGCATGCGTCATCCTCCAGAACCCAGGTATCTTTAGTGCCACCGCCCTGCGATGAATTTACCACCAGCGATCCTTGCATCAGCGCCACGCGGGTCAGCCCGCCCGGTACCAGGCGGATCTCCGCGCCGCTGAGCGCAAAAGGCCTCAGGTCGATATGGCGCGGTGCCAGCCCCTGTTCCACAAAAGTGGGACAGGTGGAGAGCGCCAGGGTATGTTGCGCAATATAGTTTTGCGGCCTGGCAATCAGCAACGACCGAAATGCCTCAAGCTGCTTCTGGCTGGCGACCGGGCCAATCAGCATGCCGTAACCCCCGGCGCCGTGAACCTCCTTTACCACCAGTTTTGGCAAATTTGCCAGCACCCAGGAGAGTTCGTCAGGCCGGCGGCACTGCCAGGTTGGCACGTTATTGAGGATCGGTTCCTCCGCAAGGTAAAACCTCACCATATCTGGCACGTAAGGATAGATCGATTTGTCATCAGCCACGCCGGTACCAATGGCATTTGCCAGCACCACGTTTCCGGCGCGATAAACGGAAAGCAGTCCCGGCACGCCCAGCATCGAATCGGCCCGGAAGGCGAGCGGGTCGAGAAAAGCATCGTCCACGCGGCGATAGATCACGTCTACTTTGCAGGGGCCTGCCGTGGTACGCATCATCACTGCCCCATCCTTCACGAACAGATCGGCACTCTCTACCAGCTCAACGCCCATCTGCTGCGCCAGAAAACTGTGCTCGAAATAAGCGCTGTTGAAGCGACCCGGCGTCAGTACCACCACCACCGGATCGTTTACTGGCGAGCTTTCACGCAAGGTTTGCAGCAGATGCGAGGGGTATCGTTCAACGGGCGCAATGCGCTGTTGTGCAAACAGCTCCGGATAGAGCCGCATCATCATTTTGCGGTTTTCCAGCATGTAGGAGACGCCGGACGGCGTGCGAAGATTATCCTCCAGCACGTAGTATTCACCGTCGCTGTTGCGAACCATATCCACGCCACAGATATGCGCATAGATATCACGGTGCAGGTTAATGCCCTGCATACAGGGCTGATACTGATCGTTTACCAGCACCTGCTCCGCCGGAACGATCCCCGCTTTGAGGATCTGCTGGTCATGATAGATGTCGTGCAGAAAGGCGTTCAGCGCCTGAACGCGCTGGCGGATGCCTCTGTCCAGCATCGCCCATTCGCTGGCAGGGATGATCCTCGGCACGCTGTCAAACGGGATCAGCCGCTCGGCGCCGCCATCCTGACCATAGACATTGAAGGTGATGCCTACCCGGTGAAACAGCAGTTCCGCCTCTTCCCGCTTGCGGGCGATAGCTTCCCGATCGGCTTTTTGCAGCCAGTGCCAGTAGTCGCGATAGTGCGGGCGATGCTGACCGTTTCCCAGCAGCATTTCATCATAAAAGGGGGATGCTGCCTGATAGCCTTGATTCATGATTTCCCTTCCACTGTCGGTGAACTCATGACTGAGCTGCACAAACCGTGCCAGTTGCCCTATGGAGAGCGACTCTGCTACGGCTTCAATATCTTCCTGAGCTGTATTGCTGTCATGAGGCGTAATGTAAGAGAGGGAACCGGGCGAGGAAGCTGAAACGCACCAAAACAGTGCGTTTCAGTGAGGCGATTAATGGCTTTCCAACGGGTGCCAGATTTCGGTGACGGCACCTTCGCCGCCGGTAATGGGATCGTGCTGCGGCATAGGGACGCGACTGATCTCTGCTACAGAGTGGTTCAGTTGTTCCTGCTCTTCACGGCGGGTTTCTGGTTGCATCCCGCGAGGGTAAGCGCCTACGGCAAAGAAGTCCTCGCTGGCGGCAAGCTGCTGATGGCCTACGCCTGCCGGGATCAGCACCGCATCGCCCGCGTAGACGGTCACTGCCCTGCCCGTTTCGCCGCCAAACAGGATCTGCGCCCATCCTGCGGCAATGCCCAGCAGTTCATGGGTATTGGGATGATAGTGGGTATAGGGGAAAACCGGATAACGCCAGCGTGGCAGCCACTGATGGCTGGCGAAAAGGTCTTCAAAAAAGCGAGCCATATCTTCCACTTCCTCAGAGGCGACCTGAGGATAGATGATCAACGGCAGGGGATTATTGGGTACGCCGCTGGCAGGCTGAAACGTCATATATTGTGGATTGGTAGAGGTTCCGGCCGCGAAGGTTCCGGCGGCAAACGACATCAGAGTAAGCATACAACCAGATTGCGACAACATACGCCATCTCCAGCAGGGTGAAAGTGTTAATCAATTGTGGCAAATAATAGAGAATTTGCAACGTCGCCCGCAGAGGAACGATCACATAACTCACTAATTTAATGGTACTTAACTCAAATTAAGCCGAATGGCTCTCGCCTGATGCTCCCGCTCTGTTTCAGGAACATTTTTCCGCAGCTGGCTCAGCACAGAAAGCGGCAAACTGTTATAGCCAGATGGTGAATAACTGTGACTGCTCAAGGTTTGCGTTTTGTGGTCTACTGGTGAAAGTCACGAATGAGGTGAAAAAGATGGAAGATGTAAAACAGATATTACTGCGCGAGATCGACACGTTAAACCGCGAAGAGAAGCGTGATAACAAGCCGCGCTTTAGCTTTACTTTTCTTAAAAATCATCCCGGATTGTGGGCATCCATGTATGTCTGCTATGCGCTTACCGTGGCGCTGATCTTTACTACGGAATTCCTGGGCTGGCCTGCCTTCTGGGGCGCGACGATTTTTGTTCTGCTGATGAGCGTCCTGATGCTGCTGGATGTTAATCCGCGCTACCGGTTTGAGGATATCGACACGCTTGATCTGCGCGTCTGTTACAACGGCGAATGGTATTATGACCGTACGCTTTCCGAGCAGGCGGTGCAGGAGATCCTCACCAGCAGCAAAGTGACCGACTCCGTCAAACAGGGTATTAAAAAGCTGCTTTCACTGAAGGGCAAAGTCGATTTTTATGACGTCTACCACCTCACCTGGGGTCAGAGACGCGCTTCTACCGTCTGATTTTGCCAGGGCCAGCTCGCTGGCCCTGACCTACTCTCTTGCCTGAAAGCCTTCTTAAAGTAAGAGCAACGTCGTAGCTGAGGGCCGCCCTCACAGCATCTCCGCTATTAACCCCCCTAAAATAGCCACTGCCGCTTCCTGCACTTCTCCCCACTCCCAGGAGGCGTTAAAGCGGAAGTAGTTGGCGTACTGCTCGCCAGAAGAGAACATCTTACCGGGCGCAATACTGATATTAAGATCCAGCGCGCGGTAATAGAGTTCAGTGGTGTTGACTTGCCGTGGCAGTTCAATCCACAAAAAATAGCCGCCCTGGGAATCATTGATTCTGGCTTCACCCGGCAGATGGCGCTTCAGCGACTGCCGCGCCTGATTTTTCCGCTGCTCCAGCACCAGCCGCAGCCTGCGCAGATGGCTGTCATAGCTGCGGGTCAGCAGATAATTTGCCAGCGCCAGCTGCATCGGCGCGCTGGTAGAGAGGGTGCTCATCAGCTGCAGGCGTTGGATGCGCTGCGCGTGCTGCCCGGCCGCCACCCAGCCAACGCGAAAGCCCGCTACCAGATTTTTCGAAAATGAGGAGCAGTGCAACACGCTTTGCTGCTGTTCAAACGCTTTCGCTGGCAGCGGCTTTTCACTGCCAAACCACAGCTCGCTGTAGACGTCATCTTCAATCAGCGTCACCTGATGCTGCGACAGGATCGAGACCAGCCGCTGTTTCTTCTCTTTGCTGAGCGTATGCCCCACAGGATTCTGCTGGTTGGTCATCATCCAGCACGCTTTAACGGGCCAGCGTTCAAGCGCCCGCTCCAGCTCATCCAGATCCATGCCGTGCTGCGGGTCAGTGGCAATAGCGACAGCCTTCAGCTTCAGCCGTTCTATGACCTGCAGCGCGCCATAAAAGCAGGGATTCTCAATGGCTACCCAGTCGCCAGGTTCCGTGACCGCCTGCATGCTCAGATTCAGGGCTTCCATTGCGCCGTTAGTGATAACGATCTCCTCCGGAGAAACCTGAATACCCTGCAGGGCATAGCGCTGCGCCAGCGTTTTGCGCAAGGCTTCGTTACCGGGCGGCAGGTTATTCAGCGCATCGGCTGGTTTGAGCGTGTGGGAAACCGCAGAGAGCGATCGCATAAGCTGGCGCTGGGGGAAGAGTTCGGGGTCGGGAAAGGCGGAGCCAAACGGCAGGATATGCGGGTCACGACAGGCTTGCAGCACATCAAAGATAAATTCGTTGATATCGACCGATTCCGCCAGCTGCACCTTCTGGTGGCTGGCGGGCTGGCTGAGAAACTCCGCACGCGGAGCAACGTAGTAGCCCGACTGCGGACGGGACTGGATCCAGCCCTGGCTCTCCAGCACCTGATAGGCGTGCATCACCGTCATCAGGCTCATGCCGCTCAGGGCCACCTGCTCACGCAGGGAGGGCAATTTTTCCCCAGGCAGCCAGATTTCCTGAGAAATCTGCTGCTGGAGCCGATCAATAAGCTGCTGGTATTTAGCCAAAACTGTTACACATCCAGGTTGGGTATCCAGCGACTATTATAGGTGCGATGCGGCAGATTAAACAGCGTCCGGCACCGACGCTACCTGCTCTTTTTTAAGCGAAGGCAGTACCTCCCTCTCCATTCCACCGACGTAGTGCTTCAGGCCAGGAACCTGATCAGGCGGGATCGGCTTCCCCAGCAGATAACCCTGTAGCGAATTACAGCCCAGGCTGGTCAGGAAAGCCTGCTGCTCCGGCGTTTCCACCCCTTCGGCAACCACTTTCAGATTCAGCGTCTGCGCCAGAGCGACAATGGCGGTGACAATGGTGGCATCTTCACTCTGCGCCTGCAGTTCGTTCACAAAAGCCCGGTCAATCTTCAGCTCGCTTGCCGGCAGACGTTTCAGGTACAACAGGCTTGAGTAGCCGGTGCCGAAATCATCAATCGAAGCCTTCACGCCCAGGTCGGTGAGCTGGGTAAGAATACGAATGCTCTCATCCGGATCGCGCATGGCGGTGGTCTCGGTCACCTCCAGCGTCAGCAATTCCGCAGGAATATGGTGAGTCTTCAGCGCTTTCAGCACCGTCTCTACCAGCCCTTGTTGCTCAAACTGTAGCGCTGAGAGGTTAACCGCAATCGACCAGTGGGGGTTGCCCTGCAGATGCCAGACACGCAGCTGACGGCAAGCTTCATTGATCACCCAGTTACCAATGCTGACAATCAGCCCGGTTTTCTCAGCAATCGGCAGGAACACGTCCGGGGTCAGCAGGCCGCGCTGCGGATGCTCCCAGCGGATGAGCGCTTCAAAGCCGACAATTGGTCCCTGGGGTGCACAGAATTTTGGTTGGTAGAACAGACGCAGTTCGTTATGCTCCTGCGCCGACCAGAGATCGTTAATCAGTTGAAGCTGGTTCTGCGCAAGGGTGTTCATCGAGGGCTGGAAAAAGCTGTAGCCGTTACGGCCATTGTTTTTAGTGTGGTACATCGCCGCATCGGCATTGAACATCAGCTCGCGTTCATCTTCGCCATCACCGGGGAAAACGGCGATGCCAATACTCAGCGACACCACCAGTTCATAGCGGGAGATATCAAACGGTCGGTCAATAGCTTTCACCAGCATGTCCGCTGCGCTGGCTGCATCGTTGGGGTCGTCGATCTCCACCAGCAGCACAAACTCATCACCACCAAGCCTTGCCAGCGTATGATGCCCTGTCAGCAGATTTTTCATCCTGTCGGTGACGGCGATCAGCAGATTGTCCCCAATATGGTGACCAAAAGCGTCATTGACCGCCTTAAAGCCGTCAAGATCCATAAACATCAGGGCAAAGGAGGTGCCTTCCCGCACGGCTTTATTCATCGCCTGGTCAAGCCGGTCTTCCAGCAGGATCCGGTTTGGCAGACGGGTAAGGTTATCGTGGAGCGCCAGCTGAGCCAGCTCACGGTTAGCATCAGCCAGTGAGGAAGCCAGCACCGATGTCCGTGCCTGTAACCGCGCATCCAGAGTGGAGACAACCAGCGTAATACCCAGAATCGACAGCGTGACTACCACCACTACTACCGCCAGCCAGTTACTGTTAACGCCCATTTCCGTTGCCTGGCTCCCCATGGGGAATGATGCCGCAGCCATGCCGGTGTAATGCATCCCTGCAATCGCCGCGCCCATCACCATCGCCGCGCCAACGCGCAGCAGGGCCAGCCTGCTGCCACCCTGACGAAGCTTAAACGCCAGCCATAAGGCCGCCGTGGAGGCGGCCAGCGCAATCACCACCGAAAGGATGATCCAGTTCCAGTTCCAGAGGATACCCGGCTCAAACATTAGTGCAGCCATGCCGGTATAGTGCATGGCGACAACGCCACTACCCAGAACCAGTGCCCCAATCATCAGACGGTGAAGCGGTAGCTCGGCATAACAGACAATCCACAGCGCGAAGATAGAGGCCGCCACGGCAATCACCATTGAGACAATGGTTAAGGTGGGATCGTAACTCATCACCATCGCCATATTCATCGCCAGCATGCCGATAAAATGCATCGACCAGATGCCAACACCCATAGCGAATCCGCCGCCGATAAGCCAGATTTGAGCAACTTTGCCCGTAGAGGTGGCTACCCTGCCCGCCATATCCAGCGCGGTGTAGGAAGCCAGAAAGGCAACAAAAATGGACACAATGACCAGCAGCTGGTCGTAGGAGCTCATAAGCATAGGAAAATCTCGGGTGCTGATGCCATCTCTGGCGCCGTGTAGTTAAACAAAATTGCTGAAAAAATCCGCTTTCAACGATCACGGTATCGGCTAAAGAACAGCCAACTTTATGCTCGCAAAAATAAAGTCAGCAGGCCGTGATAATAAACCCGGTTAACAAAATGATATACCTGTCATTTATATCGTTTACCACTCACAGACACCTGCGCACGAACATAGCACCGCCTCTTTTTTTTTAAGAAGTCTTAAATAAGATAACTCTCAATTTAACCGTCATAGCCGATGAATGCAGGCTTGCCGGCCAATTTTCTTTTTTTCAGTAATCCATAAGCTTTATTTTTGCGTTTCGCTTCTCTGTGAGGTCCATGCTGATCTATAGTAAAGAAAAATAAGACTAAACTGTTAATTCAAATGTCTGAAGCCCCGGCCAGGCCATTTATTGTGATAGAGATCGATTATTTTAGCTGTTTAATTTAGCCTCACTTATATTAATTTCACACCAGGCGAAAAAGCACGTTCATCTGTCTAATCAGTAAGGAATGGTTATGAAAATGAAGCTTTTTCTGCTGGGCTGTGGCCTGAGCCTCGGCGTGGCCTCTTCTGGCTTTGCCGCCACCACAACGGGAACCATTAACGCCCGGCTGGTGCTCACTACCGGTTGCCTGGTTAATGGCCAGTCTGCTACCACCGGCGTCAACTTCGGTACCTTAGACTTTGGCAGCAGCGCCGCGACCTTTGATACCCTGAATGCCACTCTTGTCGGTTCGCTGGGTAACGGCATTTTTGTCCGCTGTACTACCGGGCAGACCTATAATGTTCAGCTTACCAGCAGCAACGCCGCACCGGCCACGGTGTTTGGCGCCGTCACCGCTCAGCCTCGTTATCTGGTATTAGGCAGCGATGCCACGCAAGGTATTGCCTATACCCTGTACGGCACAACCTCTTACACCACGCCTATTGCTAATAATACCAACCTGGCCAACACCGGCACGACAGATCCGGTGAATGGCGATAACTACCCCATCTATGGCCGTATCACTGGCGGGGGCTTCAATGCCGCTATTCCGGCTGGAACCTACACGGATACCATTAACGTCGCCGTAAATTACTGACTGAAAAGGCAGGGAATATAACGTGCCGGAGTGGGGAATGCGACCAGGGAGGGTGAGTGGCGCGCTGGGCCTGATGATGCTCTGCATCAGTTATCCGGGCTGGTCGCTGCCCACGCAAACCTTTCAGGTGAGCGCTACCGTTGTCAATGGCTGTCTGGTCTCTGGCACAAATACCGGGGTTTTTGGCTCGCTGGATTTCGGCACCCAACCCGGCGTAGGCAGCCGTTCAGTCAGTGCCAGTTATGTTCAAAGTTCCACCATTAACCTGGCCTGTACTCCCGGCACGACGCTGAACATGAGCATCAACGGCGGCGGCAATTACGGTACCAGCCGCAACCTGAAAGTAGCGAATAACACTGACCTGGTCGCCTATACGCTCTACACCAGCGCCACGCACAGCGCGGCAAGTGCTATTCCGGTCAACCAGAACGTGGCGCTCACCTACAGCAATGCGAATAACATTACCCTGCCCATTTACGGTCTCCTGCAGCTAAGCGGAGTTAACCGGGCCGGGACTTACAGCGACACGCTAACCGTGACGTTGAGTTGGTAAAACAGGGATTTGAAAAGGATTGAATCATGAAGACGCGACTTCTTACTGGCCTGCTTTCCGGGTTGCTCGCCTGGGCAATTCTCACCCCGGCCCGGGCGGGGAACTCCGTGCTAATCTGGCCCATTGACCCGAAAATCCACAGCGGCGATAAAGCCACTGAGCTTTGGCTGGAAAACCGCGGTGAAGCCACCACGCTGATGCAGGTAAGGATATTTACCTGGCAACAGGTGAACGGGCAGGAGCAGTATCAGACTCAGCAAACCGTGGTAGCCAGCCCGCCGCTGGTCAGGATTGAGCCGGGCCAGAAGCAGCTGGTTCGTCTGATTAATCAAACGCCGCCGCCGCCGGGCCGGGAAATGGCCTACCGGGTGTTGCTGGATGAGATCCCTACGCCGCAGACGCCGGGCAAAGACCAGGCTGGTCTCAACTTCCAGATGCGGTATTCGGTTCCGCTTTTTACTTATGGTCAGGGGCTGAACGCCGATTCAGCCAGCCCCAAACTCAGTTGGCAAGTGGTTAATCAGGGCGGCCGATCGGCCATTAAAATCACTAACAGCGGCTCCGGCCATGCCCGGCTGAGCAAGGTCTCGTTAGGAGGAAGGCAGCTCTCTGACAGCCTGTTTGGCTACGTACTGTCAAACTCCAGCAATACTTTCCCTCTTAATTTCCCGGCTTCCAACCGCTCTGAACTGAGCGCGCAGCTGGAAAATAATAAAAGCTGGCATAGCACCGGTTCTTCACAGTAAGCCATGAGCAGGCGATGCTTTACGTCTGTTGGACGCTGCTCCCTGGCCGTTACCGGCATAATAAGCTGCCTGCTCCCTCTGACAGGCAGCGCGGAAACCTATTCCTCTTTACCGCCGCCACCGCAACAGAATACGCCGGGACAACAGCAGCAGCAGTATATGCTGGGGCTGGTGGTGAACGACCAGGATAGCGGGCAGGTGGTGCCGGTTGAATTTCGGGACAATCACTATCTGCTGCGGGCGGGCGATCTGCAGCGCGCCGGGATCCCCACCGCCAGAATCACCTCATCAATAATGGATGTCTCCACTATGGCGGAGGTGAAGGCCGTGTATGACCAGAGCCGGCAACGTATTTTGCTGACTGTACCGCCAGGCTGGCTGCCGACACAGACGCTGACCAGCAAAGAGAGTAATGGCCCACGCTATCCCGGCAGAACCACGCCTGGCGCGCTGTTCAATTACGATCTCTATACCAGCCATACCTCCGCCAGCGGCACGCGGCTTTCCGCCTGGAACGAATTTCGCCTGTTTGGCAACCAGGGACAATTTGCTACTAACGGGGTTTATCAGCAGCAGCTTTCCGGCACGCCCGGCGCTCAGGATGAGGGGTATCTGCGTTATGACACCTGGTGGAGCAATCAGAACGAGAACCACTCCCTGAGCTGGCGGGTGGGAGACCTGACCACCGACTCGCTCTCCTGGAGCAACAGCGTCAGGCTGGGCGGGGTCCGGATTGGGCGGGACTTTTCAATACGTCCCGATCTGATCACCTATCCCCTTCCCTCATTTTCCGGGCAGGCGGCGGTGCCTTCCACCGTAGACCTGTTCGTCAATGGGTACAAAAACAGCACCAACAGCGTTCAGCCTGGCCCCTGGTCGCTGACCAATATGCCTTTTGTTAACGGTGCGGGCAATGCGGTGGTGGTCACGACGGATGCCGTAGGCCGTCGTGTTTCCACCACTTTGCCGTTTTACGTTTCCAGTGAACTCCTCAAGCCAGGCCTCTCTGACTTCTCTTTTTCGGCGGGCGCCCTGCGTGAAAATTATGGCATAAAGAATTTTGATTATGGCGCGGGGGCGGTCAGCGGCTCTTATCGTTATGGCCTGAATGACTGGCTGACGCTGGAGAGTCATGCCGAGGGGGCAGAGTCACTGGCGCTGGGGGGAGCCGGAGGCCAGTTACGCATCGGCTCGCTGGGGGTCATTAACGCAGCTTTGACGCAAAGCCAGATGCAGGGCGAGCATGGCAACCAGTACAGCTGGGGCTATCAGTACAACAACAGCCGCTTCAGCGTCGGCACGCAGCATATCGTGCGCTCCGCAGGGTTCGGTAATCTGGCGCTGTATGGCGACAGGAACAGCGGCGTGGCCGGGACGGAATATACGCTGAGCCGTCGCAGCGCCCAGTACAGCGCCAGCCTCTCACTGAATCAGTACGGCAGCCTCGGCGCGGCTTTTATCGATATTACCAGCGGCACCGGCGACCGCACGCAGCTGTGGAACCTCTCCTGGAGCAAAAACCTGTGGGGCAACAGCAGCCTCTATGTCTCCGCCAGCCGCGACCAGCAGCAGGGCGAATGGTCTGGCGCTATTTCGTTACTGGTCCCCTTCAGCGATCTGGGCACCGCCAGCGTCAGCGTGGAGCGGGATCAGCAGGGCGGCACGTCTCAACGTATCACGGCTTCACGCGCGATGCCTTCTCAGGGCGGGCTGGCCTGGGATGCCTCCTGGGCGAATCAGAGCAGTGGCAGCGATTATCGTCAGGGCAGCCTGAGCTGGCGGAATAACAATATCGAAACCTCGGCGGGCTTTTATGGCGACGATGAATACAGCACCGAATGGGCCGATATTACCGGCTCGGTGGTGCTGATGGATGGCAGCCTGTTTGCGGCTAATCAGGTCACCGACGCCTTCGTGCTGGTGAAAACGGATTACCCCAATATAAAAGTTCGCTATGAAAATCAGCTGATGGGCCATACGGATGATAAGGGCTATCTGCTGGTGCCGGGCATCAGCTCCTGGTATCCGGCCAAATATGATATCGATACGCTGGATCTGCCTGCCGATATGACCACCTCCCACGTTGAGCAGCGCTTTGCGGTTAAACGCGACAGCGGCTATCTGCTGCACTTCCCGGTTGAGCCTCTGCGTGCCGCCAGCGTGATCCTGCACGATCAGAACGGTCAGCCGCTGCCGGTCTCCACGCAGTTAATCCGCGAGGGGCAGGCGACCGAATATGTCGGCTGGGATGGTCTGGTCTGGATGGAAAATCTCTCCAGCCAGAATCCGTTCAGAGCTGAAACGCCGGATGGCCGCCACTGTGAGGCGGCGCTGGCCGTGCCTGGTGGACGCCCGAAATCGCTGGAAACTTACGGTCCCCTGACCTGTTCACTCTCTCCCGATCCCTCTTCAGGAACGCCACCATGAAAAAATTGCTCTCCGGCCTGCTGTTGCTGCTGTTAATGGCTTTCACCTTGCCGGGTCGGGCGGCCTGTACGCTTCCCTCCGCGACGGCAAGTTTTGGCACCGCAAGCTCCTTTGCCGTTAACACCATCGCCAGCGCCACTACCGCCAACGTGCTGGTGAACTGCGGCGCGGGTAGCGTGCTTTCACTGCTCTCGACAGATTATGTCAGGCTTCAGCTGGCAAGCGCCACGTTCTTTAGCGGAACGCGTGGCACGCTGAAAATTATCAGTACCGGCACGGACGCGATTCCGGTGCAGGTTTGTACTAATACTGCATGCAGCAACGAGCTGTCGATTGGCGGCACGGCCACAACCTACAGCCAGGCGCAATTACTCAATCTTTTAGGGGTGGGAGGCGGGCAAAACTTCTCTATTCCTCTCTATCTCAGAACGGTTCCCGGTCAGGTCGTGGCCGCCGGAACCTATACCGTCACGCTGAATATTCTGGTGAACTACAACATCTGTACGGGCATCGGCGCGTTAGGTTTATGTTTGTTGGGGAGTCAGCAGACAGGGTCTGGCACGGTTCCCATCACCACCACGCTTATCATTACTAACGACTGCACCACTATCACCGCCCCCAATATCAGCTTCGGCAGCGCACCGCTGGTCAGTAGCTTTAACACCGTTTCGCAATCCATCAATGTTATCTGCACCAAAGGCAGCACCTACACCGTAGGGATAAGCAACGGCAGCCACGCGGTGGGCGCGCAGCGCTATATGGCCAGCGGCAGCACCCTGCTGGCCTATGAGATCTATAAAAGCGCCACCACCTCCCGCTGGGGACCCACCGGCACGGAGAGAGTCTCCAGTAGCGGCGCTAACAGCATCAGTACGGATGGCCTGACGCGCACATTTAACTACACGGCGCGAATACTCACCACGCAGAGCACGCCAGTGGCAGGCAGCTACAGCGACAGCGTGGTTGTGGATCTCTCGTTTTAACCAGCCCGGCAGAAAGAGGCCTGGCCTCTTTCTGCTCAGCACCGCGCTGCGAAAGCCCGTTTATTGCTGGCAACTGAGAGCAGGCATTCAACTTTATTGTTAATTATTTGTTACGAAAAGGTATCCTCATCTCAGGCTTAACAGTGATCGGCATCACATTAAACCCCCTGGCAGCAGGCTAAAACGGAAGAAAACCCTAAAGGATGAACTGCCGTGACTTTTCCCTCCACGCCTCAAAAAAAACCACAAGGCTCTGCCAGAACCATCTTCAACGTAACCAGCGGTAACTTTCTGGAAATGTTCGATTTCATGGTGTTTGGCTACTACGCTACCGCCATCGCCAAAACTTTCTTCCCCGGCGATGATCCTTTTGCCTCGCTGATGCTGACGCTGATGACGTTTGGTGCCGGTTTCCTGATGCGGCCGCTCGGCGCCATCGTGCTCGGCGCTTACATTGACCACCACGGCCGCCGTAAAGGATTGCTGTTGACGCTGGGTTTGATGGCTATGGGTACGCTAACTATTGCGCTGGTGCCGGGTTATGCCACGCTGGGGGCCGCTGCGCCCATTCTGATCCTGCTGGGCCGTCTGCTGCAGGGCTTCTCTGCTGGCGTCGAACTCGGCGGCGTGTCGGTCTATCTCGCTGAGATCGCGCCAGAGAACCGCAAAGGCTTTTTTGTCAGCTGGCAGTCCGGCAGCCAGCAAGTTGCGGTAATTTTTGCCGCCCTGCTGGGGCTGGCGCTGAACCAACTGCTGGCAAAAGATCAGGTAACCGAATGGGGCTGGCGTATTCCGTTTGTGATCGGCTGTCTGATCGTGCCCTTCCTGTTCTGGATCCGCAGCATGCTGGAAGAAACGGAAGCCTTCAGCCAGCGCAAAGTCCATCCTTCCATGAGAGAGATTGTCCGTTCTGTCGCCAGCAACTGGGCGCTGGTGCTGGCAGGTATGCTGATGGTCGTCACCACCACAGTGATGTTCTATATGATCACCGCGTTCACGCCTACCTTCGGTAAAACCGTACTGATGATGAGCGACAAGCAGAGTTTCTTCGTCACGCTATGCGTAGGGATATCTAACCTGATCTGGCTGCCGGTTATGGGCGCAATGTCAGATCGCTTTGGTCGCCGTCCGCTTCTGATCCTCTTCACTTTGCTGATGATTGCCACTGCCTGGCCGGTACTGCACTGGCTGGTGGGTTCCCCAACCTTTTCGCACCTGCTGGAAGCTGAGCTGTGGCTCTCCTTCCTTTACGCCAGCTACAACGGCGCGATGGTGGTCTATCTGGCGGAGGTGATGCCAGCTGAAGTCCGTGCTACCGGTTTTTCACTGGCTTACAGTCTGGCGACGGCGCTGTTCGGCGGCTTTACGCCAGCGATTTCCAGCTATCTGATCCACGCCACAGGGGATAAAGCGATGCCCGGTGTCTGGCTGACCTTTGCCGCCGTATGCGGTCTGATTGGCACGATGATCATCAAACGCCTGATCCAGCAGTATCAGACAAAACAGAGCGGTGCTACGGCGGTGCAACTGTAATAAAAAAGGGCCGGTATCTGCATACCGGCCCCTTCTTCAACAGACGAGAATTACTTCCCGGTGGTTTCCATTCCCATCAGTCCAATCTTCAGATAGCCCGCCTGACGCAGCTTATCCATCACGTCCATCAGCGTTTCGTAATCCACTGACTTATCGGCCTGGAAGAAAATGGTGGTCTCCTTTTTCCCTTCCGTCTGCCCATTCAGCGCCTCTACCAGCGTTTCTGGCGTCACCGCATTGTTACCAATGAAGAGCTGCTTGTCCGCTTTGATAGAGAGATAGACCGGCTTTTCAGGGCGCGGCTGAGGGGCACTGGAAGAGGCAGGCAGGTTAACGCGAACGTCAACGGTAGCCAGCGGCGCGGCGACCATAAAGATAATCAGCAGCACCAGCATCACGTCAATAAACGGCGTGACGTTGATCTCATGCATTTCGCCGTTGCTTTCAAGATCTTCATTAAATCGCATAGCCATGGTGCTTATCCTACCCGCAGTTTCTGTGCTGGCGCACGTTGCGCGCCGCCGGCAGCCAGGTCCAGATCGCGGCTCTGCAGCAACATAATCTGAGCCGCGACATCTCCCATGGAAGCTTTGTAGTTGCCGATCATACGGGCAAAGATATTGTAGATAACTACCGCAGGGATAGCCGCAACCAGGCCTATAGCCGTCGCGAGAAGCGCCTCGGCAATGCCCGGCGCCACAACGGCCAGGTTAGTCGTCTGCGTCTGGGCAATACCGATAAAGCTGTTCATGATGCCCCAGACCGTACCAAACAGCCCGACAAACGGCGCGATGGCGCCAATGGTCGCCAGGAATCCGTTACCGCGGCCAGCATGACGGCTGAAGAAGGCGACACGACGCTCAAGACGGAAAGAGGTACGCTCTTTGATGCCGTCATTGTCATCTGACCCGGCAGAGAGCTCCAGCTCATTTTCCGCTTCCTGCAACAGCCGGGTAGTCAGGCTGTTAGTTTTAAAGGTGGCGCAGGTTTCAGCCGCTTCTTTCAGCGAACGAGCACCAGCCAGCGCCTGTTGCTCACGTTTGAGGCGGCGCTTAGCCGCGCTCAGTTCAGCGCTTTTGCTGAAGAAGATTGCCCAGGTCACGACCGACGCCAGCAGCAAACCGATCATCACCACTTTTACTACGATGTCCGCATGCTGGTACATGCCCCAGACGGAGAGATCCGTCTGCATCAAATTATTGGTCACGCTCTGTCTCCAACGTCATTAACGGGTAAAAAAAACCAGAGCGGATCATACCAAATCAGTGCTGAATTGATAGTGGTTATCATTACTATTTACTTTCCGGGTAACATTTTTTGCACATTTACTGATTTATCGCATTCCAGGGCGCTTTTTACTGAATCTTTCTCACTCTCTCTTTCCCGCAATGTCCCGCTGGCGCCTGGCGTGTTAACGTTAAGAAAATCCCGCTATTTGCACACAGAGCTTTCCGATGACCAGTAAAAAAATTGAAACGGCGCTGATTGCCGCCGGGCGCAGTAAACGTTACACCCAGGGGTCCGTTAACAGCGTGATCCAGCGTGCCTCTTCGCTGGTGTTTGACAGCGTGGCAGAGAAAAAACGCTGCACGGCTGGCCGTGCCGATGGCGAGCTTTTTTATGGCCGCCGGGGCACCCTGACGCACTTTTCCCTGCAGGAAGCGATGACTGAACTGGAAGGCGGCGCAGGCTGTGCACTTTATCCCTGCGGCGCGGCGGCGGTAGCCAATGCGATCCTGGCTTTCGTCTCGGCGGGCGACAACGTGCTGATGGCTGGCTCTGTCTATGAGCCAACTCAGGATTTTTGTACTAAAATTCTCAGCAAAATGAACGTCTCTACCACCTGGTTTGATCACTGCCTGGGGGCGGAGATTGCCGAACTGGTGCAGCCAACTACTCGCGTCGTGTTCCTTGAGTCCCCCGCCTCCATCACAATGGAAGTGCAGGATATCCCGGCGATCGTGGCCGCCGTTCGCAGCAAAGCCCCTGATGCCGTGATCATGATCGATAACACCTGGGCGGCGGGGATCCTGTTTCGTGCACTGGACTTCGGCATCGACATCTCCATTCAGGCTGGCACCAAATATCTGATTGGTCATTCAGACGCGATGATCGGTACAGCGGTCGCCAACGAGCGCTGCTGGCCGCAACTGCGTGAAAATTCCTATCTGATGGGGCAGATGGTCGATGCGGATACTGCCTATATGGCCAGCAGAGGGCTGAGAACGCTGGCCGTCCGTCTTCGTCAGCATGAAGAGAGCAGCATTAAAGTGGCAAACTGGCTGGCCGAGCGCCCGGAAGTTGCCGTAGTTAACCACCCTGCTCTGCCGCAATGTAAAGGGCATGCTTTCTGGCAACGGGATTTTACCGGCAGCAGCGGCCTGTTCTCTTTTGTGCTGAAAGCGCGGCTGACCGATCGGCAGCTGGCTGACTATCTCGACCATTTTGAGCATTTCAGCATGGCCTACTCCTGGGGCGGCTATGAGTCATTAATTCTGGCCAATCAGCCAGAAGAACTGGCGGCAATCCGGCCAGCAACGGGGGTGGCGTTCACCGGTACGCTGGTGCGCTTGCATATGGGCCTGGAAAACGTCGACGATTTACTTGAGGACCTGGCCGCAGGCTTTGACCGCCTTGCCGGCCAGATAAGCTAAACAGAAGTTCAACGGCGCGGCATCCGCGCCTGCGATCAAGGTGTGACGGAATTTTTGCGCGTACAATCGACAGATAAACGCAGTAAACAGGAAATGAAATGGGTGTATTGCACGAGATTGTTCAGGCGCTGTGGCATCAGGATTTTGCGGCGCTGGCCAATCCGGATGTCATTTGGATTGTCTATGGGATCATGTTCACTACTCTGCTGCTGGAAAATGGCCTGCTGCCAGCCTCGTTTCTGCCCGGCGACAGCCTGTTGCTGCTGGCGGGGGCGATGATTGCGAAAGGGGTGATGGAGTTTATTCCTACTCTGCTCATTCTGACGCTGGCAGCAAGCCTGGGCTGCTGGCTGAGCTATCTGCAGGGCCGCTGGCTGGGCAATACCCGCCTGGTAAAAAGCTGGCTGATGCACCTTCCCGCGCAGTACCACCAGCGCGCCTGGAATCTGTTCCACCGCCACGGGTTAATGGCGCTGCTTGTTGGTCGTTTTCTCGCTTTCGTCCGCACTATTCTGCCTACCATGGCAGGAATTTCTGGCCTGAAGAATGGCCGTTTTCAGCTGTTCAACTGGCTGAGTGGCACCCTGTGGGTCGGCATTCTGGTCTCGCTGGGCTATGCCATCAGCCAGGTGCCCTTTATTAAACGCCATGAAGATCAGGTGATGGCCATTCTGATGATCCTGCCGCTGGTGCTGCTCTGTGCCGGACTCTTTGGCAGCCTGCTGCTGGTTTTCAAGCGCAAAAAGTCGGCATAAAACAGGCCGGGCTGTCCGGCCTGATAACTATCCCGACTGACGCATCCGCATCGCCTCTTCACCCGGCGTTACGCCAAAATAGCGCTTAAATTCCCGCGAGAACTGAGAAGCGCTCTCATAGCCTACCCGCATCG
Source organism: Erwinia sp. MMLR14_017 (assembly GCF_033657285.1). Lineage (NCBI taxonomy): Bacteria > Pseudomonadati > Pseudomonadota > Gammaproteobacteria > Enterobacterales > Erwiniaceae > Erwinia > Erwinia sp. MMLR14_017. The sequence continues at coordinate 89,742 of NZ_JAWVWP010000003.1, read as the reverse complement.
CCGCCGCGCTGGCTTTTAACCCCTCGTGCAGCATCAGCATGCGTGCCTGGTGCAGACGGTAACTTTTCAGGTACTGCAACGGCGAGGTGCTGGTGACAGCCTTAAAGTTATGGTGGAACGCGGAGACACTCATATTGACCTCAGCGGCCAGCAGGTCAACGCTCAGGTTATCCGTATAGTGATGCTCAATACGCCGCAGCGCACGGGCTATCTGGCTGAACTGCGTATGCCGACTGACTAACGCCATCAGCGCGCCGCCGCAAGGCCCCATCAGCACGTGGTAAAGCATCTCCCGTACAATTTGCGGCCCCAGCACGCGCGCGTCTCGCGGGTTCGCCAGTACATCCAGCAGGCGCTCCGCCGCGCAGAGCATCTCTTCCGTCAGCGGCGAGGAGTGAATCCCCCGCGTTTGCGGCTCCGGATGAAAGCTCTCATCGTCACCGATATCAATCAGTAAATCCTGTAGCTTTACCGGATCGACACTGAGCAGGATCCCCGCCAGCGGCGCTTCCGGCGTGGCAAAGGTTTCACACTCCACGGAGAGCGGCACGGTGAGCATCAGATATTCCGTGGCATCGTAGTTGAACACATGGTTTCCCAGGTAGCCGGTTTTGTGGCCCTGAAAAAGGATCACAATGCCGGACGAGTAGAGAACGGGCGTGCGTCCGCTGGGCCGATCGGCATAAATCAGACGAACGTCCGGCAGAGAGGCAAGCGGCGAAGCCCCAGAGGTCACCAGATGCACTACCTTCCTGGCCAGCTGCGTACAAAGTGCGTTGCGATCCATTTTCCCTTCTCCCATTCAGAAGTTTCTGAATATTATCCTGGCGAATCAGGCCACTATTCTCCAGTGTTCTGGAGGTTTGGGCAAGCACGTAGCGGGCGGGCGTCCGAAGCTTAGCGATGGCGAAAGCCAGAATGGAAGCGCCGATCCGCTCCTCTGCTGACAAGATTTTTCAGGCTGTACGGCAATCTCAACTAGACTTAGTTTCACTAACCGGTACAGAGGTGCCGGTTCATTCGTTGCAAAGGAGATATCATGGCAGATCAACCAATAATTAAACTCCACGATGGCAACATGATGCCGCAGCTTGGGCTTGGCGTCTGGCAGGCCACTATTGACGACGCGCGTAAAGCCGCAGTGAAAGCGCTGGAGGTAGGCTATCGCTCTATTGATACCGCCGCGATTTATAAAAACGAAGAGGGGATCGGCCAGGCGCTGCAGGAAACGGATGTCGCCCGTGATGACATTTTTGTGACCACTAAGCTGTGGAATGACGATCAGCTTAATGCAGAGCAGGCAATGGAGACCAGCCTGCAAAAATTGCAGCTGGAGAGTGTGGATCTTTACCTGATGCACTGGCCATGTCCGGCAAAAAATAACTTTGTTGAAGCCTGGAAAGGGATGATTGAACTGCAAAAACAGGGGCTGACCAAAAGCATCGGCGTCTGTAATTTCCAGGAAACCCATCTTAAGCGTCTGCTGGATGAGACGGGCGTCAGTCCGGTTATCAATCAGATTGAGCTTCATCCCATGCTCCAGCAGCGTACGCTGCATGCATGGAATGCCATGCATCAGATCCAGACCGAATCCTGGAGCCCGCTGGCGCAGGGCGGGAAAGGGGTATTTGATCAGGAGATTATTAAAAACCTGGCCAAAAAATATGGCAAAACCCCGGCCCAGATCGTCATTCGCTGGCATCTGGATAGTGGACTGGTGGTGATCCCGAAATCGGTCACGCCATCACGTATTGAAGAGAACTTTAAGGTGTTCGACTTCCGTCTGGAAAAACCGGAAATCAGCGATATTGCCTCGCTGGACAAAGGTAACCGTCTGGGGCCGAATCCGGAAGAACTGAACTGATACCTCTTTCAGGGGCAGGCTATCTGCCCCTTCTCTCTCAGCTTCTCATCAGCAGAAGCTGAATCTCTTTCTCGCGTATCGTCATACCCGGCATCCTCTCAGAGAGCAGGCTGAACCAGTAGCTGACCCACAGAGCCACGATCGGCCATTTCCAGCGTCTGACTGTAATAGATAAAGGGGAAATGCTCGGCAGAAGATTGCGTAAAGGAGACGAACAGCTCCACCGTGCCATCCACCCAGACGGTATCTTTCCAGCCACGATCTTCCGCCATCGGCTGTGCGCCGTTAACATTCTTGATCAGGAACATTACCCCCTGAATATGGAAGGATTGCGGCAGATCGGCATGAATTATCCAGCGTTCATAAGTGCCCTGCTGCGCCTGCATGTCGATGCGCTCCATGTCCCACAACGCGCCATTGATCCCCGGCAGCGAGTCGCCCAAACTGAATTCACGCGTCCGGCTGATGCTGCCATCAATGACCTGATCTGCCAGCAAACGCATCGGCAGATTATCGGTCACCAGCGGCAGCAGCCCGGTGGGACGCAGCGTCAGGATCAGGGTAGAAGTAAGAATGCTGGAAGGCTCAAACAGGCCGCGCAGACGATCGACAATCCCCGCCGCCATTCCTGCGCTGATAGAGACTTCATCGCCCTGGCTCATATCTACCAGAATTTCCCGCCGTTCGCCCGGCGCCAGCGAGAGCTGATTAACCGCGACCGGGGCGGGTAAAAAGCCCTGATCGCTGGCGATAACGTTAAAGGGACGGTTGTCGCTCATTTGCAGCTGATAACGGCGCGAGTTGGAGGCATTAAGCAAACGCAGGCGCACCCAGCCACGCGAAACTTCAACAAACGGGTTTTGCACACCGTTCACCAACAGCGTATCCCCTACAAAGCCACCGCTGCCTGGCGGGTCATACTGTGGCGCGCCAAAATTATCGAGGCGTTTGTCCTGAATAATCAGCGGGAAGTCATCCACCCCGTAGTGATTAGGCACCGGCAGCGCCTTGCTGACTTCATCTTCCACCATCCACATCCCCGCCAGGCCATTATAGACATGCGGCCCCATGCGGTTTGGCGTGTTGGCATGATACCAGCAGGTCGCCGCCGCCTGACGGATGGGCAGCACGGGCGCCCAGTCCACCCCTGGCGACATCATTCTTGGTGCGCCGCCGGAGAGCGCCCCCGGAACCTGAAGGCCGCTGATGGTCATCGCCACGGGTTCGTTCAGCCGGTTGCTGTAAATCAGCTTCACGTCATCGCCGCTCCAGACCCGCACCGTAGGCCCTAAATAGAGGCCGTTGATGCCCCAGACCTGCGCTTTATTGCCTTCGCCGGTGAAGGACCAGTGGCTGCGCTGCAACGTCAGAAAAATAGGCTGTCCACGACGTGACTCCACCAGCGGCGGAACCGGCAAAGGGGTACCCGGCCCGGCGGCAAATGCATCAATCGGCAATGACCCCGCGCAAAGCGCGATCCCCGAAGCCTGAAGAAACTGACGTCGACTGAATGACATAAAAACTCCGTAAGGTAAATGCAGCCCGGTTGCCGGACTGCTATCCATTTTTTTATGATTGTAAGGAGTGCTGTTTTGCCGGTCAGACCACCGGCGAATACTATTTTTTATCTGCCGCTTCGCGTTCGGCCACTTCCGCGTTGAGCGCTTCCAGCTTCGCCATCATTAATTCGCGACAATGGGTAGCCAGCTTACGTACCGACTGATCGGCAAACGGAGCCGTATCGATCGGCGGCAGCATTTCAATAATCACATGACCATTGTTAAGACGGTTAAGTTTTATCTTGTCATGCGTATTCGAGACTACGATAGGAATGATCGGCACGCCAGCTGCCATAGCGGCATGAAAAGCGCCAGTTTTGAACGGCAACAGACCCCGGCCCCGGCTGCGTGTCCCTTCAGGAAACATCCAGAACGAGATCTTCTTCTTTTTGAACTGTTCAATCAGTTCGCCAATGGTGCCGTGTGCTTTTGCGCGGTTATCCCGGTCTATCAGTAAGTTGCCGGTCAGCCAGTAGAGCAAACCAAAAAAGGGTACCCACAGCAGAGTTTTCTTGCCCACGGTTACCGTCGTGGGCTGAACAATTTTGGCTGCGGTAATCATGTCGTAATTATTCTGGTGATTGGCGATGTAGATAGCGTTGGGGTAGTTATCTGCCCCTTCAGGCCGACGCAGCTCTACCTTCAAACCAAACACGGTCGACAACTTGCCAAAGAGATGGCCAAAAGTGGCCACATGGCGGGGATTACGTGGGCTGAACAGGCAATAAATGCAGCCGAACACACACACCAATATGGAATAAATCACCACGATAAAAAAACGTATAATTGCGAGCATCACTTCCTCGTTATGGCTTTCAGACTTTCTGCAGGCCGTCGTTTGCTGAGCAGACGGCAACCTGACCGGCGGCAGGGCTGCGGCCCTGTCCCCGGATAACCGTTAAAGTATACCTGAATTAGCGAAACAACTGCCTGTCACAGGGTTAGCCAGCCTCTGTAGCGGCTGGCCTGTCGTTACGCTTCGCTCTCACCCACTGAAGGCCTGGCCGGGCCGTCAACCTCAACCCGATCGATACGCTGCAGGCCACGTGGCAACAGCGTACCGCGGCGTCCCCGCTCGGCACGGAATTTCTGCAACTCTTCCGGCTTCAGCGTCAGCTTACGTTTGCCAACGTGCAGCGTGACGGAAGTCTGAGGAGAGAGCAGCAGCAGCCAGGTCAGCGCATCCTCGCCGGAGGCCGCCTGGGCAGAAGGGATCGAGATAATCTTGTTGCCTTTGCCTTTGGAGAGCTGCGGCAAATCCCCCACCGGGAACATTAGCATCCGGCCCGCAGCCGTTATCGCCAGCAGCATATCGTCATCATGATAGATCGCCATCGGCGTCAGCACTTTGGCGTTCTGCGGCAGGGTGAGCAGCGCTTTACCTGCGCGGTTACGGGAGACCAGGTCGCTAAAGGTACAGACGAATCCGTAACCCGCATCGGACGCCATCAACAATTTCTGGTCGTCCGCTTCCATCAGCACCTGCTCCATGACGGCACCCGGCGGCGGCGTCAGCTTGCCGGTCAGCGGCTCGCCCTGCCCTCTTGCCGAAGGCAGCGTCAGCGGATCCAGCGTATAGCTGCGTCCGGTGGAGTCGATAAACGCCACCGGCTGATTGCTTTTGCCTCTGGCCGCCGCACGGAAGCTGTCGCCCGCTTTGTAACTCAGACCATTGGGGTCAATGTCGTGCCCTTTGGCGCTGCGCACCCAGCCCATTTGCGACAGCACAATAGTCACCGGCTCAGAAGGCACCAGCTCGCTCTCGCTGATCGCTTTCGCCTCTTCACGTTCGCGCAGCGGTGAACGACGGTCATCGCCATAGGTGTCGCTGTCTGCCTGTAGCTCTTTCTTCAGCAACGTATTCATTTTGCGTTCTGAAGCCAGAATGCCCTGCAGATTGTCACGCTCTTTTGCCAGCTCATCCTGCTCGCCGCGAATTTTCATCTCTTCCAGTTTGGCGAGGTGGCGTAATTTCAGTTCAAGGATCGCTTCTGCCTGGGTTTCGCTAAGCTCAAAACGCGACATCAGTACCGGCTTCGGCTCATCCTCGGTGCGAATGATATGGATCACATCGTCGATGTTCAGAAACGCGACCAGCAAACCTTCAAGAATATGCAGGCGACGCAGCACCTTATCCAGACGATGCTGCAAACGGCGGCGTACCGTATCACGGCGATAGACTAACCACTCGCTGAGGATTTCCAGCAGGTTTTTCACTGCCGGTCGGTTATCCAGGCCGATCATATTAAGGTTGATGCGGTAGCTTTTTTCCAGATCGGTGGTGGCGAACAGGTGGTTCATGACCTGGTCCATATCCACGCGGCTGGAGCGCGGCACAATCACCAGCCGCGTTGGGTTTTCGTGGTTTGACTCATCGCGCAGATCTTCCACCATCGGCAGCTTTTTGTTGCGCATCTGCGCGGCAATCTGCTCCAGCACCCGGGCGCCAGAAACCTGATGCGGCAGCGCGGTGATCACCACATCGCCATCTTCCCGCTTCCACACCGCACGCATCCGCACGGAGCCGCGTCCGCTCTGGTAAATTTTACGAATTTCGTTGCGCGGCGTGATGATCTCCGCTTCGGTGGGATAATCTGGCCCCTGAACGATATCCAGCAGCTCATCCAGCGTGGTCTTGGGCGAATCAATCAGTTTGATAGCGGCTTTTGCCACTTCGCGCAGGTTGTGCGGCGGAATGTCCGTTGCCATCCCTACCGCAATGCCGGTGGTGCCATTCAGCAGAATGTTCGGCAAGCGCGCAGGCAGCATCTTCGGCTCCTGCATCGTGCCGTCGAAGTTGGGAATATAGTCAACGGTGCCCTGACCCAGTTCGCCCAGCAGCACTTCCGCATATTTAGAGAGGCGGGATTCCGTATAACGCATCGCCGCAAACGATTTAGGATCGTCCGGTGCGCCCCAGTTCCCCTGGCCATCCACCAGCGGGTAACGATAGGAGAAAGGCTGAGCCATCAGCACCATCGCTTCGTAGCAGGCACTGTCGCCGTGAGGATGGTATTTACCCAGCACGTCACCCACGGTACGGGCAGATTTCTTGAATTTAGCGCTGTTGTTCAGTCCCAGTTCCGACATGGCATAGACAATACGGCGCTGCACCGGTTTTAAGCCGTCGCCGATATAGGGCAGCGCGCGGTCCATGATAACGTACATGGAATAGTTGAGGTAGGCCTCTTCCGTAAACTTATGCAGGGCACGACGCTCTGCACCATCCTGCGTCAGGTCACTCATTACTCTTTATTCCTCACATCGCGGCGCATTCACCGCGCCACATCGGGGTGGTTTGGCGAGGATAGTACCTTATCAGGGCGGGTGCTGTCACAGGGTAGTGTGGCGGGAAAGGCGATTCAGGCGGAGCAGAAAGATCCTCTGCCCGCGCGGACTATTTACCTGATGCCCGCTTCCGGCAGAAAGCGGTTCAGTCTCGCCTCTGCTGCTGCTTATCTGGTGACGGCCAGCCACTGACTGACAACCTGTTGATACTCGCCGGTGGCGTTGCTCAGATGCAGCCACTGGTCAACATAGAGCTTCCAGCTCAGGTCGTCACGCGGCAGCATGTAGGCTTTCTCGCCGTACTGCATCGGCTGCTCTGGGTTCACCGCGCACAGCTTCGGGTAATGCTTCTGCTGGAACAGCGCTTCAGAGGCGTCGGTGATCATCACGTCAGCTTTGTTATCCACTAATTGCTGGAAGATAGTGACATTATCCTGAAACAGCGTCAGGTTAGCCTGCGGCAGATGGCTGTGGACAAACGCCTCGTTGGTGCCGCCCGCCGGTTCAATCAGCCGCACCGAAGGTTTGTTGAGCTGCTCAAGGGTGCGATATTTCGCCTTATCGGCGCAGCGAACCAGCGGTATTTTTCCATCTGTGCCGAGCGGCGTGGCGAACCAGGCGGTTTGCTGACGCTTCAGCGTGACCGAAACGCCGCCGAGGGCGATATCGCACTGCTTGGCCAGGAAATCTGGCGTTAGCGTTTTCCACGTGGTCGGTACCCACTTCACCTCAGCCCCCAGCGTTTTCGCTAACGACTGCGCCATTGCCACGTCGATGCCTTCGTACTGCCCGTCCGCGCGCAGAAAGGTGTAAGGCTTGTAGTCGCCCGTGGTGCATACCGTCAGCACTTTGCTTTGCAGCACCCGGTCCAGATGTGACTGAGCGCTGGCACCACCCGCCACCAGCAGTAAGGCTGCTATCCCTGTTTTGATCATTGTTGTTGGTCTCATGGTTAAAGAGGACAAATCCTACCCTCTGCAGCCCTATTATTGCGCAGAAAGCAAAAGTGTTGTGATCAATAGCACATTTTAATGCCCGGCTCTCGCGCGTAAACTGGCATTAATTTCATGAACTGGAGAGTACAGAATATGAGCAAGATTTTTATCATTGATGCCGGAAAAACGTTTGCCCACTCCAAAGGTGAACTGAACCATACGTTAACAGAAGTCGCCGCCTCTTTTTTACGTGATGCAGGCCACCAGGTTGATATTACCGTCGTTGACGAAGGGTATGTTGTGGCAGATGAAGTGCAGAAGTATCTTGACGCGGATACCGTGATTTATCAGATGCCGGGCTGGTGGATGGGCGAGCCATGGATCCTGAAAAAATACATTGATGAAGTGTTTACCGAAGGACATGGATCTCTGTACGCCAGCGATGGACGTACCCGTTCGGATGCCGCCAAAAAATATGGTTCCGGCGGCCTGCTTCAGGGCAAAAAATATATGCTTTCCCTGACCTGGAACGCGCCATTACAGGCCTTTACCGATCCGGAACAGTTTTTCGAAGGCGTAGGCGTGGATGGTCTCTATCTGCACTTCCATAAGGCCAACCAGTTTCTGGGGATGGAAGGTTTACCGACCTTTATCTGTAACGACGTGATCAAGCAGCCTGATATTCCTGCCGATATTGCACGTTATCGGACACATCTGAGCGAAATCTTTGCTTAACTGATCAGACGACACCCCTGTTAAGGAACCAGTATGCTCACCGTGATCGCTGAAATTTGCGTTAAGCCCGGCCGCCGTTCGGCCGTTATGCAGGCAATTGAGAGAGTGACACCAACAGTGTTGCAGGAAGAGGGTTGCGGCAGCTACCAGGCGCTGTTTGATCATCAGGCTCAGGTGCCGTGGAAACAAAACTCACCCGACTCTATCTTTATGGTCGAGCACTGGGATTCTCTGCGCCATCTGGAGCAGCATCAGCAGGCTGCACATATGGAAACGCATCGCACCAACATCAAAGAGGATGTGGTGGAGGTGAAGATTTTTGTGCTGGAACCAGCTAAATAAGCCAGACAGGGCGGCAGCGATGCCGCCCTGTCTGCGTTTAAAACAATACGTTGGATTATCGGGTGATCCCGCCGCCATCTGTCGTGCGTCGGGTTAAAGTATCTCTTTGCTGGCGATCTGCTCGCTAAGAAAATCCAGAAAACAGCTGATGCGTAGTGACAGCGTGGTATTGCGGTAATAGACGGCGTGGATGGGATGAAGCATCTCGCGGGTTATCTCTTCTAACACCGGCACCAGCCTTCCACAGGCGCGATCTTCCCTGCTGACAAAATCAGAAATCCGCACGATCCCCTGACCATATACCGCCATTTGCCGCAGCGTTTCGCCGCTGGAGGCGGAGAGCGTGGGCGTGATTTGCAGCAGCTCGCCTTCGCTCTGCCATACCGGCCAGATATTATGGCGATCCAGCTTGCTGAACCCCAGCAGACGATGATTAGCTAATTCCGCCACGCTGGCTGGCGTACCATATTTCGCCAGATAATCGGGACTAGCCAACAATCTCAGCTTGCTGCTGCCCAGCGCTCGCGCATGAATACCTGAATCCCTCAGCTCGCCAATGCGGATAGCAATATCGGTCTGCTGTTCAAGCAGATCGATGATCACATCATCGCTATTAAGCTCAAGCTGGATAAGCGGATAGCGGCTGGTGAAGGCGCCCAGCAGCGGCACAATCACATGGAGCATAAAGGGCGTTGCGGCATTGACCCGCAAACGGCCTGACGGCACCTCTCGCCGGTGCGCTATCTGCTCTTCAGCCATTTCAACCGAGCGAAGGATTTCCCGGGCATGTTTAAGAAAAACATGCCCCTCTTCCGTTAACGCAATCCGCCTGGTGGTGCGATGCAACAGGGTGGTTTGCAGCTTTTTCTCCAGCCGGCTTAATGCGCGGCTGATGCCGGATGTTGTCTGGCTTAGCTGCTCTGCCGCAGCCGTTATCGAGCCGGTATCTACCACCACAACCCAGGCACGCAACTCTTCAAGCGTAATTTTCAAGGATAGCCTTAGCAGTAAGGAAGGTCGCGGCATTATATCTCAGTTTCTGCCGGGCTTTTTTACCTGAATGCGTCGGCAAGACTTGTGGCAAGGCGCGGTTGTGGCAGGATCGATTTTGCGCAAGGGAAGTTCAGGCAGACAGAGATGATAAGAACAGGGCAGGAGAAATGGCGCCACCCAGGCAGCGCCAGAAAAGGAAGGAATTAATAACGAATCACGGTACGAATGGATTTGCCTTCGTGCATCAGATCAAATGCGTCGTTGATGTCGTCCAGCCCCATGGTGTGCGTGACAAACGGCTCTAATTCAATATTCCCTTTCATCGCCTCTTCAACCATGCCCGGCAGTTGGGAACGCCCTTTAACGCCGCCAAAAGCAGAGCCTTTCCACTGCCGTCCTGTCACAAGCTGGAAGGGACGTGTTGAAATTTCCTGACCTGCTCCAGCCACGCCGATGATGATCGACTGGCCCCAGCCACGGTGAGCACTCTCCAGCGCTGCACGCATCACGTTGACGTTGCCGATACATTCAAACGAGTGATCCACGCCCCAGCCGGTCATTTCGATAATGACTTCCTGAATTGGCCGATCGAACTCTTTCGGGTTGATGCAGTCGGTGGCACCAAATTTCCGCGCCAGCTCAAATTTTGCAGGATTGGTATCAATGGCGATGATCCGGCCAGCTTTGGCCTGGCGAGCGCCCTGAATAGCGGCCAGGCCAATTCCGCCCAGACCAAAGATTGCCACCGAATCGCCTGGCTGAACTTTTGCTGTGTTATGTACGGCGCCAATTCCCGTGGTGACGCCACAGCCCAGCAGACAGACGTGCTCGTGGTTCGCTTCCGGGTTGATTTTAGCCAGCGACACTTCAGCCACGACGGTGTATTCGCTGAAGGTTGAGCAGCCCATGTAATGATAGATCGGCTGACCATTATAAGAGAAACGGGTCGTTCCATCCGGCATCACGCCTTTCCCCTGCGTGGCGCGTACGGCAGTGCAGAGGTTAGTTTTGCCAGATTTGCAGAACAGGCACTCTCCACACTCTGCTGTATAGAGCGGAATTACGTGGTCACCGGGCTGAACGCTGGTCACGCCCTCTCCCACTTCTACCACGACGCCAGCCCCTTCATGGCCCAGCACCACCGGGAACAACCCTTCCGGATCTTCCCCGGAAAGGGTAAAGGCATCAGTATGGCAGACGCCGGTATGGCTGATTTTGATCAGCACTTCACCCGCGCGAGGCGGTTCGACATCCAGCTCAACAATTTCAAGCGGTTTTCCGGGACCAAAAGCGACAGCAGCACGGGATTTCATCATGTTCTCCAGGATAATTCAGTCAGACAATATAATGGGGGGGACTATACATGATATAGGGGTGGGGGGTATACAACTCAGGAGGAAAAATCCCGCAGGGATTACTTTGTATATGACCTGACCAGGCTGAGCAGCACAGCGATCTCTTCATCACCCGGCCCCTGTTCGCCCGGTTTCACAAATTCATCGCGGATATAGCTTTCCAGAATTTCGGTCATCAGCCCCGTCATCGCCCCACGCGCTGAGGCAATCTGTTGCAAAACAGGCGTGCAGTCGGCTCCCGCTTCAAGCGAGCGCTGGATACCTTCACACTGTCCCTGAATGCGTTTGATTCTGTTCAGGGCGCGTTTTTTATCTTCTGGTGAGTGTGGCATAGGTCCTCGTGGAAACTTTTACTTCGTCTGGCGGTATTGTCAGCCCGTTTAAGCTTCCCTGCTTAAACGTATGCGGCCCGATCATACTACAGGCCGTTTGTTACACTTCAATCTCTGCCGTATGGCCATTTTCCTGCAGCCAGTTGCGGCGATCTTCCGAGCGTTTTTTCGCCAGCAGCATATCCATTACCGCCATCGTCTTCTCCACCTCATCATCTTCGATGGTCAGTTGGACCAGGCGACGGGTGTTGGGATCAAGCGTGGTTTCACGCAGCTGAAGCGGGTTCATCTCGCCCAGCCCTTTGAAGCGCTGCACGCCAGGCTTGCCCTTTTTGCGCTTGAGCTGGTCAAGGATGCCCGCTTTTTCCTCTTCATCCAGCGCGTAGTAAACCTCTTTGCCCAGATCGATACGGTAGAGAGGCGGCATCGCCACGTAGACGTGACCATTTTTCACCAGCGTACGGAAATGCCGGACAAACAGCGCGCAGAGAAGCGTGGCGATATGCAGACCATCAGAGTCCGCATCCGCAAGGATGCAGATTTTGCCGTAACGCAGCTGGCTCATATCCTCGCTGTCAGGATCGATGCCGATCGCCACCGAAATATCGTGCACTTCCTGCGAGGCCAGAACCTCATCCGAAGAGACTTCCCAAGTGTTGAGGATCTTACCCTTCAGCGGCATGATCGCCTGATATTCACGATCGCGCGCCTGCTTGGCCGATCCGCCTGCGGAATCCCCTTCCACCAGGAAGAGTTCGGTGCGGTTAAGATCCTGAGCGCTACAGTCAGCCAGCTTGCCGGGCAAAGCCGGGCCGCTGGTTAACTTTTTACGCACCACTTTTTTCGCCGCACGCATACGGCGCTGGGCGCTGGAAATAGCCAGCTCCGCCAGCATTTCAGCCGCCTGCACGTTCTGGTTCAGCCACAGGCTGAAAGCATCCTTCACCACGCCGGAGACAAACGCGGCGCACTGACGGGAAGAGAGACGCTCTTTGGTCTGACCGGCAAACTGCGGGTCCTGCATTTTTACCGACAGCACATAGGCACAGCGGTCCCAGATATCCTCAGCAGAGAGCTTGACGCCGCGCGGCAGAATATTGCGATATTCACAGAACTCGCGCATTGCATCCAGCAGCCCCTGACGCAGGCCGTTAACATGCGTGCCGCCCTGCATGGTTGGGATCAGGTTAACGTAGCTTTCTGTCAGCAGCTCGCCTCCTTCCGGCAGCCACAGCAGCGCCCAGTCTACCGCTTCCACATCACCGGCGAAGGTACCCACGAACGGCTTTTCTGGCAGTGTGGGTAAGCCGTTTACCGCTTCACAGAGGTAATCGGTCAGGCCATCGGCATAACACCAGGTCTGCTCGGTATTATTAACGCGATCTTTGAAGACGATTTCAACGCCCGGACAGAGCACAGCTTTGGCCTTCAGCAGATGGCTGAGACGGGAGACTGAGAAGCGTGGACTGTCGAAGAAATTAACGTCCGGCCAGAAGCGCACGCGGGTGCCGGTATTGCGTTTGCCAACCGTGCCGGTGACGTGCAGATCCTCTACCTTGTCGCCGTTTTCAAAAGCCATTTCATAGACTTCAGCATTACGCCGGACGGTGACTTCCACGCGCGTGGAAAGGGCATTCACTACCGAGATCCCCACGCCATGCAGGCCGCCGGAGAACTGATAGTTTTTATTGGAGAATTTACCGCCCGCATGCAGGCGACAGAAGATTAGCTCAACGGCAGGCACGCCCTCTTCGGGGTGAATATCCACAGGCATCCCGCGCCCGTCGTCTGTCACTTCTAACGACTGATCGGCATGGAGGATCACCTCAACACGTCTGGCATGGCCCGCCAGCGCCTCATCGATGCTGTTATCGATCACTTCCTGGCCTAAATGGTTTGGACGTGACGTATCGGTGTACATTCCCGGACGACGGCGAACGGGTTCAAGGCCGCTGAGAACCTCAATGGAGTCAGCGTTATAGCTGGATTGAGTCATCGTAAGAATCTGATTGGTGGCTAAAAATGAGTGGTCACTCTCCGCGGCCTGCTTCAGACGCCGGAGAGGCCCAGGAAGTCGAGGATCGGGGAGAAATGGCGTTCGAATCCGATAAAAGCATGATTGCCGCCCTCTTCGACCGTCTGACGGCAGGCTTCGTAATACGCCAGGGCCTGTCGGTAGTCGAGCACTTCGTCGCCCGTTTGTTGCAATAACCAGAGCAAATCGGGTGACGGTAACGGGTCAATCTGCATCACTTTCAGATCGTAAATATGGCGTGACTCTAACACATATTGCTGGCCGGTGTATGGGTTCTCGTTGTGGCCCAGATAATCGGTTAACAGCTCAAAAGGCCGCACTGCAGGGTTAACCACTACCGCAGGTAAGGCAAAACATTGTGAGAGCCAGGTGGCGTAATAGCCGCCAAGGGATGATCCGACAATCCCAATCTCTTCGCCTGCGGAAGACATGATCCAGTTTTCCAGCTCGATCGCCGCCTCCCCCGGAAAGGCGGGCAACTGAGGCACAAACAGGGTAAGCGCCGGGTGGTGCACCGCCAGCCATTCACCAAACTGCGTCGCTTTCGCCGATTGCGGAGAGCTGTTGAAGCCATGCAGATAGAGTAGCGTCGCCACGATCAATAACCTTCTGAATCGAGATCGGGACTGAACGCCCGTGTTATCAACCGCTCGACCTCAGTCTCCACCCTGCCATCCTGTAACAGATCCAGCCAGCGCCAGCCTGGCGCTTCAGAATCGATGGTAAAGCTGGTGCAGTGAGGTTTAAATTGCACGCAGGTGGATGGCGTGGCCAGCAGGCGTCGCCCGTTCCAGTTCAGATCAAGATCCTGATGAATGTGGCCGCAAATCAGCGTGGTCGCCAGCGGATAGTTTTGCAACACGGCTTCAAGCATATGTGAATTGCGCAGGCTGTGCTGGTCAAGCCAGGTACAGCCGGAAGGCGAAGGGTGATGGTGCAACAAAACCAGCGTATGCCGGTGTGGCTCAATCGCCAGCGTGGTTTCCAGCCATTCGAGCTGATAGTCGCTCAGCATACCGTGCGGGACGCCAAAGACCTGGCTGTCCAGCAGCACGATTTGCCAGTTGTCGCCAATCAGCACATGCTTTTCATCCGCAATCTGCGCTTCTGCCAGCGTACTGAACATTGCCGGCTGGAAATCATGATTTCCCGGCAGCCAGACGCAAGGGGCAGGCAGGCGTGCAATACCCTCAGCGAAATGCTGATAGGCCTCGACCGTATGATCCTGAGCCAGATCGCCCGTTGCGACAATCAGGTCGTAGTGACGCGGACTGGCGGAGATCGCCTGAAGCACCGCGTCAAAACTGGCCCAGGTATTTACACCCAGCAGCGTTTCGTTTTTACCGGCAAAGAGATGGGTATCCGTGATCTGTAAAATCCTGACCCTGGACCCACTCGCCGCAGGAAGTTTTAGCAGGCTTTCCAATCAAAATCCTTAGGGTTAACGCCAGCTCAGCCTTAACAAACCGGTACGGCCATCGCGCCATGTGCTAAACAGTAGCGCAACCAGTCAGCCAGGAACTGATTTATCTGATGCTTTTCATCACGCTGATGAAGCTTTTTATTAGGATAATCATAGCGTGCTTTGAAGCGATAGATCTGTTGCGTTGAACACACTTCGGCCACCATAGCATCATGATAGAGCCGGACGGACATGGCAGGCAGGCTCCAGTAGCTGACGGCGGGGGCAGTTTGCTTGATTTCGACCAGCGTGGTGTAACGCGTCGACTCCTGGATGGTGACCGAATAGTTGGCACCGTTAACCTGATAGGTCACTGACTCTTCCGCCCGGTCTTCTTTGGGCAGCAGGCGACGCAGCTGAGCGAAATTGGTTTCGCAGACGCGCATCATTTCAGGAAAGTCAGGGACGTAACGCTTTATCATTCGGGTTTCCACTCGCTTCGTAATTTTTTATGGTGCAGCTCAAGCCATTGCAATGCGATGACAGAGGCTGCGTTATCTATTTTCCCCTCTTCCACCCACTGGTAAGCCTGTTCGCGGCTGACCACATGGACAAGAATATCCTCATTCTCTTCCTCCAGACCGTGGTTTCCCTGCGCCACGCTGGCATCCACTTCTCCCACCAGAATATGCAACCGCTCGCTGGTGCCGCCGGGGCTGGCCAGATAGCTCAGCACCGGATTCACGCGCGCCGGATGAATTCCAGCTTCTTCATACGCTTCACGCCGGACCACATCCTCAGGCGTTTCGCCTGGCTCCACAATACCGGCGACTAATTCTAACAGCCAGGGTGTCTGACTGCTGTCAAAGGCAGGAATTCGGATTTGTTCGATCAGGACCACTTTATCCCGCACGGGGTCATAGGGTAGCAGCACGGCGGCTTCTCCGCGCTCAAAGACTTCTCTTTTCACTTCTCCACTCCAGCCGCCCCTGAAGAGTCGGTGGCGAAAACAGTAGCGGGTAAGCGAAAAAAAACCGTTATACAGTGACTCTCGTGCAATAATTTCTACATCGTTTTTAGTGAAAGTCACTGGGTATTTTTTACTGTTTTCCATTGGGACCGCTCCTTTCCGGATAAGAGCAAAGTCGAGAAATGCAATCCCGAATCCGCTGAGAATGTGGTTCTTAATGAATTATTTGAGTAAATTAGGGCAACATGGCACTTTCAGCCAACTTCACTGTTCCGTTTACTCTGCTAGAATCGGCGATAATTTTTTGGCTTACGTCAGTGCTACCATAGCAATTTTGCTGCACTACAAGGAATGCAAATGAACAAACTGCTCCCTTTACTTATTGGTCTGAGCCTGGGCAGCTTTAGCGTCGCCAGTCAGGCTGAAAACCTGTTGCAGGTTTATCAACAGGCTCGTCTGTCTAACCCCGATCTGCGCAGCTCTGCGGCCGATCGTGATGCGGCATTTGAGAAAATTAACGAATCCCGCAGCCCGTTGCTGCCGCAGTTAGGCCTGGGTGCTGATTATACCTATAACAATGGTTATCGCGACAGTAGCGGCCTGCATTCCAACACCACCAGCGGTTCTCTTCAACTGACCCAGACCATTTTTGATATGTCAAAATGGCGCGCGCTGACGCTTCAGGAGAAAACGGCTGGTATACAGGACGTCTCCTATCAGAGCGCGCAGCAGACGTTGATCCTTAACACTGCTACCGCCTATTTCAATGTGCTGAACGCCATTGATACGCTCTCTTACACTGAAGCGCAGAAACAGTCGATCTATCGCCAGTTAGACCAGACAACGCAACGTTTCAATGTGGGCCTGGTCGCCATCACCGACGTGCAGAACGCCCGCGCACAGTATGACAGCGTGCTGGCTAACGAAGTGACTGCCCGTAATAACCTGGATAATAACGTAGAGACTCTGCGCCAGGTCACCGGTAATTATTACCCAAGTCTCGCCTCGCTGAACGTTGAACGTTTCAAAACGGAAAAACCTCAGCCGGTTAACGCCTTGCTGAAAGAGGCAGAGAGCCGCAACCTCAACGTCTTGTCTGCGCGTTTATCGCAGGATTTAGCTCGTGAGCAGATCCGCTATGCGGAAACCGGCCATATGCCAACGCTGGACCTGACCGCCTCTACCGGTCTCTCAAACAGCAAATATGGCGGTAGCCGGGCAAACCAGACGTCATCTACCGCAGACAGCATTACCGGGTCTAACCAGGTTGGTCTGAGCTTCACCCTGCCGCTGTACAACGGCGGCGCGGTCACTTCTCAGGTCAAACAGGCGCAATATTCTTACGTTTCTGCCAGCGAGCAGTTAGAGAGCGCGCACCGTTCAGCCGTACAGACCGTACGCTCCTCGTTCAATAACGTGAATGCCTCTATCAGCAGCATCGAAGCTTACCGTCAGGCCGTGGTCTCTGCACAGAGCTCACTGGATGCGATGGAGGCTGGCTATCAGGTTGGTACCCGCACGATTGTTGATGTGCTGGATGCTACCTCTACCCTGTACAGCGCCAAGCAGCAGCTTTCTGATGCGCGTTACAGCTACATGATCAATGAGCTGAACATCAAGTCTGCGCTGGGTACGCTCAATGAACAGGATCTGCTGGCGTTGAATGCGCGTTTGGGCAAAGATATTTCTACCTCGCCTGAAGCAGTAGCGCCGGAAACGCCTGAGCAAAACGCCTCTGCTAATAATGGTGATGCTGCTCCACGTACTACCCCTGCGGCACAAAACACCGCACCGGCCAATAGCAACCGTAATCCTTTCGCTAAGTAATGTCTGAGGGGCAGCATCAGCTGCCCCTACACAATCAAACGTATAGCTAAGTAAAGATCCCCCTCCCAACTGCCCCCGTCGCTTCATTTTCCACCGCTATTACCCTATTCTGTCCATTACCTTTGGGCACAGGACAGAACGTGATGAAACGGACTAAACAAATTAATCATGCCTCCTTTCGCAAAAGCTGGAGCGCACGACACTTAACCCCGGTCGCCTTAGCGGTTACTGCGGTATTTATGCTTGCCGGTTGTGAACAATCGGATGAAACCGTCACCATGTATCAAAATGCGGACGACTGCTCCAGCGCCAACCCGGGCAAGAGCGAACAGTGTACGACCGCTTTTAATAACGCCAAAAAAGAAGCAGAGAAAACCGCACCGAAATACGCAACCCGCGAGGATTGCGTGGCAGAATTCGGAGAAGGCCAGTGCCAGCAGGCACCAGCTCAGGCGGGTGTCGGGACGACTAACGCAGAATCTCAGCAAAGCGGCAGCTTCTGGATGCCATTAATGGCTGGCTATATGATGGGCCGCATGATGGGTGGCGGCATGGGTGCTCAGCAACCGCTGTTTACTTCACGCGCGCCAAACAGCCCGGCTAACGGTAAGTTTGTTGATGCCAGCGGCAAAAGCTTTGGCACGGCCACACCTGGCCGTACCATGACGGTTCCGAAAACCGCACTGGCGCCAAAACCAGCGACGACCAGCACCGTTACCCGTGGTGGCTTTGGCGAAAGCGTAGCAAAACAGACCTCTATGCAGCGTAGCAGCGCCGCTTCCGGCTCCAGCCGCTCTTACGGGGGCTAAGGGTTATGAAGCGTATTGCCATTGCTGAGCGCCCCAACTGGCGTGAGAAAGCCACTGAGTACGGTTTTCGTTTTCATACCATGCACGGCGAGCCCTACTGGTGTGAAGACGCTTATTACCAGTTTACGCTTCAGCAGGTTGAGAAGCTGGAAGAGGTGACCAGCGAGCTGCACCAGATGTGTTTACAGGTGGTCGACAAAGTGGTGAACAGCGAAGAGCTGCTCGCCAAATTTCGCATTCCTAAACACACCTGGGATTTTGTTCGCGCCTCATGGAAGACCACTCAGCCGTCGCTTTATTCCCGCCTCGATCTCGCCTGGGATGGTCAGACCGACGCCAAGCTGCTGGAGAATAATGCGGACACGCCAACTTCCCTGTATGAAGCCGCTTTTTTCCAGTGGATTTGGCTGGAAGATCAGCTCGCCGCAGGTAACCTTGCGCCAGGCAGCGATCAGTTCAACAGCTTGCAGGAGAAGCTGATTGAGCGCTTTGCGGCGTTGCATCAGCAGCATGGCTTTGGCCTGCTGCACTTTGCCTGCTGTCGCGATACTGATGAAGATCGCGGTACGGTGCAATATCTGCAGGATTGTGCGACGGAAGCCGGATTGCCGGGCGAATTTCTCTTTATTGATGAGATTGGTTTAGGCGAAAAAGGCGAGTTTACCGACGTACAGGATCAGGTTATCAGCAATCTGTTCAAGCTCTATCCGTGGGAATTCATGCTGCGAGAGGTCTTCTCAACCAAGCTGGAAGACGCAGGCGTTCGCTGGCTGGAACCGGCATGGAAAAGTATTATCTCGAATAAAGCGCTGCTGCCGATGTTATGGAAAATGTTCCCTGGCCACCCTAATCTTCTGCCCGCTTATTTTGCTGAAGATGAAGTCCCGCATATGGAGAGCTATGTGGTTAAGCCTCTGTTTTCACGGGAAGGCGCCAATATCCGCATCATGGATAAGGGGCAGGAAATTGCCCGCGCAGATGGACCTTATGGTGAGGAAGGGATGATTGTACAGCAGTTCCATCCGCTGCCTAAATTTGGCGACAGCTATACGCTGATTGGCAGCTGGCTGATTGACGATCAACCTGCTGGTATTGGTCTGCGCGAAGATCGCGCGTTGATCACTCAGGATCTTTCCCGCTTCTATCCGCATGCGTTTATTGAATAGGAACGGGCCTGGGCGGCTGAAAGAAGCAGAGCCTGTCTGAACCCGGAGAATATGATTCTCTGCCTTATCTGAGTCCGGCCCACAACCGGACTCAGCCTGCTTAAACGCAGCGCTATTTTCACCCGTTTCGCCTCACAGCCCGACTCTAAATTCTCCAGGCCTGCCTTATCCGCCTGACCCGAACACTATCCTACCTGCACAGAGAGCATACTCAGTGAGGCCATCACCAGCCCGTCGATGGGAACAGAAACGGATTCACCAGGCAGCCGCGCGCCCAGCACGTAGAGCAACGGCAGGTAGTGTTCTGGTGTCGGGTTAGATAGCCCGGCGCCCTCATGACGCATAAAATTCACCAGCGGATGCTGCTCAGCCTCCCCTTCCCAGGTCAGATTTTCGCGCACATAGTCATTAAATGAGGTCGCCCAGGCATAAGGTTCTGCCTCGCCCTGCCAGCGCACCATCCGCAGGTTATGCACCACATTGCCGCTCGCCACAATCATAATGCCCTGCTCACGCAAAGCGGCCAGCTTACGGCCCAGTTCAAAATGATAAGCGGGCGGTTTGGTGCCGTCGATGCTGAGCTGTACGACGGGTATATCCGCCTCAGGATACATTTTGATCAGCACGCCCCAGGAACCGTGATCGAAACCCCACTCCCGATCCAGACGTACCTCACAGGGAGCCAGAGCTTCTGCTACCGCGTTGGCTAAATCTGGTGAGCCGGGGGCTGGATAGTGCGTATCAAACAGCGCCTGGGGAAAATTGCCAAAATCGTGGATCGTGCGGGGCTTTTCCATCGCGGTGACCGCAGTACCACGGGTATACCAGTGAGCGGATACCGCCACAATCGCTTTCGGCCGCGGTAATGTTTTACCCAGCTCGCGCCAGGCTTCGGTATAAACATTCTCTTCCAGCACATTCATGGGGCTGCCATGACCCAGAAAAAGTGCGGGCATACGTGACTGACTCATAATATTTCCCCTGAATGTGTCGGCTTAATGAGCGCTACACTACGCGATTTTATCGGGCGATGAACCCGGATAAGCGTGACGAAGATCGTCAGTAAATTTGAATGATCTTCCCAGACAATTCCTGACGTTCCTGCTGATTATTTTTTGCTAAGGTATAGCAAAGGCTATACTTTATTTATTCTTTCAGGAGGTCACCATGTCCGTGCCTTTGTTACTGACTTTACTCGCCGGTGGCGCAACTTTTATCGGCGCCTTTCTGGGTGTAGTAGGACAAAAACCGTCAAACCGGGTACTGGCCTTTGCACTGGGTTTTGCGGCTGGGATCATGTTGCTGATCTCGCTGATGGAGATGTTACCTGCGGCACTGCACGCCAAAGGGATGTCGCCGGTCCTGGGCTACGGCATGTTTGTGGCGGGTCTGCTTGGCTATTTTGCGCTGGACCGGCTGCTGCCTCATCAGCATCCACAGGATCTGTTGAAAGGGAATCAGCCGCCAGCCAACCTGCGCCGTACTGCTATTCTGCTTACGCTTGGGATCAGCCTGCATAATTTTCCGGAAGGTGTCGCCACCTTTGTTACCGCCAGCAGTGACCTTGAAATGGGACTGGGCATCGCTTTAGCCGTTGCTATCCACAATATTCCTGAAGGAGTTGCCGTGGCCGGACCGATGTATGCCGCTACGGGTTCAAAGAGCAAAGCGATCTTCTGGGCTGGGGTTTCCGGCATGGCTGAGATCGTCGGAGGGTTGCTGGCATTCTGGCTGCTTGGGCCGTTGGTTTCACCGGTGATCATGGGCGCTATCATGGCTGCCGTTGCCGGGATCATGGTGGCGCTCTCTGTAGATGAACTTATGCCGCTGGCTAAAGAGATCGATCCACACAGCAACCCCAGTTATGGCGTCCTGTGTGGAATGTCGGTGATGGGATTAAGCCTGACGCTGCTCCAAAGCAGTGGCCTGAGCTGAGACGAAAAAAAACCGGGCAAACAGCGCCCGGTTTTTTTATGCTCTGTGGGTTAACCTGCCCGACGCGCCTCGTCATTTTGACGGTAAGCGACCAGATCCTCGATAGTTACTACCGGCATATCATGCTGTTTAGCAAATACGATAGCTTCCGGCGCGTGTGCCATCGAACCATCATCATTGGTCAGCTCACACAGCACACCAGCAGGCTTGAAACCGGCCAGCGTAACCAGATCGATCGTGGCTTCGGTATGGCCACCACGGGTCAGAACGCCGCCTTCGCGGGCGCGAAGCGGGAACACATGACCCGGACGGTTCAGATCGGAAGGTTTAGCATTGTCAGCGATAGCTGCGCGGATAGTGGTAAGACGATCCCTGGCAGAAACGCCTGTGGTCACGCCTTCAGCCGCTTCAATGGTTACGGTAAAGCCGGTACCATAAGAGCTGGTATTGTTTTCAACCATCATCGGCAGCTCAAGCTGACGACGACGTTCTTCAGTCAGGCAAAGGCAAACGATGCCGCTGCCGTGGCGAATGGTCAGTGCCATCTGCTCAACGGTCATGGTCTCTGCGGCGAAGATCATATCGCCTTCGTTTTCGCGATCTTCATCGTCTAACACCATCACGCCGCGCCCTTCGCGTAATGCTGCGAGAGCCCGTTCCACACGCTGCTGCGGCGTGCCAAATTCAGAAAGTAGCGTCTGATTCATGGTAATAAAACCTTATAAAATGTATGAGTTACCAGAATCAGGGCGTGCTTAGGAGTGTCATGCAGTGACAAAAAATAACGGCGAGGCGGGCGCAGGCCCGGCCAGATACGTTACTCTCTCCCATCCGGACTCTAACCGTCGGCCCCGGAGTCACACCGGGTCTGCTGACCTTCAGACCGGCAGGTCTGAAGCGCTCGCGGGCTTTCAGCAAAGCTGATTTACCGCCGGTGGGGAATTTCGCCCCGCCCTGAGAATAAGCCTGATTACTATAACGCCGATAAAAAATCTGGGCAACGAACAAAATGTGCGATTCGTTTGCCCTGTTTCCGCTTTACGGATTTCTGGTTTATCCTTTTGGATTATCGCATTACACTTAGAGAAACTTTGCCGCTATCAGGATGCCGCTATGATTGACCCGAAAAAAATTGAACAACTCGCCCGCCAGGTGCACGAGTCTATGCCTAAAGGCATCCGTGAGTTCGGCGGCGACGTTGAGAAAAAAATTCGTCAGACGCTGCAGTCACAGCTGACTCGTCTGGATTTAGTGAATCGTGAAGAGTTTGATGTGCAGACGCAGGTGTTATTGCGCACCCGTGAAAAACTTGCCGCGCTGGAACAGCGTATTGCTGAACTGGAAAGCCGGGGTGCTGCGGCAACAGACTCATCCGCCGCTGCTCCCCTCTCTTCAGCTGCCCCGGTTTCTACCTCTTCAGTTGCCCCGGCTTCAACACACGCTTCTGCGGCTCCGGCTTCTCCCGCAGCCGCAACGGATTCAGCCACACCAGCTTCACCGGTCACCCCAACAGACGCGATCGATACGCAGGATAAGCAGTAATACGTTGCTTCAGAGGTGTAAAAAAGGGCGATCTCAGATCGCCCTTTTTTTATCGGTCACTGAAGTCAGAATCTACTTCTTCGACTTAATCGCTTTAATGATATTGCTGGTTGAAATGCCATCTTCGAAGTTCAGTACCCGAACCTCGCCGCCGTTAGCCCACACCTCTTTGCTGCCAGCAATCTCTTCCGGCTTATAGTCTCCGCCTTTGACCAGCAGATCTGGCAGGATATCGGCAATCACCCGTTGTGGCGTATCCTCTTCAAAAGGCACCACCCAGTCAACCGCTTCCAGCGCACCCAGCACAATCATTCTGTTCACCAACGGATTGATCGGACGGCTTTCTCCTTTAAGGCGTTTGGTGGAAGCATCGCTGTTTACCGCCACAATCAGCCTGTCGCCCAGCTTGCGGGCGTTAGCCAGATAGGAGACGTGTCCGGCATGGAGAATGTCGAAACAGCCATTGGTCATCACTACTTTTTCGCCGCGACGACGCGCAAGGGCTACGGCCTCTTTAAGCTGCGCCTCATCCATCACGCCAAAGCCAGATTCCGGGCGGGCGCGAATGGCGTTTTCCAGTTCAACTGGAGAAACTGTTGATGTCCCGAGTTTACCCACCACGACACCCGCAGCAGCGTTAGCAAGGAAACAGCTCTCTTCCAGCGTATTTCCCGCCGCCAGAGCGGCCGCCAGCACGCCAATTACCGTGTCGCCCGCACCGGTCACATCGTAAACTTCCTGCGCCTGAGTGGGCAGATGGAACGGCTTTTTGCCCGGTTGCAGCAGCGTCATGCCATTCTCAGAACGGGTGACCAGCAGCGCCGAAAGATCGTATTGCGCCATCAGCGCCATACCACGTTCAACAATTTCCGCTTCGTCCCTGCACTTGCCCACCACCGCTTCAAACTCAGAGAGATTGGGCGTCAGGATGGTGGCACCGCGATAGCGTTCAAAATCGGTGCCCTTCGGGTCAACCAGCACCGGTACCTTCGCTTCACGGGCAATCTGGATAATGCGTTCAACGGTTGCCAGCGCACCTTTGGCATAATCGGAGAGCACCAGCGCGCCCGAGGTGGGCAGCGCCTGACGAATGCGCTCATGCAGAGGCTCCGGATCCACGCCCTCGAAACCCTCTTCAAAATCCAGGCGGATCAGCTGCTGATTACGCGACAGGATACGCAGCTTGGTAATGGTAGGATGCGTCGCCACCGCCACAAAGTCGCACTGAACCTTGACGCCGCTCAGGGTCGCATCCAGCGCACGCGCAGCATCATCCATCCCTGTTAACCCCACCAGGCGGGAACCCGCGCCCAGTGAAGCGATATTCATAGCTACGTTAGCCGCGCCGCCGGGACGTTCCTCAACGTTATCCACTTTCACAACGGGCACCGGGGCTTCAGGGGAGATGCGGCTGGTTGGGCCGTACCAGTAGCGATCCAGCATCACGTCGCCAACAACCAGAACACCTGCACGGTTAAAATCGGGCAGCGTAATTTTCATTCCAGACACTCCAGGCTGAAGTCAAAAATAGTGCGCGCGATGATAGCATAAGCTGGCTATCCCGCACATTTACCTGCATCTTTCCGGTGCAGAGACAGATTAAGCGCTTCAGCCAGCTGGCTGAGGCGCGCACTTATTCACGGGTTCTTACTTGTAAGCGCTCACTCACCGAACCAGCGTTGCCAGCTGCTGTTTACCACCGCTTTTTCTTCACTGAAGGCTTCCGGGGAGACGTGACCCGGCAGCGCCTGTAAAGCCAGATGATGTAGCGCATCACGTAGCGTGGTGTAGGCGTTGGTTAATGCCTCTGCTTCCTGCTCACTGATACGGCCATCGCTGGCCAGCAGCGCCAGGATACGAACGTTATCGGACCAGCGCGTGAGTTTTGCTTCGCTGGCAGCAAAGCGTAAGACCAGATATTGCGTAATGAATTCAATATCCGTAATACCGCCCTGGTCAGCTTTGATATCCCAGCGCCCTTTATGCTTATTACCTGTATGCGTGCGCATTTTTTCACGCATTTCCCGCACCTCAGTTTTCAGCTTCTCTGCTTCCCGCGGCAGGCAAAGAATGCCGCGTCGGATCTCGTCGAAGCGCTGGCTCAGCGCCGTTTCACCAAAGACGATCCGCGCCCGCACCAGCGCCTGATGCTCCCAGGTCCAGGCTTCATTTCTCTGATAATCATCGAAGGCGTCAAAGGTGCTGACCAGCATCCCGGCGGCACCGGAAGGGCGTAACCGGGCGTCAACCTCGTATAAAATGCCTGAGGAGGTTCGCGTACTGAACAGGTGCATAACGCGCTGTGCCAGACGGAGATAGAACTGCCGCCCGTCAATGCTGCGCTCGCCGTCGGTGACCGCCTCCGCCGGGCAGTCATGCAGAAAGACCAGATCCAGATCGGAGCTGTAGCCCAACTCCCAGCCGCCAAGCTTACCGTAACCCACCACGGCAAAACCGCGCTCCTGCTGGTGAGTCAGGTGAGAAGGCCGTCCATAGCGTAGCACCATCATCTGCCAGGCCTGCTGTACCACCTGCTCAATCATCGCTTCTGCCAGCCAGGTCAGGTGATCGCTCACTTTCATCACCGGCAACGTTTCAGCTATATCCGCAGCGGCAATGCGCAGATGCTGCGCCTGTTTAAACTGGCGTAGCGCTTCAAGCTGCTGCTCCTCATCCTCTTCCGGGATACGCAGCAGATATTGCCGCAGCTCATCACGATAGGCATCGGTTGCCGTGGGTTGATAAAGCGTGGCCGGGTCCAGCAGTTCATCAAGCAGCAAGGGGTAGCGTGCCAGCTGGCTGGCTATCATCGGCGACGCGGCGCACAGGCGGATCAGATGCTTCAGCGCGCCGTGGTATTCAGTGAGCAGTTCGAGATAGGTGGTGCGGGTAACGACGCCCAGCAGCAGCGGCGTCAGCCTGCTGAGTGTCACTGCCGCATCTTCTCGCAGACAGACTTCACTCAGCAGGCGGGGCATCAGCTGATCCAGCGCCTGCCTGCCCCGTGGACCGATGGTGCGCTTGTCCACATCCTGACGAAAATCCTGAATGACCTGAAGCAGGCGCTGCCTGGCGCTGGTTTCAAGGTGAGGAACCAGCGGGACGAGATCGGCCTCTTCCAGCCGGTCCTGCCAGAGCACGCCATACTCATCCGCCTCAACGCTGCCGCCCGTCTCTGGCGTATCATCACCAATAAGATCGTCAAAAATAGCGCGTACTGCCGCCATATGATTTTCCAGCTTCGCTGTCAGCGTTATCCAGCTCTCCTCCCCCATCGCCCACGCAAGCCGGGCGCGGTTCAGATCGTCAGCAGGCAGCGTCTGCGTCTGTTCATCGCTGATGCTCTGCAGCAAATTTTCCAGACGGCGCAGGAAAAGGTACGTCTCTTCCAGCTGGACCACCTGTACTTTCGGCAGCAGGTTGAGGTCGCCAATCGCCTGGAGCGTGGGGAGCAGTGAACGCAGCTGCAGCGAGCGTTCACGACCACCACGAATAAGCTGAAAGACCTGGACGATAAATTCTGTTTCGCGGATGCCGCCCGCGCCCAGCTTGATATTATCTGTCAGGCCACGCCGCCGTACTTCACGGGCAATCATACTCTTCATGTTGCGCAGGGACTGAATAACGCTGAAATCGATGTAGCGGCGATAGATAAAAGGCCGCAGCATCTGCTCCAGCTCCTGGCTCCAGCGATCGTCAGTGCCGCCCATCAGCCGTGCTTTGACCATGGCATAACGTTCCCAGTCGCGTCCCTGCTCCTGGTAGTAATCCTCCAGCGCAGCGAAGCTCAGCACCAGCGGCCCGCTCTCGCCAAATGGCCGGAGACGCATATCCACGCGATAAACAAAACCCTCTGCGGTGGGTTGATCCAGCACCTTAATTAAGCGTTGCCCAAGGCGGGTGAAAAACTGGGCATTATCCAGCTCACGCCGGCCACCAGAGGTGGTGCCGTTTTCCGGCCAGGTAAAGATCAGATCGATATCCGAGGAGAAGTTCAGCTCTCTGCCACCCAGCTTGCCCATACCCAGGATCAGCAGAGGCTGCGGCTCCCCGACGGCATTCATCGGCGTACCCAATTCCCGACAGCAGGCCAGCCACAGCCAGTCACGCGCGGCGACAATCAGCGTTTCCGCCAGTTCGCTAAGCTGTTTCAGGGACTCTTCTGTGCTGCTGAGAGCAAGCGTTTGCATCCAGGCTATGCGGGTAAGCATATGGCGGCGGAACAGCCGCAGCGTTCGCATCAACCCATTCTCATCCGTCACCTCTGCCAGCTTTTCCGTCAGCCATGTCGGATAATGTTGCCACTCCGCAGGTTGCGGGGGTTGTTGTTGCAGGTGCTGCCACCACTCAGGCTGCCGCGTCAGGTTTTCCAGCATAAAATCACTGAAAACCAGAGCGCCCTGTTCTGCCTGACTCAGCGCGCTCATTTCCGGGCTGAGCTGTTGGGTCAGTTGGGCCAGTGAAGAGGGCAAAGCGGGTAAAGGTGGTGGCAACATAAAAAATCCCTGTTAACGCGTTGATTAACGCTTTATCTGCGGTTATTCGGCATAACCCGTGCGAACGATCAGACAGTCGTGCCGTTTTTCCAGAAAGCCGCCTGTTTCAGCGCCTGTCGGCTGTGGCTCTCCAGCCAGACTTCCTGCCCCGATGCAATCGCCTGCGCCAGCTGTTCCCAGCTTTGCATCCAGGCTTCCACGGCAGCAGGGTCGTAAGCGCCTGCCAGCAAGCGTGCCGCCAGCAGTTGGCGATGCAGGCGCGTCAGTTTGTCCTGATACTCATTCATCTGCCGTACCGAGGCAAAGGTCTCTTTTAAATCGGCGGCAATCCTGCCCAGCATAATGTCAGAGAAGCGCTTGAACGATCCCTGCAGTTTGGCATCAGCTTTAGCGTCGATAAACCCACGCCAGCGCTCGGTCACTATCCAGTTAGTAAGTGCCAACTGGGTACGTAAGGAGAGCGGACTGAAGCAGAGCGATTCCGCCTGCACCTGCTCTTCAAACAGCGCCTCTTCCAGGCCCGTCAGAGAGTGACGTAGCTCGTTGCTCGCTTTGCGGGGAACCAGCGAACCAAACAGCGAAAATGTCTGACGAAGCGTTTCAAGCGCCTGGCGAACTTCATGCTGTGCAGCGCTGTTGCCGCGCAGCCACAGCTCTTCATGATACTGCCACTGGCTCAGCGCCAGAGTAAAGGCAGCCAGCATCCCCTCTTCAACCGTGGCTTTGGGTTTGACTTTCATTACCCTGAGCGGCCGCAGTTCGCGGGTTGGATTGCCTTTGGCCAGCGCATACCCTCTGGCGGCCTTACTCAGGCTGCCCAACCGTAATCCGCCCAGATCCGTAAGCTCCGACGCGAAGGCCAGCAGGTCATCTCTCTCTCCGCTTAAGAGCTCCAGCTCCAGCTCACACAGCGGCTCGCTTAACGCACCAGCACAAACTTCACCCTGATCGAGAGCAACCTCTATCTCGCTTTGCTTGTAAGTAACCACCCACTTTTCACGAACAAAGTTAGTGCTGAACAGCGGGTTAAGCTGCTGCTGAAGCGCCGCAAGATCGCACCCTTCAGGCCAGATTTCGGCAGGAAGGCGCTCAAGCGCCAGTTCTGGCTTTGCAATATCCACATTATATTCTGGCCGCTGGTGCAGGCCGCCCAGAGTTTGCCCCGCCGCTTTCAGCGTCATTTCGTAGCGGTCATCAAACCCCCGGATACGCAGCCCCATATCCCAACGGCGTAGCTGGCTGTCTGCCGTTTCAAAATAGATGTTGGTCAGCTTCAGCGGCGCCGTATGCTGATGATGCCAGCCCGCCAGGCGGGCTGGCAGATTTTTGGCGGCTTCCGGTGTGGCAATGAACTTTACTTCGATTTCGATGGTCATATTTTCTTGATCAGATGATTAGCGGTACGGTAAATGGAGTGTTGGCCTGATTTCCCTGCCTGTTTCATTGCGCCTGAGCAGCAGGAAACGGCGAGCCAAATCGGTCAGATATGACGTGAAGAGTAATGCAGAATCGCCATCTCTGTCTCGGCTTTATTATGCTTTCGCGCCACGTCTCGCACGGGCCTGAGACCAGGAAAGTTCTCATTCAGCTTTATGCGAGCCAGCTCCAGACTGTGCCATTACTTTTGTCCAGGATTCACGTAAACAAGACATCGAATGAAAAAAATACATTTTATTGGCCTCACTTTACTGACTTTTAGCGTTGCAGCATCCGTACATGCCGAAGAGAAGCGCTATATTTCCGACGAGCTTTCTACCTGGGTGCGTAGTGGCCCCAGCGACAGTTTCCGCCTGGTTGGCACCCTGAATGCCGGCGAGCAGGTTGACCTGCTGCAAACCAACGACAGCACGCATTATGCGCAGATCCGCGATGCCAATGGCCGCACGACCTGGATCCCGGAAGCGCAGCTCAGCCAGCAGCCAAGCCTGCGGACTCGCGTGCCGCAACTTGAGCAGCAGGTAAAAGATCTCACTGACAAACTGGCTAATATTGATGGCAGCTGGAACCAACGCACTGCCGAGATGCAGAAGAAAGTAGCGGGCAGCGATGGGGCGATTAACAGCCTGAAAGAGGAAAACCAAAAGCTGAAAAATCAGCTGGTGGTAGCGCAGAAAAAAGTGAGTGCCGCCAACGTTCAGCTGGATGACAAACAGCGTACCATCATTATGCAATGGTTTATGTATGGCGGCGGCGTGGCCGGTGTTGGCCTGCTGTTGGGCCTGTTACTGCCGCACATGATCCCAAGCCGTAAAAAGAAAGATCGCTGGATGAACTGACCCGGACTGGCAACGTTTTCAGGGCATCCATTGATGCCCTTTTTGGCATGCCTTCAGGAAAGCGATGGCCGCACAACGTTGGGATGGTTCTACACTTCAAGTATGATGCATGAAACAAACAGATCAGGAGCGCGGTAGTGAAGACTTACCTTGTCGGTGGCGCGGTACGCGATGCACTGTTAAATCTGCCGGTCAAAGACAAAGATTGGGTAGTTGTGGGTGCCTCGCCCGAAGAGATGCAGAGACTGGGCTACGAACAGGTGGGCCGTGATTTTCCGGTCTTCCTGCATCCAGAAACACACGAAGAATATGCTCTCGCCCGGACGGAGCGGAAAAGCGGCAGCGGTTATACCGGCTTTGTCTGCTACTCTGCGCCAGATGTCACTCTTGAGCAGGATTTACAGCGCCGCGACCTGACCATTAACGCTATCGCCCAGGACGAACAGGGCCATTTTTACGATCCCTATCAGGGCCGTGCCGATCTCCAGCAACGCCAGTTGCGGCATGTCTCTCAGGCCTTTCAGGAAGATCCTCTGCGGGTGCTACGCGTGGCAAGGTTTGCGGCGCGTTTTGCCCACCTCAACTTTGTGGTCGCCGAAGAAACCCAGGCGTTAATGCGCTGGATGGCAGAGAGCGGTGAGCTGAACACGCTGACGCCGGAACGCGTGTGGAAAGAGACTGAAAAAGCGCTGGAAACCCGCAATCCTCAGATCTATTTTCAGGTGCTGCGGGACTGCGGCGCGCTGGCCGTGCTTTTCCCGGAACTGGATAATCTTTACGGCATTCCTGCCCCGGCGAAATGGCATCCTGAAATCGATACCGGCATCCATACGCTGATGACGCTGGCGATTGCCGCCCAGCTCAGCCCGGAGGTAGATGTCCGCTTTGCCACGCTGTTTCATGATGTCGGCAAGGCGCTGACGCCGCCCGAAAAATGGCCCAGCCATCATGGTCACGGCCCGGCGGGCGTGCCTTTAGTGGCAGCCCTGTGCCAGCGTCTTCGCGTCCCCAACGCCATCCGTGATTTGGCACTGCTGGTGACCGAGTTTCACGATGTGGTGCACACCATTGAACGTCAAAGCCCGGAAACGCTGATCGCGCTCTTTGATCGCATTGATGCCTGGCGAAAGCCGCACCGCGTGGAGCAAATCGCGTTGACCAGTGAAGCAGACGCCCGGGGACGCACAGGATTTGAAAGTAATGCCTATCCTCAGGGCGATATTTTGCGTAAAGCGTTTGAAATCGCCTTGGGCGTAGCCACAAAAGAGGTGGTTGCGGGCGGATTTAAAGGGGTGGGGGTCAGAGAAGAGTTAACCAGAAGAAGAATTGCCGCCTTGTCGCACTGGAAGCAACAGCAGCTTTAAGGCATTTCCGAAGCCGGACCTGAGAGAAGCCGGCTTCGGAAAGAAGCGTTTAATCAGACAAAAATCATGTAAACCACTGCCGCCACAATAAAGCGATAGATAGCGAAAGGCACAAAGGAGATGCGCTGGATCAGCTTCAGGAAGACTTTAATCGCGATCAGCGCCACGATAAAGGCCACCAGGAAACCTGTAGCAAACATCGGGAAATCGGCCATGGTCAGGAAGCCGTAGCTTTTATAGAGATCCAGTACCGTTGCGCCCATCATCATTGGCACCGCCAGCACGAAGGAGAACTCAGCCGCCGCATAGCGGCTTACACCCATCAGCATACCGCCAGAAATAGTGGCGCCAGAGCGGGAGAAGCCCGGCCACAGCGCCAGACACTGGAAGCAACCGATGATAAATGCCTGACGATAAGTCATGTCATCAATGCCTACCGCTTTCGGCTGTTTTGGCTTCAGGTACTCTGCCGCCAGCAGCAGTACACCGCCGACAACCAGCGCATACATTACGTTGATGGGATTGAATAATTGTTTGATTTGGTCGTGAAAAATCAGACCAACCACCACAGCCGGTACCATACCCAGCAGAATATGGATCAGTGAAAGGTGGCCTTTACCCGTGCCTTCGTGCGGGACTTTGCCAAAATGGATGCCAATCAGACCGAACAGGCGACGCCAGAACATCACTACCACAGCTAAGATCGAGCCCAGCTGGATAACCACTTCAAACGTTTCTGCCTTATCGCCGTCAAATCCCAACAGATGACCGACAATGATCATGTGCCCGGTGGAAGAAACAGGGAGAAACTCTGTTAACCCTTCAACAATGCCAAGTATTGCTGCCACCCATAGCTGATGAATATCTGCCATCAAATCTACCCCTATCCGTTTTAAATCCAGTAAAAAGGCGGCTGCTTTACGCACCCGCCAAATTGTGCCTGACAAACATCAGGCCAACCTTAAGACAGAGCATAATGTGGTTTGGTTTCGTCGTGATGGCAATCACATTGAATTTATTTCGGATTAGTCCCGCGTTCGATAATAACGCCAACCTGAGCCGCCTGCGCCACTGCGCCTGGCTTGCTGAGCTTTATACGCACCCAGGGTGAGTTGAAACGCGCCAGCAGAAGCGAGGCGACCTCTTCAGCCACCCGTTCGACCAGGGCAAACTTGCCCCCCGCTACGTGATTAATGATGGCCTCAGCCACATCGGCATAGCTCAGGCAGTCACTGACATCATCACTGGCTGCCGCCTGGCGATTGTCCCAGGCCATTTCGACATCGAACACCAGCTTCTGCTGAATCGTTTGTTCCCATTCGTAAACACCAATGGTAGTGATCACCGACAGTTGTTCTATAAATACGATATCCATGATGCTGGTCTCTGTTTTTGTGGTTGCCGGATACCACTTCCGGCGGATTATGCGTATTATCCACAGATGATGAGAACAAAACGACCCCTAAGGGATGGAACGGTGTTATGAGTGTATTCGCGCTTGGTATGATTCTTTTCGCGTATCTGTGCGGCTCCATTTCCAGCGCGATCCTGGTTTGCCGTCTGTTCAGATTGCCCGATCCTCGCCTGAATGGCTCAGGAAACCCTGGCGCCACCAACGTATTGCGCATTGGCGGAAAAATCCCTGCGGTTCTGGTGCTGGTATTTGACGTTCTTAAAGGCATGCTGCCGGTCTGGCTGGCTTACCACTATGGCGTTTCTCCGCTCTACCTTGGCCTGATCGCCATTGCCGCCTGCCTGGGCCACATCTATCCTCTCTTTTTCCATTTCAAGGGAGGCAAAGGCGTGGCGACCGCTTTTGGTGCCATTGCGCCTATCGGCTGGGATTTAACCGGGTTAATGACCGGGACATGGCTTCTCACCGTGCTGCTGAGCGGCTACTCCTCGCTGGGTGCCATTATCAGCGCCCTGATTGCGCCTTTCTACGTCTGGTGGTTTAAACCCCAGTTCACCTTCCCGGTTGCGATGCTCTCTTGCCTGGTCTTACTGCGCCACCATGACAATATTCAACGTTTATGGCGTGGGCAGGAAACAAAAATCTGGAAGAAGAAGAAGAAAGAAAAACGGCCGGTTGAGTAATCCGACGCAGGCAGAAACAAGCGGATGATGCCGTAAAAAAAACGCCCGATGAGGATTCATCAGGCGCTTAGTATGAAGCTCTGTTTACAGGCTAAGCAAAATCGCTGGCAATTCAGCCAGTGGCCAGCGTGGGCGCACCGTGACGCTCAGTTCAGCATGAGCACCGCCCCGCAGGCGAACCAACCCGGCATAGGCGATCATCGCACCGTTGTCGGTGCAAAACTCAGGTCGCGCATAAAAGACTTCGCCGCCGCGCGCTTTCATTACCTCAGCCATTTTACTGCGTAACGTCCGGTTAGCACTGACGCCGCCAGCAATCACCAGTCGTTTAAAACCAGTCTGCTCCAACGCTCGTTTGCATTTGATCGCCAGCGTATCAACCACCGCATCTTCAAACGCGCGGGCAATATCGGCGCGGGTCTGAGCATCATCGCTGTTTTCACGGATGGTATTAGCTGCAAATGTCTTTAAGCCGGAAAAGCTGAAATCGAGTCCCGGACGGTCGGTCATCGGACGCGGGAAGACGAAACGCTTTTCTGTTCCAGCCTGCGCCATCTTAGAGAGCAGCGGGCCACCTGGATAATCCAGCCCCAGCAGCTTCGCCGTTTTGTCGAACGCCTCTCCAGCCGCGTCATCAACAGACTCGCCCAGCAGGCTGTATTCACCGATACCCGTTACGCTGATAAGCTGGGTGTGGCCGCCAGAAACCAGCAGCGCCACAAAAGGAAAGTCCGGCGGGTTCTCTTCCAGCATCGGTGCCAGCAGGTGCCCTTCCATATGGTGTACCGGGATGGCAGGCACATTCCAGGCAAACGCCAGCGAGCGACCGATAGTGGCGCCTACCAGTAATGCACCGACCAGGCCCGGCCCTGCGGTATAGGCCACCGCATCAATATCCTGCGCCTGTAATCCCGCTTCCTGCAGAGCAGCCTGAATAAGCGGCACCGTTTTGCGCACGTGATCGCGCGACGCCAGTTCCGGTACTACGCCGCCGTAATCGGCGTGCAGTTTAACCTGGCTGTAAAGTTGATTGGCGAGTAAACCGGCCGCCTCATCGTAAATGGCGATCCCCGTTTCATCGCAGGATGTTTCAATTCCGAGTACACGCATGACTTTTTTACCTCATTCTTGCGGCGCGCAGTGTAGCATGAAGGCCAGACCGGAGCCGCCAATTTTGCACCATAAAGCGTGACTACCTGATAATACAGGGGAAAATATTTTCGCGCCGGCACCTGCATTGATGTATACTCCTTCGCCTGAAAAAAACCGGCAGTGGCACAGGCGCATCTGTTGGTGACATTATGCTATGGTGCTTTACAACGCGGCCTGTGTTGGAGTAAAATTCCGCACCATTTTGAAACAAGCTGGCACCGACGTCAGCAACAAAACCGAATTTATCGAGGTGAGAGTTACATGCCGGTAATTAAAGTACGTGAAAACGAGCCCTTTGACGTAGCACTGCGTCGTTTCAAGCGTTCTTGCGAGAAAGCAGGCGTTCTGGCTGAAGTTCGTCGTCGTGAGTTTTATGAAAAACCGACTACCGAACGTAAGCGCGCTAAAGCGTCTGCTGTTAAACGCCACGCGAAGAAATTGGCTCGCGAAAACGCACGCCGTACTCGTCTGTACTAATCTTTGAGGGTTCGCCCTCACGCAATACAGATAAGTAAGTAGTTAAGAAGGCCGTGCTTTCCGGAAGGAATGCGCGGCTTGTTCTCGTTTATGAGCTGATAAACCGGGGCTTATGGCTGGACGAATTCCACGTGTATTTATCAATGACTTGCTGGCACGCACGGACATCGTGGATCTTATCGATGCGCGCGTAAAGTTAAAAAAGCAGGGCAAGAATTATCACGCGTGCTGTCCTTTCCATAACGAAAAAACCCCCTCTTTCACCGTAAACGGTGAAAAACAGTTTTACCACTGCTTCGGCTGTGGCGCTCACGGCAATGCTGTCGACTTCCTGATGAATTACGATCGTCTGGAATTTGTGGAGAGCATTGAGGAGCTGGCTACGCTTTACGGCCTTGAAGTGCCCTATGAAAGCGGCACTGGTCCCAGCCAGCTTGAGCGCCATCAGCGCCAGAGTCTCTATCAATTGATGGGCGGCCTGAACGAGTTTTATCAGCAGTCGCTTTCTCAGAGTCAGGCATCAGGCGCGCGCGAATACCTCGCTAATCGTGGTCTGAGTGACGATGTTATCAGGCATTTCTCTATTGGCTTCGCGCCCGCAGGCTGGGATAACGCCCTGAAGCGATTTGGTCGCAATCAGGACGATCGCCAGGCATTGATCGATGCGGGTATGCTGGTCACCAATGACCAGGGCCGCAGTTACGACCGCTTCCGCGAACGGGTGATGTTCCCGATCCACGACAAGCGCGGGCGGGTGATAGGATTTGGCGGTCGCGTGCTTGGCGATGGCGTGCCGAAATACCTTAACTCGCCGGAAACGGATATTTTTCATAAGGGCCGGCAGTTATATGGCCTGTATGAAGCGCAAAAAAAGCATCCTGAACCGGCAAAGCTGCTGGTGGTAGAAGGCTATATGGACGTGGTGGCGCTGGCGCAGTTTGGCATCGATTATGCCGTTGCGTCGTTGGGAACCTCTACCACGCCTGAACATATTCAACTTCTGTTCCGCACGACCGATAACGTTATATGTTGCTACGACGGCGACAGAGCGGGCCGGGAAGCCGCATGGCGGGCGCTGGAAACCGCATTGCCTTACATGAATGACGGTCGTCAACTACGCTTTATGTTCCTGCCGGATGGCGAAGATCCGGATACGCTGGTGCGTAAAGAGGGGAAAGAGGCTTTTGAAGCCAGGATGGAGCAGGCTATGCCGCTCTCCGCTTTCCTGTTTGATACGCTGCTGCCGCAGGTGGACTTGCGTTCACCGGATGGTCGCGCTCAGCTCAGTACGCTGGCATTGCCGCTGATCAGTCAGGTTCCCGGCGAAACGTTACGCATCTATTTGCGGCAGACGCTGGGCAGCAAGTTGGGCATTCTGGATGATACTCAGCTGGACAAGCTGATGCCTAAGCAGAGCGAGAACGCGAAACCGCCGCAGCAGCCGCAGCTTAAACGCACCACCATGCGTATACTGATTGGGTTACTGATACAGAATCCGTCGCTGGCGGCAATGGTTCCGCCACTTGAAGGGCTGCAGGCGTCAGAGCTGCCTGGTTTTCCGCTATTTGTTGAGTTAGTGAGCACTTGCGTTGCTCATCCTGGCCTGACTACCGGACAGCTACTAGAGTTATACCGTGGAACAAAATTTAGCCAGAGCCTTGAAACTCTGGCCACATGGAACCACATGATTGTAGAAGATGAAGTGGAAACCATGTTTAAGGATTCGCTGGGCAGCATGTATGACGCGGCGCTGGAACGGCGCTTAGAATTCTTAATTGCCAGAGAAAGGACGCATGGGCTGGATGCAAATGAGCGCCGTGAATACTGGTATTTAAACCAGGAATTCGCTAAAAAACCAGGCTCAACCAGCTGATATCAATATCCTTTAATAAATTTAAGCAGCGTATATCGCCGTAGTCATTTTGGGCGCTGCCAGCGTTCAAAATGGCATGCAAGATAGCGTCGAACAAAAATTCTAGCGGCTTAAGTGCCGAATATGCGCCAGGTCGAGCCTGGCAGCCGCTTCGATGGGCAGCGGCAAAAATCCAACGCCCTCACTGTTATTGTTGGCATCATGCATAGCTGACCGACACCAATCTAATTTAACAGAAGTGTGGATACCGTCTTATGGAGCAAAACCCGCAGTCACAGCTTAAGCTTCTTGTCACCCGTGGTAAAGAGCAAGGCTATCTGACCTATGCCGAGGTCAATGACCATCTGCCGGAAGATATCGTCGACTCCGATCAGATCGAAGACATCATTCAGATGATCAACGATATGGGCATACAGGTTGTGGAAGAAGCGCCTGATGCCGACGATCTGATGCTGAACGAAAACAGCAGCGACACGGACGAAGATGCTGCCGAAGCGGCTGCTCAAGTGTTATCCAGCGTTGAATCTGAAATCGGCCGTACCACTGACCCGGTTCGCATGTATATGCGTGAAATGGGTACCGTTGAACTGCTGACGCGCGAAGGCGAAATCGACATCGCTAAACGCATCGAAGACGGTATCAACCAGGTACAGTGTTCCGTTGCTGAATATCCGGAAGCGATCACCTATTTGCTGGAGCAGTACGATCGCGTTGAAGCGGGCGAAGCACGCCTGTCTGATATGATCACCGGCTTTGTCGATCCTAACGCTGAAGCAGATATCGCCCCTACTGCAACACACGTAGGGTCTGAGCTTTCTGAAGAAGAGCGCGATGACGACGAAGATGAAGATGAAGAAGATGACGACACTGCTGACGATGACAACAGCATTGATCCGGAACTGGCGCGCGAGAAGTTTAACGACCTTCGTGTTCAGTACGAGAAAGCGCGTACCGTTATCAAAGCGAAAGGCCGCAGTCACGCCGATGCCGTTACCGAAATTCAGAATCTTTCTGACGTATTCAAACAGTTCCGCCTGGTGCCGAAGCAATTCGACTTCCTGGTAAACAACATGCGCACCATGATGGACCGCGTTCGTACGCAAGAACGCCTGATCATGAAGCTCTGTGTTGAAATCTGTAAGATGCCGAAGAAGAACTTCATCACCCTGTTCACCGGCAATGAAACCAGTGAAACCTGGTTTAAAGCGGCTCTGGCGATGAACAAGCCCTGGTCTGAAAAGCTGAAAGATGTTGCTGAAGATGTGCAGCGTAGTCTGATGAAGCTCGGTCAGATTGAAGAAGAGACCGGCCTGACGATTGAGCAGGTTAAGGACATCAACCGTCGTATGTCTATCGGTGAAGCCAAGGCTCGCCGTGCGAAGAAAGAGATGGTTGAAGCAAACTTGCGTCTGGTTATCTCCATCGCCAAAAAGTATACCAACCGTGGCCTGCAGTTCCTGGACTTGATTCAGGAAGGTAACATTGGTCTGATGAAAGCGGTTGATAAGTTTGAATATCGCCGTGGTTATAAGTTCTCAACTTATGCCACCTGGTGGATCCGTCAGGCTATTACCCGTTCCATTGCTGACCAGGCGCGCACCATTCGTATTCCGGTGCATATGATTGAGACCATTAACAAGCTCAACCGTATCTCTCGTCAGATGCTGCAGGAAATGGGCCGTGAGCCGACACCGGAAGAGCTGGCCGAGCGCATGCTGATGCCGGAAGATAAGATCCGTAAGGTGCTGAAAATCGCTAAAGAGCCAATCTCCATGGAGACGCCGATTGGTGATGATGAAGATTCGCATCTGGGTGATTTTATCGAAGACACCACGCTGGAGCTGCCGCTGGACTCTGCTACCTCTGAGAGCCTGCGTTCTGCCACACACGACGTGCTTGCTGGCCTGACCGCTCGTGAAGCGAAAGTGCTGCGCATGCGCTTTGGTATTGATATGAATACCGACCATACGCTGGAAGAAGTAGGCAAACAGTTTGACGTGACGCGTGAGCGTATCCGTCAGATTGAAGCGAAGGCGCTGCGTAAACTTCGCCATCCAAGCCGCTCTGAAGTGCTGCGTAGCTTCCTGGACGATTAATTCGTTCTGAGCAGGTAAAAAAGCCCCGCCTGGGTTGCCTCCCAGAAGTTGGGCAATTCAGGTTAAGCGACTTTAAAGGCCTGGGTTCGGTATTCTACCGGACTCAGGCCTTTTAATTTCAGACCGATCCGTTCGTTGTTGTAGTTATGGATATATTCCTCTATCGCCTTCTTCATTTCGTTGATACTGCTGAACTGACTCAGGTAAAAACATTCCAATTTCTGCGTACTAAATAAGTTCTCCATCACCGCATTATCCAGACCGTTTCCTTTGCGCGACATACTTTGTGTCACTCCCTGTACCTTTAACTTTGCCTGATAGTTTGCCATCCGGTACTGCCAGACCTGATTCAAGTGCAACAATGGGGTATCTTCTGGCCCAGCCTTTCGCAGGTCTGTCGCATCCAGGCACTGTACCGACAATCAGAAATAAACGTTTTGGCTCACGACTAACTGCCGTCGTTAATATTTCAGACAGACAATTTCGATTATTAGGTATACTCAGACCTGCATCTGATATGTATGATTAAAAATCAGTTGGTCAGTTTATTTAAACAAGGAGCAGTTATGATGGATAAACAACCGGATCAGCTACGTCGCTTATTAGTTAAGACACCTTTCCTGGCCCCGTTATTAACGACATTACCGACAACAGCAAAAGAGAAACTGTTATATTCCCTTAATGGAGATAAGGCGGCAGGTTCTGTCCCGTCTCAGAGTCAGACGCTGCTGCTGAAAAACGCAAATATGGTCGTGACCATGGATAAAGACAAGCGCGAAATAAAAAACGGCTGCGTCTTTATCAAAGGCAATACGATAGTTGCCGTAGGTTCCGAAAGCGAAATGCCGCAAACGGTAGACAGAGTTATCGATCTGAAAGGTCATATCGTTATTCCAGGCCTGATTAACACTCACCACCATATGTATCAGAGCCTGACTCGCGTAGTACCTGCGGCTCAGGACGGAGAACTTTTTACCTGGCTGACTGCACTGTATCCTGTCTGGGAAAAACTGACCCCGGAAATGATGAAAATCGCGACCAAAACCGCCATGGCAGAGCTGATGCTTTCAGGCTGTACCACTTCCAGCGATCACCAGTATGTGTACCCGAACGGCATCAAGCTCGATCACAGTATCGAAGCGGCGCAGGAGATGGGGATGCGTTTTCATGCCTGTCGCGGCAGTATGAGCGTGGGCAAAAAGCAGGGAGGCCTGCCGCCGGACTCTATCGTTGAAGATGAGAAGTTCATCCTCAAAGATACTCAGCGCGTGATTGAGCAGTTCCACGACGCTGAACGCGGCGCGATGATCCGCATCGTGGTTGCGCCTTGCTCGCCGTTCTCGGTCAGCGAAGGGCTGATGCGCGATTCCGCGAAACTCGCCCGTGCGCACGGTGTTTCCCTGCATACGCACCTGGCGGAAAACGTCAGCGATATCGAATACAGCAAAAAGACTTTTAACAAAACGCCTGCACAGTATGTGGAAGATCTGGAGTGGGTCGGTCACGACGTATGGCATGCGCACTGCGTGAAGCTTGATGATTACGGTATGAAGCTGTTTGCCCGCACCGGTACTGGCGTTGCTCACTGCCCTTGCTCCAACATGCGTCTGGGTTCTGGTATCGCGCCAGTGCGCCATATGCTGGATGCTGGCATGCACGTGGGCCTGGGTGTGGACGGCTCTGCCTCTAATGACAGCTCCGATATGATTGGCGAAGTGCGTCAGGCTCTGCTGCTGCAACGTGTTGGTTTCGGCCCGGAAGCGTTGACCGCACGTGAAGCGCTGGAAATCGCCACCCTTGGCGGTGCGAAAAACCTCAAT
Organism: Erwinia sp. MMLR14_017; assembly: GCF_033657285.1. NCBI lineage: Bacteria > Pseudomonadati > Pseudomonadota > Gammaproteobacteria > Enterobacterales > Erwiniaceae > Erwinia > Erwinia sp. MMLR14_017. The sequence goes on along the minus strand of NZ_JAWVWP010000003.1, from coordinate 49,002 downwards.
CGAGACGACATTGGTGCGCTGGCACCGGGCATGATGGCGGATATTGCGGTGTTTAACCTGGAAGGCGTTGGCCTTGCTGGCGCGCAACACGATCCGGTTTCCGCATTGGTGTTCTGTAACCCAGGTAAGGTTGCTTACAACATCATCAATGGTCGCGTGGTAGTGGATAACGGTAAGGTGACTACCGTAGATGTGCCTGTGATCGTTGAGAAACACAATCGCCTGGCTCATCAGCTGGTGGAAGGCTAATCCCTCTGAAGCTGCGCACCGCAGCTAAAGACGCGAAGGAAACTCATGCTCCAGCAGACTGCTTCACTAAGGCCATTGCTGCGAGTTGCATCAACGCAAGGGACTAAAGTTTAACGAGCAGTTGCTGTCGCATTGGTTCCGATCAGGCTGGGAGCATATCAATCTGACTGGCAATTATATCTGGAAAAGCAACCGGCTGGCTTTTGGTAAGGTTAGTAGCCTGAGGCCAGCTAAAGTCGAAAGGACAAAAAGTACCTTAACTTACAATAATTTTCTCTATTTAAACTGCCCCCTTAAACCGTGCGCCAGCTTCACGCATCGAAAGTTTTTCACTGAGAGCAGTCCGGACAACCGCAAGCCGGAACCCGGCTTAATGGCAGTCATTTTTCCAGGTAATACATCAATGTCATATAATTACCAGGCTGTGATCCAGCGACGAACCAATATTCTTTTAAGCCTAAAAACGCTGTTGTACGCCTTGTGCCATTTTTTCCTGACAACGAGTGACTGACTACAGCAAGTCTGGTTCAGGCGAATACTTTGGCTTCGCCATAACTGCCCCTTACACAGGTGGATGCCCAACTTTTGGGATGCAGTCCACTGCGCCGGGGCTTTTTATATGGGCCAGGATGACAGAGAGTGTGAAGAGTTGTTGTGGCCTCTCTGGCCTCCTTCTGCACTGCTTTTCCACTGCTTTTCAGCGGGTAACAGACTACCTTTACATTGTCGCAGGTAAGAGCGTCCTCACGCTGATTAACGCAAGTGCGGCTTTTCTTGTTCTCTCCCGGCGGCTCAGCACAGAAAGATCCTGAACACCTGTCGCGCAGTGTGGCGTACTCGCCTCGCTTACTTCACCCCGCTTTTAAAGTACGATTTGCCACAGGTTTTATGCAGCGTAGCTGAAACATGGCTGCCGGATAGCACCGAATTAGCGGCCTCGCGCGGCCAGCGCCACATCCAGCTCACGATATGCAGAGGTCAGCTTATCCTGAGAAGCGCGGTTCAGCCCGCTTGGGTTGGGCAATACCCAAACTTCCGTTTCGCCGATGGTATGCGGCTGTCTGCCCCACTCCACCTTGCTGACCCTGGCCGCCTGCTTCCATGCCTGTTTACCCAGCACCGCTAAAGCATATGGCTGGTAGATCTGAATTTTCTCAATCAACGCCCTGCCCCCTTCACGCAATTCGTCACGCGACAGCTCAGTGGCTTCCCTGGTCGGACGCTCCACCAGCATGGTAATACCGCAGCCGGTATCCAGCAGTTGCTGTTCCTGTTCCGGCTTCAGCTGGCGGGTCGTAAAGCCCGCCAGCCAGATCGTTTTCCAGAAGCGGTTCCCTTTATGAGCAAAATGGAACCCGGTATGGGCAGAGGATTTACCGGGATTGATGCCACAAAAAACCACGCGCAATCCCGGTGCCAGGATATCCGTTATCGTATGTTCATCGGTCTCGCTCACGTTTGATCCTCTTTAAGTTACGGCTGCTCAGCCAGTATGAAATAGCCTGTCTCAACTCCCCACTGCGCCGACGCGTAGCGGGGAGCCATCCGTGATGTTGAGGCATGACTGGGTGATCATTATGGAAAATAAATCCCGTTACGCAAAGAAGGCCGCTCAGTTCTCCTGAAAAGCCTGGCGTAGCCAGTGGATAAAAGTACTGACGGCTCGGGGCACCTGAGCAGACCACGGGCGCACCACATACAAAGTAGTGGCAAAGGCCCCTGCTGTTTGCCATTCAGGCAATATTTCCACCAGTCGCCCCTCACGCAGCGCAGACCGCGCGCTGAAATCGGGCAAAAGCGCGATCCCTAACCCTTCTAACGCGGCATCCCGAATAGATTCGCTGTTATTGGTCGCAAAGGGGCCGGAAACGTTAACCGTTACCGCTGCCTGCCCCTCTTGCAACGCAGTAAATGTCCAGCGGGGCGTTTCAGTACCGCGAGGATAATAAAGGCATTGATGAGCACTGAGTTCTTCCGGCGTCTGCGGAAAACCGTGTTCAGCCAGATAAGCGGGCGATGCCACAACCTGAGCGCGGGTGGCGCAAAGCGGAAGGGCAACGTGCGTTTCCGGGAAACTGTCGCTGTGGCGAATAGCCAGGTCGAAACCTTCACTGGCCAGAGAAACCAGCCGGTCAGAGACTTCTAACTGCACGCGAACCTGCGGGTACTCACGCAGAAACGCGGTGATATGGGGAACCAGCTGTTGACGGGCAAAAGCTACGGGTGCCGTAACCCGTATTAAGCCGCGCAGCGGGCCTGCGGAATCACGCACGCTAAAAAAGCTCTGTTCGATTTGGGCGAAAGGCAGCCGTAGCTCCTCTACCAGCTTCTCCCCCGCGCTGGTGAGCCGCACGCTGCGCGTGGTTCGCGTCACCAGAGGCACGCCGGCAAACTGCTCCAGCTCCTTAATTTTCTGACTCATGGCCGCTTTGCTGACTTCAAGCCTTTCTGCCGCCCGGGTAAAACTCCCCTGCTCAGCCAGCATCGTCAGCCAGTGCAGGTGTACCCACAGGGCGTCACTCTTTGCCTCTTTCATCTATTGTTCACTATAGTAAATAATCAATTCAAGTATAGCGCTTTTTCCCACCGCTTATTCGCCGTAAAGTGGCTTCCAACATAGCCGCAGATAGCCTGTTGTTCTCGCTGTGGTTTTAACTGAAATCAGGGGGAAGATATGCCGTTACTGCAATTTGATGTGATTCAGGGTCGTTCAGAATCAGAGATGAGAACGTTGCTGGATGCCGCTCACCGTGCGGTGCTGACTGCTTTTAAGGTTCCGCAACGCGATCGTTACCAGATTGTTCATGAAAACAAAGCTTATCAGATGGTTTTTGAAGATACTGGCCTGGGGCTGACGCGTAGCGATAACCTGGTTATGGTTCGGGTATTTACCAGCCCACGCAGCGACGAGCAGAAACAGTTCTTTATGGCGGAGCTCTGCCGGGAGCTGAAAGAGAGCTGCGGTATTTCAGGTAGCGACGTAATGATCAGTTTTATCACTAACAGCAAAGGTGACTGGAGCTTTGGCAACGGCGTGGCGCAATATATGACTGGCGATCTGTAACAGAGGTGCCTCAGCACGCTTATGTGCATGAAGATGACGCAGCGTTTTTTTCAGGGCAGGAAGCAGGCGCACTGGCTGAATAAAAACGCTCCGGCGCAGGCCGGAGCGTTGCTGGTTTCGTTCAACCGTGAGGAGAAAATGGCTCCCTGCGGCGTTCAGGAAATCAGAAGTCGTAACGCAGACGAACCAGGTTCATGTCACCCAGATTGTCGGTGCTGGAGGTGAATACGTGCTCGTAATCGACGCGGAAGCCGTAATCCAGCTGGAAGGTCACGCCTACACCATTATCGATGCGCTGGTAATCACGACCGCTGATGTACTCCAGACGATCACCCATAACGTATGGCATAAAGGTTTTCAGGCCATACTGACCAACCGGGATGGTGTAACCGGCCAGATATTCGATTCCCCACGCATCTCCAGCGAAATAGTTATCCACGTCTACACGTTTGGTGGTCAGGAAGTTCTCGTAGTAACCGCCGCCGACGGAGAAGGTCCAGTTGTCTGGTTTCCAGCTCAGGGAGGTGCCATAGATGTTCTGGTCGTAGGCTTTTGCATCATCGTTACCCGGGTTGCGCATCTCTGCACGAGTATAGTTCCAGGCCGCGCCCCAGGTGAGGTCTTTGGTCAGGTGATAATCCATGCCCAGCGAGCCGCCGCCGTTACGCTTGTAGCGCAGGCCGTTACCCGGCAGATATTCGTTGTCTTCAAACAGGTAAGAAGCATAGACGTCGGCATCGCCAAAGGTGTTTTTATACTTCAGCATTTTACGGGAACGATAGGAACCATCGTAATCACCGTTGATGCCGTTACCCGGTGCCTGCGCCAACATATCGTAGTCCCAGATATCGGTTTTTGCGCCAACAACATCGTAATAAACGCTGTTTTGCTGACCAAACGTCAGCTTACCCCAGGTTTTACTCTGAAAGCCGGTGTAGAGCATACGGCGGCTGGTATTGTTCGCGCCGTCAGCATGATGATTGTCCCAGCCGAGCACGGCCGGAATATTCACGCCCAGCTCGTAGTAACCTACCCAGCTTACATCATCAAACAGGTAGTAATCGGCCAGGAAACGGAAGCGGGTGCCGCCATCAAAACCGTTACGCTTATAGGAACCTTTATCCCCATCGCCTGTCAGATTGTTGAATTGTGGACGAATACTGCCACCGACGGTGAAGTTCAGGCGGCTAAGCGGGTCGCCAGCCTGAGGATCGGCTTTCAGAACGGTAATTTCAGCATGAGCGGCAAACGACGCACTGCCCACCAGCAGCCCCAGACCAATGGCCCGAGTTAAAACGCGCATTGTTGTTAACATTATAGTTCCCTGATGAGAATAGTCTTAGATTTTCCGGGTGAGATAGTAGCCTGAGAAGCATGTCAAAACGTAAATTTATATGGCCCTTTTGTGCGGTTTTTCTTACATAATCTTTAAGAAAATATGTCTTTTGACGTAAATGTACACAAACATGGTCATTTTGTGCTGTATTTGATTTATGTCATGCCTCTTGCCTGCCTCTGGCTCCGCTGGTTTTACTTTTTTATCTCCGCAGGCCCCTGCCGTTCCAGTTAACACTTTTGCAACGCGAGAGTGGTGTTCTCCCCTTGCCTGGCTATACCTCACAGAGGCGCGTTGATCGGGAGGAAGGCATGATATCAGAGAGCAGAAAGCCAGAAGGACGTAGTGCGCGCCTGGCGCGGCTCCGCCAGCTTACCCGCGTGCCCGTGCTGATTGTTGGCGGAGGGATCAACGGTATCAGCACCTTTCGTGAGCTGGCTCTGCAAGGGGTCCCGGTGGTGATGGTGGAGAAAGGCGACTGGTGCCAGGCAGCCAGCGGCGCACTTTCACGTATGATCCATGGCGGATTGCGCTATCTGGAAACCGGTGAGTTTGGGCTGGTTAAAGAAGCCGTTCAGGAGCGGGATCGGCTGCTGAAAAATGCTCCGCACTACGTTGCGCCTTTACGTACTACCCTGCCCATCGGCAGCCGCACTGGCGGGCTGATGAATGCCGGCAAACGCTTTTTGCAGCTTTCAGAGCAGCCCAGCCGACGCGGCGCCCTGGTGGTTAAAACGGGTCTGACGCTTTACGACGCCTGGTCCCGCCAGTTTGGCACCATGCCCAGGCATCAGATGCATAATCAACAGCAAACGCATCAGCGCTGGCCAGGGTTTGCCAGGTGGGTGAAATACAGCGCGGCCTATTATGATGCATGGATCGCCGCACCGGAACGCCTGGGTTTTGAGTTGATTGAGGATGCTGAACGCGCGGCGCCCGCTGCGCTGGCGCTGAATTATCTCAGCCTTGAGCAGTGTGACGGCGAAAAACTCACCTTGCGCGATCGCCAAAGCGGCGAGATTTTCACGCTGGCGGCCCATGTTGTGGTGAACGCTACCGGCGCATGGATTGACCAGCTTAACGGCACGTTAAGCCCCACCCTGCCGCCCAACAAACTGATTGGCGGTACCAAAGGCTCGCATCTGATCATTCATAGTCCGGCGCTGTTGCAGATGCTGGATGGCGAAATGGTCTATTACGAAAACCAGGAGGGCCGGGTCTGTATTATGTTCCCGTGGTACGGCAATGTGCTGGTTGGTTCAACCGATATACGGGTAGATAACCCGGAGGTGGTGTGTGAAGAAGAGGAGCAGAACTATATTCTGGACTCCCTGCGCTTTATTTTCCCCGCTCTGCAGGTGGGTAAAGAAGAAGTGCTTTATACCTTCAGCGGCGTGCGCCCGTTGCCTGCCAGTGAAGCTACTGTCAACGGCACTATTTCCCGTAACCACTCGCTGATTCTGCTACCGCCTCTTGCCGGGCGAGACTTCACCACGCTCTGTCTGGTAGGAGGCAAATGGACTACATTCCGCAGCTTCGGTGAAGAAGCCGCTGACCGGGTACTGAAGCTGCTGGGCGAAAAACGCAAAGTGAGCACCGTGGGGCTGGCAATTGGCGGCGGCAGCCATTTCCCTGGAGCCGCAGGCAGGCAGGCGTGGATAAAGCAGCAGAGCAGCCTCTATGCATTGTCACCGATGCGCACTGCTCAGTTACTCTCCCGCTACGGTACGCGTGCTCAGGCAGCAATGGCTTTTATGCAGCAGCAACCCGACACGCTGTTGCAGGCCCACCCGGAGTGGAGCCAGAACGAGCTGCGCTTCCTTATCAGGTATGAGCAGGTAGAGACGCTGGAGGATTTGCTGATCAGGCGCACGCATCTTGCTGTCAGCGGCCAGCTCACACTGCCGCTGGTTGAAGAGGTGGCAGCGCTGCTGGCGCAGGAACGTAGCTGGTCTTCTCAATATGCTAAACAGCATGTTTCGGAGACTCTTGCGCGTCTGGCTGCACGGCACGGGCTGGGCAGGCTTTTATCGCCATCCTGACTTCGCCTCGCTTTCACTCTCCCTCGGACGACCTGCAAAAACCGCACCTGGCTGGCGGTGAGATAAAAGACTCAACGCTCCTCGCCTGTATAATGTGACTTAAATCTGAATTTCTGCATCTGACCAGCTGTTAAGCCAGCGAAATACCACATTAATTTTATTTAACAATAATAATAATTTCCCGATCACCAGGGCACGATTTCCCCTCTATCACGGCCCTTTCTGGCGATAAAACCCTTGTAATACGTTAATCTCTTCGATGTGCAATGCATACAAAGTTAAACAAAGTGTAAACAGACTGCAATAAAATGGTCAAGCGGGGACATTCTTCTGTGCTGCCTCAATATTGCCAGGGATAATTTGCTGCGCTAAATTGGCTTATTCCGCGCAGATCTTCCCCCTTTCACCGGCACAGGACGGGGATCGCGCCAGGTTGAGGATAAAAATAACTTATGGGTTCAGAATTACTTTCGCTGGTACTGTTTATTGCTTCGGTAACGCTTTACACCTGGAAAGCGGGAAGGAACAAACTTTGGTTTACCGCGATTTTGTTGTTTTTAGGCATCTATATCATTCTTAATGCCTCTTTGCTGGCGAGCAATTATTTTACCGGTGAAGGAATTAACGACGCGGTTATTTACACCATTACCAGCAGTCTGAGCGGTGCAGGGGTCAGTAAATATATTCTGCCTGCGGCCGGACTTATTGTGATTCTGGTGCTGCTGTTTATATTTTTATCCTGGGTTTTGCGCCTGCGTAAAGGGCATCGCACCAGCCAGTTCTACAGTCTGCTGGCGGTAATTCTGGCGCTGGGATCTGTTAATACCACCCCCGCCTATCAGCAGGTTGCCAGCCTGATTAAATCGCAGGTAGGAAAAGGCAACTCCGACTTCTACACCCATTATAAAGTGCCGGGGAAGCAGATTCAGGGTGATAAACCCAATCTGGTCTATATCTATGCGGAGAGCCTGGAACGCACCTATTTTGATGAAAAAGCGTTTCCGGGTCTGGCCCCCGAGCTGAGCCAGATTAAAAACAATTCCTTAGATTTCAGTAATACGGAGCAGCTGCCCGGCACGGAATACACCATCGCCGGGATGGTGGCTTCGCAATGTGGTATTCCACTGTTTGCCCCCTTTGATGGCAATGCCTCCAGCTCGCTCTCCACCTTTTACCCGCAAAACGTCTGTCTGGGCGATATTCTGAAGTCGTCTGGTTATCAGAACTACTTTTATCAGGGCGCCAGCCTGAGCTTTGCCGGTAAGGATCTGTTTCTCTCTTCCCACGGTTTTGATCATCTTTATGGCCTGAACGAACTGAAAAGCGTGGTGAAAGATCAGAGTTACCGCAACGACTGGGGTTGGTACGACGATACGCTGCTGGATGTGGTGTTTGATAAATATCTTGAGCTTGCCCGCAATAACCGCCCTTTCTCGCTGTTTGCGCTAACTGTCGATACCCATCATCCGGATGGCTTCATCTCGCGCAGCTGCCAGCGCAAAGCTTATCCATATGAAGGTCAGGCCAATAAATCGTTTGCCGCCGTGGCCTGTAGCCAGGAGCATATTGCGCGCTTGATCCAGCGCATTCAGGCTACCCCTTACTTCAAAAATACGATTATTGTGGTCAGCTCCGACCATCTGGCGATGAATAATACCGCTTACAAATATCTCAATCAGCATGACCGCAGCGACCTGTTCTTTATGGTGCGCGGGGATAATGTCAGCAGCAAAGTGATCCCGGTTAAACGCAGCACGCTGGATAATGGCGCAACCGTACTGGATGCGATGGGCGGCGACAACTTTATTGGGCTGGGGCGCAGCAGCCTCTCTTCCACTTCAATGGTTGCCACCTATCTCAATATTAAAGAGAAAATAAACGAGTGGAAACCTGACGTCATCAAACTGTGGAATTTCCCGAAGGTCATTTCAGATTACAAAATTGATACCGACAAAAATACCTTCAGCTTCTCTGGCGTGCACTTCAAGCTGCCGCTCCTGCTCTCTGTGATGCCCAATAAAATTGAGCCAAAGTTTGATGTATATCTGGCGGCTCCGCTGAAACAGCAGCTGGCAAAATTTGCGCCCGACGAGAAATTTGTCTGGATCGATCGCTGCTTTAAGATGGGCGACGTCTGGGATAAGAAGCTGGAGCTGAACCCGAACCTGTGCATAGCGGAAGGAACGCTGAATTCTCTGCCGCAGATCCAGCAGGTTAAACCGGGCCTTACGCTGGGCAGAGTAACCTTCAGCCAGACCGGCAAGCAGAGCGACGATCGCTATCAGCAGGCGGTCACGCGGCTGCGAATCAGCGATGACGACCTGCGCTATACCGCAGACCGCATTATGTTTGGTCTGCCGGGCCTGCCTGAACAGGTGCAAAAAGTGACCGGCTTATCCTTTATCGAACCCTGGGGCGGCCGCTGGTCCGATGCCAATCTGCTTCCTGAGGTCACCGTGCAGTATCTGGAACCTCTGCCAGCCAGCTTTGATCTGACGCTGACCGCGCGGGCGTTCGGCAAAAACAGCCAGCAGCCGTTCAGCATAAAAGTGGGGGATATGACCCAGAAGATCACCTTCAGCAACGGTGACAGCACGGTCAAAGTGCATTTCACTAACCCAGGCCAGGCCAGAACCATTGCGATCCAGCCACCCGCACCGGAAGAGACCGCTGAAGGCGCGGTGGACGGTTTTGCTGCCCGCAGGCTCGGGATTGGCCTGGTGAGCCTGCAAGTCACCGCCACCGAATAAATTGCGACCTGCTTCACAGATTTTCATCAAGTTTTCGCCCCCGCTGCCGATTTACTGGGCTTCGAGGGGCGTAAACAGCAAGCCCTATTTTCAGAGGGAAACATGTGATGGCATCTGTGAAAAATATGAAGGTCGGGGTTCGCCTCGGCGCAGCGTTCAGTTTGGTGATCCTGCTTTTGATCATCGTAAGCGCTACCGCAGTATTGAAAATCAACAACATAAACAGCGCAGTAGACAGTATCGTCAGCGACCGTTACGTTAAAGTTCGCCTTGCCTTTGACGTCCGTGACGGCGTGAATGAACAGATTAAGTATCTTCGCGGGATGGTGATCGATACCACGCGCCCACAATATAACGTCAAGCGTTACGGCCAGCTTGAAGACGCAACGAAAAAAACCACTCTGGCCATTGATAAAATTGCTCAGTTGCAGACAACCGCCGTAGGGAAAAAGAAAATCCAGGCCGTTATCGAAGCCGCTCAGGTTTTTGAAAATGCCAAAACGGAGCTGATCGCGATGATCCGTGCGGGCAACGCAGATGACGCTGCGGCATTTGCACTGCAAAAAATGACGCCTTCGCAAAATGCTTTTCTTAATCTGGCGACCAATTTTGCTGACTCCCAGTCCAGCCAGCTGGTGGCGGAAGGCGCGGTTGCCAACGCTGAAGGCGATACCGCCATCCAGATCACCTTAATCTTCTCTGGACTTGCCGTTGTCGCCGCAATCCTGCTGGGCTTCTTCCTGACCCGCTCTATTGTGCAGCCACTGCGTGAAGCCGTGACCATTGCCGAAAACGTGGCGGCGGGCGATCTGCGCACTGTGATCCAGGTCAGATCTACCGATGAAACCGGTCAGCTGATGCAGGCACTGCAAAACATGAATGAGAACCTGCTGCGTATCGTTACTGAAGTGCGTTCCGGTACCGACCTGATCCACACCGCTTCCAGCGAGATCTCTGCCGGTAACATGGACCTCTCTTCCCGTACTGAGCAACAGGCCAGCTCTCTGGAAGAGACCGCCTCCGCAATGGAACAGATGACTTCCACCGTGAAGCAAAATGCGGATAACGCCCGCCAGGCTAACGAACTGGCCGCGCTTGCCTCTAAAGTCGCGATCCAGAGCGGTGACGCGGTGAAACAGGTGGTCAGCACGATGGATATGATCAACGGCTCCTCCCGGAAGATTGTCGATATTATCAGCGTGATTGACGGCATCGCCTTCCAGACCAATATTCTGGCATTGAACGCAGCGGTGGAAGCGGCGCGTGCTGGTGAACAGGGCCGTGGTTTTGCGGTGGTGGCCTCTGAGGTGCGCAGCCTGGCACAACGCTCCGCTTCAGCGGCGAAAGAGATCGCACAGCTGATTCAGGACTCCGTTGCCAAGGTGGATGAAGGCGGCAGGCAGGTTGCTAAAGCGGGCACCACCATGGAAGAAGTGCTGACCAGCGTGAAAAGCGTGACCTCTATTATGGGCGAGATTTCAATTGCCAGCTCGGAACAGAGCACCGGTATTGATGAAATCAGCATGGCTATCACTCAGATGGACCAGGTTACGCAGCAGAACGCCTCGCTGGTAAATCAGTCTGCAGCAGCAGCCCAGTCGCTACAGGAGCAGGCTGAACAGCTCTCTCAGGCGATCAGCGTCTTCAAGGTAAACGACACGCACTACTCAGCAGCCTGAGTCAGTCAGATATAAAAGCGTTAACAAACGGCCGAAACGGCCGTTTGTGCATCCCATGCTTAAGCGCAAAAAAACCGTGCCGATGCCTTTGGAAGCCGGTATAAAACAGATTACTATACGAATTATCTTAAGCCTGATTCAGATGGATGTACGCACGTTGAAACCCTTTCTTCACCGTTTGCTGGCCCTGCTCGTTGTTGTGACTCCGCTCAGTGGACTGGCCGCACGAACCGCACCCGATCCGCTGCTTGCGTCCCAGATTGTTGACCGCTACGCGCAGAACATCTTCTATAACACCAAGGCGACCGGCATGGCGATGGTGGCCATTGATGCCAACCAGCGTGTATTTGCCAGCCAGGGCGCTATCCGTCCAGGCAGTAAGGTTCGCCCGCAAAAAGATTCCGTTATCCGTATCGCCAGCCTGACGAAATTGCTGACCAGCGAACTGTTAGTCAAACTCACTGAGCAGGGCGTGGTGAGGCTTGACGATCCGCTGAGTAAATATGCGCCCTCAGGCAGCAGCGTTCCCGGCTATGCCGGGCAGACTATTCGCCTGATTAATCTTGCCACCCACACCAGCGGACTTCCCCGCGAACAGCCCGGTGGCAAGCCGCATCGCCCGGTGTTTGTCTGGCCGACATACAGCCAGCGCTGGAACTGGCTGAAGAGCGCACAACTGAAAGCCGCGCCGGGCAGCCAGGCCGCTTACTCGAACCTGGCATTTGACCTGCTGGGCGATGCGCTCTCTAAAGCCGCTGGCGTACCTTATCCCACGCTTTTGCAACGAGAGATTACTCGCCCGCTGGGGATGAAAGATACCACCTTTACCCCCTCACCCGATCAGTGTGGTCGCCTGATGGTGGCCGAAAAAGGCGCAAGCCCGTGCATGAACACGCTGGCTGCCATCGGCAGCGGCGGCGTCTACTCCACCCCGGACGATATGGGCCGCTGGATGCAGCAGTTCCTCTCTTCTGATGTGCACCCCCGCACTGCACAGGCAGACCGTATTCAGACCATGATTTATCAGCGTGACCAACTGACCAGAGTTGTCGGTATGGATGTGCCAGGCAAAGCTTCTGCACTGGGTATGGGATGGGTTTATATGGCCCCGCAGGGCGGCAGGCCGGGAATTATTCAGAAAACCGGCGGCGGCGGCGGCTTTATCACCTATATGGCGATGGTGCCGCAGTACAGCGTGGGCGTATTTATAGTGGTGACCCGCTCGGCGCAGACGCACTTCACTCCCATGAGCGATGGGGTGAATAATCTGCTGACGGAACTGATTGGCAATACGCCGGACAGCGCGCAGCTTGCGGCAAGTATTATGGCTAATTAACTGAGCGGAATAAGCCTTAACCGCTCCGGAAACAGCGCTGTAAAGCCTTATGCAGATACCAGTGATAAGCACGCAAGACGCCGGGATAATGGCGGATGGTGCAAAATCATCCGACCCAGGCTCTTGATTAATTCCGCAGATTGACCTCTTCGGGACGGAAAATCTCGTCCCGAAGTGATCTTTATCAATACTCCCTTCGCTTGATCCTGCGCATATTTCCCTGCGACCTCTCTTAAAAAAATATAAAAACTTTATGCAGGAGCAGATATGCAACACAGAATGGTACTGAACGAAACCGCCTGGTTTGGCGCCGGATCTCTTTCGCAAATCGTGAATGAAGTGACGAAACGAAACTTTAAAAAAGCGCTGCTGGTAACAGATAAAACCCTCATCAAAGCGGGCGTGGTAGAGAACGTCACGGCCCTGCTGGCGAAGCACCAGCTGCCTTTTATGATTTATGACGAGGTGGTGCCAAATCCCACTATCGCCACCGTGCAGCAAGGCGTTGAGTTGTTCAAAAGGTCAGGTGCGGACTACCTGATTGCGGTCGGCGGCGGCTCGCCGCAGGATACCGCCAAAGCGATTGGCATCATTATCAATAACCCGGAGTTCGCTGACGTACGCAGCCTGGAAGGGGTTGCGCCAACACGCAACGCCAGCGTGCCGCTTATTGCCATCCCCACCACTGCCGGAACGGCCGCAGAAGTCACCATCAATTATGTGATCACCGACGAAGAGAACCGGCGCAAATTTGTCTGCGTTGATCCGCACGCTATCCCAATCCTGGCGATTATTGATGCTGAGATGATGGCGAGCATGCCGCCCGTCCTGAAAGCCGCCACCGGCATTGATGCGCTGACGCATGCCATTGAAGGGTATATCACCAAAGGCGCGTGGGAACTTAGCGATGCGCTGCATCTGAAAGCGATTCAGATCATTACCCGCTCACTGCGGGCTTCTGTTGCCGGGGAGGCAAAAGGGGTGGAAGAGATGGCGCTGGGCCAGTATATCGCGGGCATGGGCTTCTCGAACGTCGGGCTGGGGCTGGTGCACGGCATGGCGCACCCGCTGGGCGCGTTTTACAACGTTCCTCATGGCGTTGCTAACGCCATTATTCTGCCGCACGTTATGGCGTGGAATGCGGAGTTCACCGGCGAAAAATACCGGGATATTGCCCGCGCAATGGGCGTAGCAAGAGTCTGCGGCATGGATCTGAACGAAGTGCGTGCCGCTGCCGTGCAGGCGGTGAAACAGCTCTCTGCGGATGTGGGCATTCCAGCCAGGCTGCGTGATGTGGGAATGAAAGAGGAAGATATCGCCGCCCTGGCACAGGCCGCGCTGGACGATGTCTGCACCGGTGGCAATCCTCGTGAAGCAACTCTGGCGGAAATTACCGAACTTTATCGTCAGCTTTACTGAGACTAAATGGAGGGCCTGATTTCTGACGGGATCAGGCCTTTATTATTGCAGAGAGAATAGTCTTCGGGCAGAAGCCATTGCATGGCGAAAAAACCACGCCAGCACGCCGGGATAGCGCAAACCAGCAACTTTCCACAGAGACTGTGGCGGCGCTTCTGCCCCTTTAAGAGTAACGGTCACCATGATGCAGTGACCTGCCCTGTGCCACCCCTCTCAAGTTATACCGCGGCCAGCATACCGCCATCGACAAACAGCAGATGCCCGTTCACAAAGTCAGAGGCTTTAGAAGAGAGAAACACCGCCGCGCCAACCAGCTCTTCCGGGTTGCCCCAGCGGGCAGCGGGCGTGCGTTTGCAGAGCCAGTCGCTGAACTCCTGGTTATCCACCAGCGGTTTGGTCATCGGGGTGTCGAAATAGCCTGGCGCGATGCCATTCACCTGGATGTTGTAGCGGGCCAGCTCCACGCACATGCCGCGCGTCAGCATTTTCACTGCGCCCTTTGCTGCCGCATAAGGCGTGATGGTGTCGCGCCCCAGCTCGCTCTGCATGGAGCAGATATTGACGATTTTGCCCGCGTTACGGGCGATCATCCGCTTCGCCACGGTCTGGGAAACCAGAAACACGCCGGTCTGATTGGTGGCAATAATTTCATTCCACTCATTTAGCGGAAACTCGGTAAAGGGGTGACGGCGCTGAATGCCGGCATTATTAAACAGCACGTCAATCGGCCCGACAGTAGTCTCAATTTTCTCAATCGCGGCCTCCACTGCCTGCGGATCGGCAACGTTAAACACTGCCGTATGCGCGGTAAAGCCTTCATCACGCAGCGTTGCCGCCGCCCTTTCCGCCCGCTCTTCTGACGTGCCGTTAATGATGATTTCAGCGCCGTGCTGCGCCAGGCCGCGCGCCATGGTAAAGCCGATGCCCTGTGCCGCGCCGGTCACCAGAATTCTTTTATTCTCTAAGCTGAAAAGCGTCATGGGTTTTCTCCAGAGTCAGACGATGGATGGGGCTAAACGCCCGGCCGCATTGCTGCACCTGATCCAGCGGTCAGCAAAGTGCAGCGAAAGTTATTCGCCTTTGATAGCGGTGTTAACAGTCTCCAGTGCCTGCCGCAGTGACTTCGCCTCAATCTGGCCTGGCGCAGATGACTCGCCGGTCATACCAAAGGTGAGATCGGAGCCAAACACCTCGCCAGAAAGCCGCGTGATTGCGCCCAGCCCGCCCATCGACATCGTCAGCAACGGCTTGCTGGAGTAGTTTTCGCGCACCTGGTTCGTGGCATCCAACAGCCTGAGCACATCCCTGGCATCATGCGGCATCACCGCAATTTTGAGGATGTCTGCCCCCATCCGATCCTGCTTACGGAGTCGCGCTACCATCTCTGCCGTTTCCGGGGTTTTCTCGGTGTCATGGCTGGACATCACCACTTTGATCCCGGCCTGATGGGCAACCTCAAGGATCTGCTGCACCACTTCCGGCTGGCGGAACATTTCCAGATCAAGGACATCGATAAAGTGCTCGCTAATCAGCGCTTTGTACAGCGCCCCGTACTCTTGATCGCTGATTTTACGCTTGCCGCCTTCAGGCTGGGTGCGGAACGTCAGGATTAGCGGCTTGCCGTTTGCCACTGCCACAATCTGTTTTCCCAGAGCAGCGACCCGGCCTGCATCGGTGGCGAAATCCAGGTAGTCAATGCGGTATTCGATCAGATCTGCGTCGGGGTTTTCACCAATGGTTTTAGCCTGAGCCAGTACCTGCTCCGCCGTGCTGCCCGTAGTGGGAACGATAATTTTCGGCGCGCCCTGGCCGATTACGGTATTTTTTATCTTCACCGGTGTTGCCTCCCTTAACGTTGCTGCCACTGCTGGCTCGCTGCCTGCTGCCCATACTGATGAGGAGAGCAGCGCCCCGCTTTCTCCCCCAAGCAGCAATGCCATCACAATAACAGAATGTCGCATAGTCACTCTTTACTCCTTCAGCCATGCGGGAACCGCTACGAATATTTTTTATGGTTCCCGGCTATTTGCTGCTCGCTAACTGACGCGTGGTTGATATTTATCATAGACAAGCTTAATAGTTCAGATGTTATCCGCAAGCTGCATCCTGCTGTTTTGTCTGGCACAAACTCAACAGGCAGCACTATTGATCATTACCGCCTCTGTTGCGGATAAAGATTGCCTGTACAGTTTCCACCATCATTAATCACGCCTCGGGAATATTTATTTTTATGACGAAACAATTTGTCGTAGTAATCACCGTGAATTGAGCGCCTGTTCTGGCAGGATGCTGCGCACTTAGCGCGTCTCTGGTAGTTGTCATGCAGTGGTTTTCGAAGAATGCCGTTCTTTTTTCATTAAAGACCTGTCTTGCCGCTTTTCTTGCTCTTTATCTCTCGCTTGAACTTAATCTGGATAAACCTGCCTGGGCGCTGACCACCGTCTACGTCTCTTCCCAGCTCTATTCCGCCTCTACCTTTTCCAAATCGCTCTTTCGCCTGCTGGGCACCCTGCTGGGCGGATTTTTTATCTTCCTGATTTACCCTGAAACCGTGCAGTCTCCCATGCTGTTCAGTCTGTGCGTTTCGCTGTGGGTGAGCTTTTGCCTCTATCTGTCGCTGCATGACCGCACGCCCAAAAGCTATGTGTTTATGCTGGCGGGTTACAGCGCGGCTATCATGGGTTTTCCCTCGGTTACCCAACCGCTCTCTATTACCGGGACGGTGATTTCGCGTATTGAAGAGATTGCGCTTGGCGTCACCTGTAGCAGCATGATCCATGGACTGCTGCTGCCCGTTTCGATGCGCAGTCTGCTGGAGCAGAGCGTCACCGTCTGGTATCAGAACGGACGCAAGCTGTGCAGCGATCTTCTGAACGGCATTACTAAAGAGTCGGCACCGGAGCGGGAAGAGATCCTGATCCGTATGGCGCAGTATCCGCAGCAGGTCGAGACGCTGATCACGCACTGCGTGTATGAGGGCGACGCCGCGCGCAGGCTGATCCGCCTGGTCAGCGTACAGTACCGGCATCTCTCTTACCTGATCCCGACACTGATCGCGATTGAAGGCCGCCTGCACCAGATGGCGCAGTTGAATATTCGCTTTCCCGAAGCGGTAGCGCTGCTCTTTCAGCAATTTTTGCTGTGGCTGAACGCTGATGAGCGCGTCAGGGAAAGCCTGGATATTCAGGCTTCTCTTGCCGCCAGTCAACGAGATCTCAGAAACGCCTGGCGGCAGGGAACGCTGCCCGTAAGCGAATGCCTGATGTTAACGGGACTGCTGGAACGCCTTGCTGATTTTGTGCGCATCGCCGGGGCTTATCACAGCGTGAGCCATCTGGTCAGCGATTTATCGGGCGATACCAGCCTCGCCCGTAAGGAACGATCGCGCCCTCATACTGACACCGGCCTTGTGCTGCTCTCCGCCACGACCTCTTTCCTGGCAACCTTTTCTGCCTGTCTGCTCTGGATGGGCACCGCCTGGCGGGAAGGCGCCTCCGCACCGATGATGGCCGCGATCCTCAGCTCCTTTTTCGCCAGTGCAGATACGCCGGGCAACCCGATGAAGCTGTTTATTAAAGGTACGGTGCTCTCTATTGTTATCAGCGTGCTCTACGTGGCGGTGCTGATCCCGCAGGCCCTCACTTTTGAAGGTCTGATGCTCTGCCTGGTTCCGGGGCTTTTCGCACTTGGGTTGGTGATTGCGAACCCCGCTACAAATATGATCGGCCTGAGCGCCGCCATTCAGATCCCAGGGTTGCTTGGTATGAGTCATCACCTCAGGCCCGACCTGCCTGGCGCCATTAACACGGCGATTGCTTCCATGACCGGCATCCTTATTGCGGTGGTCATCACCGCTCTGATCCGCAACAAGCGCCCCTCCTGGATTGCCCAACGGGCGGTGCGTTCGGGTGTGCGTGAGCTGCTGCGCTTTGTAAAGGAGATAGAGCGAAACGGCTCTTCCCTGCTGGCGCGTCAGCACTTTATTACCGACATGCTGGAGCGAGTGAACATCATTCTGCCGCGTATGCGCCTTGATCCGCATCCCGACCTGCTTCTGGCAGGTAACCTGGTTTCCGAGGTGTGGCTGGGGGTGAATTGCTATGACTATTACGCCCGCAGCCGGGAGCTTCTGGGTCAGCATCACCTCGACAGCGGCCAGATGTTCCACGAGCTGGCGCTGTTTTTGAAACGCCGGATGAAGTCGCTCAAGGCTAACCCGCATACCGGCCTGCTGGATGAGCTTGATCTGTTGTTGCTGGAGCTGGAAGTCTTAGCGGTAAAAGATGAGCAACTGTTTACGCCGCTGTTCCATCTGTACGGTATCCGCCTTTCGATTTTTCCTGAACAGGGCTGGCCTGCGAGAGAGTTGGGGTACTTGCGGGGACGGCGGTGATTTTTGGGGGGAACTCTTTTCTCATGCCGCTCGCGCGGCATCTGATAATAAGCTGCATACTCCCCGCCCAAAAGTATTGAAATGGGTCAGGCTGACAGAGACGCTGCGTCAGCCCCTTAATAAGATTTGGCTTTCCGCTACGATTTAAGGGGGCGTATCATTTCACCCACTCGTCTGCTGCTTGATCCTGAGCGGGCTTCGTTTAAGTCGGCACCCCTTTGATTTCACGGAAAGAACCCTCCGGATGCGTCAAATGTTCTCTGTTTTGATCATCCGATGCCGAGGGATTTAGCCTGAGTCAAACGCCACAATGAGGAAGGGATCATGAAGTCTCCTTTATGCCAATTTTGTAAAAATAACAGCGTGACTGGCGCTTTATGACGCGCCAGAATCTTTCAGTTGCTGATTTAATTTTTCAATAAACTGGTTATCAAAAACTTGCGCGTCGCGGCGGGAGCCTGGTGTTGAATTAGTCGAAGAAGATGAAGCGTTATCGTTTAACTGTTGCAACAAATCGCTTCTCATCTGATCGCTGATAACCTGGCCGAACCGACGTCCGGATAATTGTGGGCTGGCTGCTTCAGACGAGCTTCCACTGGGATGGTTGCTCTGTGCCTCTGTGAGCGATCCCGTACCCTCTTGGGTTAATTCAGGATTATTCGCCGGATTTTGCATCCAGTGATCGTCATGAAAATCGCTGA
Organism: Erwinia sp. MMLR14_017; assembly: GCF_033657285.1. Taxonomy (NCBI): domain Bacteria; kingdom Pseudomonadati; phylum Pseudomonadota; class Gammaproteobacteria; order Enterobacterales; family Erwiniaceae; genus Erwinia; species Erwinia sp. MMLR14_017. The sequence continues at coordinate 30,033 of NZ_JAWVWP010000003.1, read as the reverse complement.
ACTCTTCTTTAGTGAACTGGAATTGCGGACCACGAGGTACGACTGCAGAGGCCGCGGAGGAAAGCACAGGCTCTGGCGCTTTGCTTTTCCCTGAGTTGCTCTGAAAAGGTGACATGATCAGCTTACGCGCTTTGGCACCAAGAACAGCGGCGTGTGCGGCGGGCAGCGCTGTCGCCCGGCTTTTGTAATCCCCCTTGTTAACGTAAGAATCAGCGAGCTTACTTGCCATTTGTCTGTGCATGGTCTGGTTCTGAAAACGTTTAATATCTTTATCGAGTGCTTTTGCTTCCGCTTCGGGATTCTGGCCAGTGGTGTGCTGCAACTTCAGGGAATCGGAAGCAGTAGCGGTGGGATCATTTCCCGGCTGATGCGCCTTTACCTCCGGCAGATGTCGCGCATTCTGCATTACCACCAGTTGAATGTTGCCCACCTCACTCTCAAAGAAGCGCTCTTCGCGGAAAGCCAGCGCTTCCAGCTCAAGCTTATCGTTATGCGGCATGAAGTTTGCCAGCAGTATGCCTTTACGGCCATCCAGAATCGTGGCGACGCCAAATTGAGATACCGGTTTCTCACTGACTGGGTTTTCCATAAAGCTACCTTTATCGAGTGCCCTGGAGACTGAAGAAGCCAGGGACTTTTCAGTCAAAGAGCCATGCGCTTGCAGGCGCGAAAGATAGTCATGACTGCGCGGTGTAAGCTGATTTTTCAGGTTGTCTGCTGAGGAAAGGGCTGAACCTTTTATCTCTGGAGTCGTGATTTTATCTGTAGTCGTAGTCTGCGATTGCTGAACAGAGGCAGAAGACGGAGGACGATTAATCTGCATAGTTTTACCCGTGCAAAATGGATAGTTAGCACCGTTAGTGGCAAACATCTACAGCGGGTTTCATTGCAAATTGCTCTGGCTGTACAAAACAATCGAGGCATGCTTTCCAGGCGGCTCCCAAATTATGCGTCTGTGAAACCCTACTCCCCTGTTCCCTGATAAGGAGATGTTCATCAGAAATGAGGAGCGACCAGTAGCACAGCCGCTCGTTAGTAAGGAAAAACACTTTCCATTCCCTGCCAGCGGATTACCCGACGAAAGTCTCTGACATGTTTAGTATGTCTCTGGTTTAAGGATGCCTGCCCGATACAGGCAAATGTATTAAGAGCCTGCAGATCTTCCTTTCCGGTATTGATGGCCTTCAACATTCACTGGGAGCGTTACAGAAGCTTCAGCATGCCAATCTGGTGCTATCGGCACAATAAATCCTGATATTTATAGAGGCTGCTTTTTATGCTGCTCTGGTGAGGCATTTTTTTCTGAGGTTTACATTTAATGCATTCTGTTATGTGATCGCGTAATTCCGATTCTTTCGAGCCGCCTCACAAAACAGGACCTTTATGCGTTTCTATCAGGCCGATCCCAAGCTGGAGCATTACTGGCGTGGGGTGATCCTTTTTGGCAGGAATGTCGCATCTTACAAATTCGCTCTAGCTCATGCGCTGTATGACCTGAAGCAGCCAGACAATGATCTGATCCCCCTTGAAACGCTGGCGGTTCCTTTTGCGCGCCATATTTGCGCACATCTTAAGCTGGCACCTAAACAGATCACCAGCCAGCGAAGCCAGTTCCTGGATGCCTGCTTACAATTCAACAACGGTGATATCACAGAAGACCAGTTGACCGGGATTACCGTTAAACTCGGTTTTGCCGCAGTGATTAATGCTTTTCATAACGTTAATCAGGCTGAGATCGACAAGCGCTTCTTTCTGGATGAACGCAAAATGTCAAAAGGCATACGCCTGACCGACAACTATTATTACCTGACAGAAAACAATCAATTCCCGAACCTGATACAGGAAACCGATGCGCGCTGGCGGCTGGTTGAGGAAGCCTGGGCAATGGGTGTTTCACGTAACCTGATAGCGGTGGAATATGACAATGACAGCAAGATGCTGTTCAGCCGCCGCAGCAATCAACGCATCAATATTACCAGTTGCCGTGACAGCCTGAACGGTTACCAGAAAGGCTACTGCTTCTACTGTTTCCGCCCTGTCAGCGTAGTAATGGCAGAAGAAAATCTTGCCGATGTCGATCACTTTCTGCCCTTCACGCTTAATGACGCTATCAGTAATCTGGATGGCGTCTGGAACCTGGTTCTGGCCTGTCAAAGCTGCAACCGTGGTGCTAAGGGAAAGTTTGCCAGGATACCATCGACAAAACTGCTTCAGCGCCTGCATGACCGTAACGAGTATTTCATTAATAGCCACCTTCCTCTGCGTGAAACCTTGATCCGACAGACTGGCAACACACCAGCACTACGGCATAATTTCCTGCAGCAGCGCTGGCAGAGAGCGAAGAATACGCTACTGCATGAATGGGAACCTACCGCACAGGGAGACGGGATTTTCTGATGAACGACGACTACTACCAGCAGAACGCACAGCGTTTTTACGACGACACGGTGAACGTGAATATGTCCGTCCTGTACGAACCTTTTCTGGCGCACCTGAAGCCCGGTGCGCAGATCCTTGATGCCGGTTGCGGTTCGGGCCGCGATACCAGAGCCTTCAGCGATCTGGGCTTTGAAGTGGAGGCTTTTGATGCTTCTGCGGAGCTGGTTGAACGCGCCAGGCAGTTAACCAGCAGACAGATTGAAGTGATGCGTTTTCAGGAGATGACAGCGGTTGAGAAGTACGACGGCATCTGGTGTTGCGCTTCGCTGCTGCATGTACCTGAAACAGAGTTGCCTGAAGTGATGGCGCTGCTGGCACGGGCATTGAAACCGGGTGGCGTCTGGTATTTGTCGTTTAAGTACGGCCGTGGAGAACGGGAAAAGGATGGCCGGGTGTTTACTGATATGGATGAGGCTGCGTTACAAGGATTAGCTGCCGGTTCAGGGATAAAAGTAGATCTTATCGATATCTGGAAAACCGAAGATTTGCGCGCAGGACGTGATTCGGAGATATGGCTGAATATATTACTGGCGAGGCGAGCATAATAAAAACATCAAATATGACGCCTGTCATTCAAACTAATACGATAATTAAATTTTCATGGCTTTCATTAATTTTGCGAGCAATATTTAATTTCACGCACAAAAATTAAATCGTCTATGGATCGTTTTTATCAGCTGGATATAATTACAGCGTAATTCAATCGCGATGCGAATGTGCGGAAACACATTCACACCGCTGACCACAACAACTATCAGGAGTAGTTATCATGGCTGAGCAAGATTGTAATGCAAAAGTAGAAGCGAAAGAAGTCACAGGTTCCGCAGTACGTCGGATAAAAGTGAGCTATGCGAGGACCTTTCCAGATTATGAACAAATCCCCTCGCTGGCGATGAAGGGAAAATGGCTGGCTGAGGCTGGCTTTGATACCGGAACGGTGGTTGATATGCGGGTGATGAAAGGATGTCTGGTGCTGACCGTCCGTCCGCCGGAACCTGAAGAACCGGAGCTGATGAAGTCATTACGGCAGGTTTGTAAGTTCTCTGCCCGCAAGCAACGGCAGGTGCAGGCGTTTATAAATATTGTCGGTGCCAGGCGGGTTCGTGGATAATCTGGGCTTCTTTTCCCGGTCTGATGACCGGGATAATATGTTCGGCTTCAGGCTGTTCTTTATCGTAAGTTTTGCGGAAACAATAAGTCTGACTGGAAATGCCCGGCCTTATGAATAACAGGCCCGGTTTGCTTCTTAAATGGAGCTGTATCATTTCAAAATATCTGTTTAAATTTCATAAAAAAAGTATAAATTTATGAAATTATTTAAGACGAAAAAGGGATTTTTTACGTTCCATGCATAAGGATATGACGTAACTTTAAATGCTGACCTACTACGCCGCAGCGCATATTCTGCCCTACTGGCACTATTATCACCCCCTTTACTTCCCGCCCAGGTTGCCCTTACCCTTTTTATTTACTTGCCTGCATCATGCCATAGGAGTAATAATTCGGCGCAGGCATGAAATATTATGACTACTGGCGTTAACCTCCGATAAAAACCACATAATAAAACATTTAGCGCCTTGCAATTTATACATTAAACATATCAGATAAAGCTGTGATAAATAAAACGAGGTTTTCGCGGACAACCCCCGGCAATATAAAGCGTTTTTTCAGCGTGATGTGTGAAGACCAGCCCGCATGAGGCGGCGGTAATCATGGCAGGCTTGCCCACTGTCAGGCATACGGCACAGATCTTCTTATCCATCGGAACCTCTGAAAAGAAAAAGCCGCAGGTGGGCGGCTTGTTATACAGAAACTTAAATCTATGGTGGCAACCCGTTGCGCTGGCTTGTGCCGTCCGTGGAAGTTTGAAAAGAGTCCCATCAGCACCGGGCTATGTGTTGATTGTGCAGAAAGTCACTTGTAGCGTGTCAATGCTTTTTTGCGAGGGAATAAAAAACCCGCTGTTACGCGGGCTCGTGTCGGAGATTAGAGGAACCATTGCGGCTTGACGCCGAACCGGTCCGAAAGTGCCTTGATATGTGAGATCGTCAGGGAACGCTGGCCAGAAAGGATTTGGCTCACCAAAGATTTTGAGCCGATCTCACCCTTCAGGTCAGAGTAGGATAATTTATGCTGGTCAATCAACGTACGCAGCAGCGCGACGCCCACCGGCATTTCGGCGACCTGTTTGTTGAACTCCGCAAAACGTTCGCTGTTGTCTTCGTAGTCGGCGATTTTAGCCGCCAGAAAGTCAATCAGTGGGTTTTCGTCGTCATTGTCAATCAGGTAGTCCACCAGCTCCAGGGCGTCACGGTAGTCCTTCTCAGCAGTGCTGCCCCCCAGCAGGGGGACAGCAGCTATTAGTTGTTTCGTTGCTTCGATAGCTTTTGTGGTGTCAGCGATCATTCTTTGTTCTCCCGATAGTAGCGAGTCAGCCTACCGTATTCTGCGTGGGTGGCGATGTGCTTCACGTAGAAGCGCTTGTTCACAAAGTTGATGTAGGCGATTACTCGCAGATTATTACCACCAACATCTAAAACCCACCATTTGTTACGGTACTTAAAATTGTCGAAACTTGGCACGGCGGCGCGAAGTTCATCAGGCGATTTAAAATCCGTTTCGCGTACCAGGCGATACAGCGCCTTTATGGCTGTTGCATCGTTTGGAAAGAGCCTTGCCGCTTGCTCAAATGGCTCTTTGGAAATGACGTGCATTGAGAGATTCCCTTCAGGCGTTTACATTATGTAAACACTATAGCCCACAATAACCACTGTGGCAATACGGCTCTATATGGGGGCAGTTTGGATACCGAAAATTATTGTACGGTTAACGCATTATTTAACCAGCCTGGATGTAGGCCGTTTTGGAAACGAAAATTTGATCGTTTACTCGTCAACCCATAAAGCCTACAATTTTTGCAGGGATTTAATAACAACATGAGTAAAAAGGAAAATGCCAATTCCCGCGAATATGTGGCTGAAGGACGACGGCGACGCAGACATCAAAGGCTCTGTCGATGTATAAGACCGTGAGAGTAGTATTGAGATTATCGGCCTGTCGCATGGATTAACGTTACCAGTCGATACAGCGAGTGGTAAAATTACAGGTACCCGCCAGCATTCATCTATGATGCTGTAGAAAGAAATTGACAGTTCATCGCCATACCTTAACCGTGCAGCAGTGACTGGACAGGCATTGAAAAGCGCAGAGATCCGTTTCTTTAAAATCAACGATGCGGGCCAAGAGGTCTGTTACTACAAAATCATACTGGAAAACGTGAAGGTAACGAGCGTTAATACGTCGATTCCGAACACGAAGCTCTACAGCTCGCAGATTAACCACGTCGAACACATCAGCCTGAACTACGAAAAAATCATTTGGCACTATGTTGATGGTAACGTGCAGTTTGCCGATGCATGGAACGAGCGCAAAACGACTTAGTGATAGTGCGCCATCACCGGCGCACTTTTCGAATCCCCCACATTGATGTCAGGTATCCCACCACGGCGAACACTAGCGAACACACCACCCACGTCAGCACCCACAGATCATCAAAATTTTCCTGGCTTGAGTATCCATGTACCCATTGCGCAAATCGCTCAGAAGTGTAAAGGCTAATAAACTTCACCGGGTAAATAAAGCGCGTGCCAATATAGAACAACACGGCAAACCAGGCGATTTTATCCAGCCTACGGGCAAATGTTATAGCCATTATTGACTACCTCGATCATACCGTAGGCTTTCAGGTCTTTCATACAAGGCACCTGTATTTGCGTCGTAGCTAACAATGCATTACGCAGCGTGCAAAAATCGGCGTTGCTCACAAGGGTAATGCAGGCGTCAGACAGTACGCCCGGATGCAGTCGAAAATGCTCACGTTTAACACCTTCAATTCAGAGAGTGTCGTCTATATTCCAGTCGTTCGGATAGAGTGCAAACCATTCTGAATGGGAAAATTCAGCGCCATTTGCTTGTTTGTTGTACTCGTCTTTCACGAAAGCGATAATCTTTGAAATAGTGCCACCGCTGCCACGACTGACAATCCAGTAACACCCTTCGGGGATTGGCCCATCGCCTGCGGGCTTACCTGAATATTTGCCGCATCCGCCGCGATTTTTGTACGCCCCGTTGCCCGTAAATGCCATAAACGTTTCCACGCCGGGGAACTCAAGCGGCGCAATATCCGCACCATTTAAAAGCATTTTTCCATTAAGAGCCATTCGCTAATCCCTTATAAATTTGTGGGTTTAGTTTACAGCAAGTGAGACCATTTTTTAACAAACAAAACGTAATTGATTAAGAAGGGGCTGTTTAGGATAGTGAAATTAATGTTCGCCGTAATCTATGTTTAATCAGAGGGGGCAGATTGTTCCAGCGTTGCCATCCCCCAGTAGTTCACCCCATTGCGCATCTGCATACAGTTCGTTACTGCCGTGCTGCCCGTCGGTTTTATAAATAGTCAGGCCATCAACAAAGTGATTTTCATCTTTGATGAACGCGGATGTTAAGAAAACCCTGAGAACGGATCAGCGCCGCGTCACTCTCATTCTGCGTATAGATAAGCATATCTTTGGGAACAGCCTGCTGCGCCGCTTCATCCCAGTGATCGGTATGAGTATGGGTCAGGATAACGGCATCAACAGCCAGTAAATCTTCTACAGCCACAGGCAGGGAAACCATGGGATTACGCAAATGCGGGCGGGCATTCCCGGCAAAGCCCTTCCAGGCTTCCTTTTCTGCCAGTATCGGGTCGATAAAAAATTTTTTACCGGCATACTCCAGCAGAAGCGTGGCGTTGCGGATTTGCGTTAATTTCATTGATAGCTCCAGTCATTCATCAGATTTTAGGGCTAATCCACCGCGTTTGCCGTTGTCTGGCAGGATGGATGCGAGTGGGTTCACTATAAGATGAAGAGGGAACAGGCCGTGATATGCTCTCAGGTCATTAGTCGATGGAATCAGGTCAATCGAAATGGTGCAGGTTTAACTAGCCTTTCGCCGCCAGAAAGCCTGCCCAAAGGTAACAGAAGAAAGGGTTGATAAAGGAAACGGCCAGCGTCGGGCTGTAGGGATCAGCATCACTTTTTGCAATAGGTAATCATTGCCGATATCGCTGAATGAAGTTCAGGTATATGCCGGGCATAAAAGAAGTCTACGCTGGTCTGATTATTACCAAAATCAGACACATCAAGTGAGGCGACGTTTTCCATGCGGCTGTTTTGTAAATAGAAACGATCGCTCCCACCCGGCAAAGGATCGCTGGGGATCAGTGAAAGGTGCTGGCTAATTGCTGAATCATAAAGGCAATTTTCCACTAACTGCTTATGACCATCGAAATAAGCCACTTTCAACTCTGGATGCAGGCCACCAGGCACAGGGTCGATACAACCGCTGAGCAAAAAAGTCAGCAGAAGCAGGCACGTTTTCTTCATATTGTCGTTTACCTTTATTATTAACCTTTTGATAGTTATCAATTTACCCCATCAAACATCAATGCGGCTTAAACTTTATTCTTTAGCAAACGATAACTTTTTTATTACATTTACCGACGTTACCGTTGGCAGCGGGTTTAATGTCGAAGTGATAAATTTACTGCCGTTGTGATGATGCTTATCTGAAGATAAGGCGTAACTAGCATTCCGGCATAGTCATGGATAGTAGCTTAAAAGAACGCGGGGAAGGGTTAGCCAGCCAAACCTCACCAGCATCCGCTGGCATCACAACCGCTGATTTTTGACCTGCGATGACGGGGATGCCCTGAGTGGTCAAAAGTTCAGTTTCTGACGGAGTGTTAAGGCTGATACCTGCCGATGTTTAATCATAAGCCAGGGTAAATTTAGCGGCTGTATGGGTACTTTTATACTCCCCCAAAGTGTTGCCGCTCCCGTCAACACCATGATTCCCCCAGTTCTGCTACACACTGTAATGAAGAATTTTCTTCGCAAGTGCTCTGCTCCTGGCCCGGCCTGCCGGGCGCTATCCCCTTTTTAGTGCTTTTGAATTTTTAAGTCTCCCATCTCTTCGACAGCCCTTTATTCAAAGACGCCTGCACACTGAAAATTCACCACAGGTGATTGTCAGCAAAAACTATTAATGGGAGTAAAGTGATCATTTTATGTAAAGCATTCAGGGTAAATGTATTGTCAAGGTTAAATTACTTTAAGCCTCTGCCTTTGATATACACCAAGTTATTTATTCAAGATCACCATTATTACTTCATCAACTCAACTAATTAACCTGCATCCTCTATTAAGAAAATTAAAATGGATGAAATCCTATAACTAAGTGACACAGACACTGCATTAAATGGTAATATTTTTGTTACCACTTCAGCTATGCCTACTCTGCCCCTACCAATGCTTATAGAATGGATAGATATTTTTGCCCCGCTGAAAAAATCAAACCTCCTGATGCTTATCTGGATTGTACTGGGCATTACGTTTTTGATTCTCGCTTTGCATAAGATACATGTGATGGCACTTATCGATACGGCGCAATGTCTTATTGATAAGGAGACGGCGAGCGAACCAGATTTTTTCACTCACCTGGCGCAGCTTATCTATCGTATTTTATTTGAAAATTGCGATCACGAGTATCGTTAATTTTATGTTGTATGAAATGGAAAAATCGCAATACTGAGAGCCATTTTGCTAAAAACAGCCTGAACTGAACCCAGCCAGCCTGTAAATACCCAGAAAGATTCCGTCTCTGTCAATCTGCCAGACAGCATCCAGACTTTAATGGTAATAAAAAACCCCGCCAGAATGACAGAACAGCTATGTTCTCTGTGGAGTAAAACGCCTGCCACGCTATCTCTGCGACAGTGTGTCTCCTGAGCGGGGCCGTTCAATTAGCAACGACTATAGCGTCTAATTATCTACTGCCCATTGCCTGCTGGCGTGGCCCACCTGTCCGGTTCGTTCCCGAAGCTCCTGAATTTCCTGGCAGGTAATGCAGGTCGTTACCGAAGGCAGCAGCTGGCGCCGCGCCACAGGAATTTCCTCACCACAATGTTCACAAATGTCACGACCGGGGCGGCTTAACCGACTGCGAATAACCTCCACCTCTAAACCTTCTATCAGGGCAATTGCTTCCATCGCCTCATCAATGATGTCTGCCATATTTTCATTCTCCCAATTGCTGGCATGGGGTGTTTCTTAACACCTGACGCTGCTCTGGTATCTGGTAAATCTTTATCCGCCATGCCTGTACATAATCATGTGCGCTTTACATTTTCTGGCAGATTGTTATTAGGTCCACCGTTGAGTGCTGCAAAGTTCAACTTCTGTCGTTGCTTATTTATAAAAGAAATTCTTTCCCGATAATGATCACACATACTACTGCAACGCTTTTTCAATAGAGTGGTAATTTTCTCAGGCGATACAGAAAAAAATCAGCAACAACAGTTCATAACTTTCATTTTGTTGCTGATTCACTTTAATTTTGTAAAAGAAGAAATAAATTTAAATTTGCTCAGCATTTTGAAAATGATGTAATTGATTTTTTCGTTGGCAGGAAAGTAAAATTTTTACGCGGCACAGCACCCTTGCCGGAAAAATCTGATAAATTGCTGCTGGTTTTACAGCAAGAACAGCAAGTAAACAAAGCTGATATTATCAATTTGCACGGCTGGGATGCTTAACCGGGTGTGTCACTTAGAAAGGGAACCACAATATTGTTTACAGTGCCGTATACTTTGCGTCGCGAGGGATCAGTGAAATATTTTAATTATAATCTAAATTACAGATAAAAAATCTATTTTACAGGTTTGTTGCAATTTAATATTTCATTTAAGGCGTTATCCATTAGCATACACTCTCTGTTGAGCATTGCCCTTTTGGCTCCTTTTATACGCCAGCACAGGTATTTTCCGAAAGAAAATTTTCGCAGGAGAGAATCATGATCCTTCCCAGCCCTGATACGTTGAACCGCGAATATTTGATTAAAATAATTGAGTTTTATGGCTTTATAGAGTGCAGTTGTATTCTGGCTTTTTTACAAACTGTTTGTAGTAAAAATCTGGACGCGGCATCCTATCGTTTTATCCATGAAAAACTCAAAGAGTGTCTGCACAACCATTATAGTGATTCCTGCAAACACTATTTTGATGAGTTAAAAAAACTGCAAACGGAAATTGAATATATTCTTTCAGTGTTTTTCTGAGGAGAGGCATGGCGCTGGTTTTACAAACGGAGCCGAACCCAGAGAGAGTAAAAGACTCAGAAGCCGCAGACTCTTCCCTGAAAAGTTCATGGTAATGGTTGTTGTCACTTTATCCCTTTCTGGTTGCGCATCAGGTTTTCCTCCATCACCACTACCTGCGGCGTAACCGTTTTACCTCGCTGTGATTCATCTCGCCAGGCTCATATTCAGATATCCCGTCCGCCATCCATTCATTTCCTGAATCATCATCAAAAAGTATTGTTTGATTCGATTAGCCATAGCAATTTTAAAAGTGTCCTGACCAGTAGTTTTATTAATCGATGATATTGTTTTAGAAACGAAGTAACTGAGCGACTTTTGGTCGCTGGGAAAACTTCCCTGGACAGGCATAATCCGTAGCTTGTTTTCATTTCCGGGGCCATTTACATATATGATCGGCGTCATGACAATTTCGTTCGCTTTTTCCCCTGATGCATTTTTCACCCCCAATTGTCTCAGAAAACTCTTACTGTTGGAGGCGTGCATTATTGACGCGCTTTCCTGCTGAGAAGCAGTTGGATAAATTATCCGTACAGAGTGCACAGTCATTCCACCAGAAGCGAAAAAGGACGTGGCGAAAACCATGATCAATGCAGCAAAAACGGTCATTCTGGAAAAACGCATAAATATTTTACCGTTATTTTAAATTAGCTTTTATGAAGTAACGTTAATTCAGGATGCAGTCCAGCTCGCAAAGTAATTCACGTACTGAAGAATAATCCTGCTTCAGATCGTCATAAATAAATAAAAAGCGTTTTATTCCTGCGCGAACAGAGTAATAATCGGCAGCAGTCAGTGAATTCCCCGGTTTAAGTTTAAGGGAATTAACCAGATCTTCAAAGTGTGGTGATGCATTTTTTAATTTTACTATCAGACGGTCTTTTGAGAGATCGAAGTTTCCAGGCACATAATGTAACTCTCTATTGGTTTTCATTTCAGTAAGATTCTCCTGGCATATACTGGATGAACTGAATTCTAAAAATTGTGATATCGATCGTCAACTCCAAAAAAAAACGCAATGTTAAGTGAATTAACACGCTTTTTTTTTGCCCCTGAAGGGCCATTATCTTTGATTGTTTAAACTGCTGTTAAACAAGCGATTAAAATAAATTACCGCCAGGATTTTACTATGTTATTAACAAGTAAAAATTGTGCTTAACATTAAAGAAACAGATCGGGATAATTCAGTTTAGGATAAGTTTAAAAAGCATTTCCGAATAACAGCGAACCTGGCAGGCTAAGTAGCCATGTAACGGGAGTAAGGGCATGGCGGCGAAGCGGTCATTATCAGAAAAAATGGGGCCGTCAACAGCTGGTCATAGATTCAGGGCCAGGAATAAAAGCAATAAGACCGGTAAGGTAAACGCTACATCGGCGCAAGCGCATTTGGCCTGTTGTACCGCCAGCAACATTTTATCCTTACAAGCCTCAGGAAAGGCGGGGCTTATTTTGAATTATATAAAAATACTCTGGCATTATCTGGTCAGTAAAAAAAATACGATACCGACACCGCTCCAGAACAGGATGCAAAAAATCAGTATTAACCGCCATGTGTTGCTTCGCACATCATTTCTGTTTGGGCATTTCATTTTTTACTCCGTTATTTCCGGGTAAACGGCTTGCTGGCTACGCTACAGGCAGTAACCTGTTCAGACAGAACGTTTATTGTTAAAATAATTTTTCCCGATCAATTTTAGCGCCACGCTATTAAATCAACGATAAACAAACATGGCAGGAGCCAGCAACATCTTATTTACATTACTACGCTTTGGCTGCCTCTTTTATTTTCGCACTCTCAGCGGCGCTGTAAAATATTTTGCATAAATGCTGTTTTCTGCTATACCCTGCGGTTTAATCTGGCATGAGATAGTGTCAGTTCGCCTGTCGCCAAATATATCCACTGAACTTGTTAGCTCTGCTCCATGCCGCTTACTAACAGCGCTAATCCTGAATAACGGGTAAAATTTTCTGCGTCGCTTATATCAACCATAAATCAACAGAGAATTTTTTATCTGATCATCATGGCGACCATAGTTACAGACTTGCTGCCACTTTGTTAGTGTCAGAGAAATAACAGCCTGCATTCTGTTTCAGAATAAGCATTAAATTTCAGCGCATTAGAACAATAAAGAGGTGATCGTAATAACCCATTTTGACCTGAATGTTATTTCTGAAAACCTTTAGCGGTTAAAACGCTATCATCAGATTAGTCTTTTCATGCTTGATCTTGATGAAGCTAATAACTATAAAGGCCTGACAACGACGTCTAATTAATATTTTAGCGTCAGCTAATTTGGTGTCGGGCTTATTGGAATTTTGCCGATCTTTGAAATTTCCACAGAGAGATCCGGTTTGAAACTACAGGTTGTCTGGCAGGGATCTGATCATTTTCACCATCAGGCCATATGCCTTGTTTTAGCGTCTGGAAGTCATAATTCCAACAGGGGGGCATCATCAATGGTTTACGCGATGGCTTCAGAACAACGAAACAGAAGCGGTAAATATCGGCATCTGCGGAGGCGATGCCGTACGCGTTAAAGATGAGCAGCCCTCACCGAAAGACACAAATTCAAAGAGTTGATAACATCTATAGTATGTAAATTTCACTAATAAATTTGCGAGAAGATCATGAATAAAACTGATTACCTGAGTGAGTTAAGACATTGTCCCTCCAAAGATATCCTCGATATTGTCACCAGCTATATGCGTAAAAAAATCCCTTCGCGCGACATCTGCACTTTTGAAGGGGCTTGCGATCATCGCAAGGCTGAACTGTTAATGAATAAAACCTATAAAGACATTCCAGCAGAAGTATGGCGGCAGGTTAATTAAGAAAGCTTCTGATCATTAACCCGCTGTTGAAAACTCATCCATAAATTCGCTATTCTTTGCTGATATAAAAGAGCATCACTCTGCCTGACGTGATGCTCTTTTTAGATCAGAAGTGATAAGAGAAACCGACTACTCCGCTATAGTCCGTTTTGAAGACGCCACCAAAACTGCTCTCAACACCAGCACTTAACGAAACATTCTGGGTTGCAGCCCCTTCAACGCCCACTTTTGCACGGTAGCGATTGTCGGACCAGGCCTGGTACTGACGGTTTGACTGGCGATCTGAAAGCGTCGTCTTTGAACCGTTTTTGCCTGGAGAGTATTGCCAGGCAATGCTGGCCGTCAGATTGACATTTTTCAGCTCTTCCCCAAGCCCGCGTTTTTGCACCATTATTCCGCCGGTACCGTAGTATGGAGTAGCTGAACTGAGTGCTACCCGGGCGTCCTGCCCCTGCAGGGAATAGCCGGAAAGCACGCCAGCGCTGACCCCGACAAAAGGTGAGATCAGCAGGGTGTCATCTGCAAAACTGAACTGGTAACCACTTCGCAGGCTTCCCGCTAACATAGTGCTGGAACGCTTTTTACCGTTAATATCCAGCGCAGGATCCAGCGTTATTTCCTGGTTCAGATACATAAAGCGGCTGGCGGCATCAACAAACCATCCTCTCTCCGATTGCCATGAGTAATACGCGCCGACAGTGGCCAGACGGTGGTTTTCCTTGCCATTGCCTTTGATTTCGCCCTGTGTGTAGCTGGCGCTGACACCCAGAGTTTGCGCCTCATTCTGCTTATCCCAACCCACATTCAACGTCTGCTGACTGGCATTCAGGCCGAGAAAACTCCCTTTCCTTTGCTCCAGCGTCGCCCACGCTCCGCTATTTTCCGGCGAAGCGCGCAGCCTGTCGGTTCGGTTATAGAGCTGACTGATGGCTTCGCTAAAGATGTACTGGCGCGATGCCATCATTGCACGCGTATTCTGAATCAGTGGCTGGTTATCATAAATCGTAAACCACTCATCCGGATTGAACGCCGGCTGATTAACCGCCTCATCGGGCTGCGCTTCAGCATCGGGTTTCGCCTCACTCCCCTCACCCGCAGCCGGAGTATCAGCGCCTGTTTCCGGCGGGGTGTCGCCCTGAGCGGGCGTATCAGTGCCCGTTTCCGGCGTAGTATCGCCCTGCGCTGGCGTATCAGCGCCTGCTTCCGGCGTGGTATCGCCCTGCGCTGGCGTATCAGTGCCCGTTTCCGGCGTGGTGTCGCCCTGAGCTGGCGTATCAGTGCCCGTTTCCGGCGTGGTGTCGCCCTGCGCTGGCGTATCAGCGCCTGTTTCCGGCGGGGTGCCGCCCTGCGCTGGCGTATCAGTGCCCGTTTCCGGCGTGGTGCCGCCCTGCGCTGGCGTATCAGCGCCCGTTTCCGGCGTGGTATCGCCCTGAGCGGGCGTATCAGCGCCCGTTTCCGGAGCTGTTGGCTCTACCGGCGTCTCGGGCTGCGTCTGATTATGTTCAAGCACCCATAAAACGCGATCGTTCTGATCTTTTACCTGGTAGTTCGGAGTGTAGACGCTGAAGCCGCTGTGACCGCTGGCGAAGGAAAAATAATCATGCGCAGTGCCTGCTGGCGCATCGATCATCACTATATCCTGTTTCAGCGAAACCTGTTCCCCGGCCTCCACCAGCAGATTCACATCCAGCAGATTATTGCCGCCGCTGACTGAGGTTTGAATAGTGAGTTTGTCACTTTCCAGCGTGGCAGGTTTCACTCCTGATACGATCCTGAGGTCGGAAGCCTCCAGCGAATCGACCTCAAGGTTTTTTGCACGCCAGCTTCCCGCTGGCACCATAGAAATCTTCGCCCCCTTCTGCGCATACAGCGTGCCGACATGACTGTTGTCCGTCATAACCCAGTTAGCATTTGCATCCAGCGTCATGCGAGTGCTGCCGGATGATGTTACAGCGCCCTGGTAATTCACCTTACCGAGATAGAGTGAAGCGTCATTCGCCAACTGCACATCGCCTGTAACTTCACTGGCTGGCAGCAGCGCCAGCGCATCGGCGTCACGCACCGGCTGGCTGCAGGACGATGCGTCCTGATAGATAACGGAATAGCAACGCCAGCTCTTTTCATCCACCGTTTCACTATTGTTATAGCCAAAAGCGAGACGCGCAGAGTCATCCGCCACAAAACGAGCCTGGACCCCGGCATACTCGCCAACCTGCAATGCCGCATTTTTACCAACATTGATTTCGCTGGCTTTAAACAGCGAGGTTGACCAGTCATCCTCAATGACGGTGCCGCCCGCGTGCGCAACTGGCTGGCCTGAGAGTATCGCTGTACCCTTTTCGACGGTGAGCGTGCCATTCAGATTCATGCCGCCAGTCAGCGCCATTATTGCCGTCGCGTTCTCAGGCTTCAGCGTGACGTCCATGCCGCCATTCACCGCGCTCTGATTCGTTTCGCCCAAAAAGCCGCGGAAAACCTGTTGGTTTAACTGCGTTAAACGGTAATTAACCGCCGCATCACTGTTTGTTCCCAGATAGGTCCAGGTTGAGGTTGAACTTTTATCCGTCGGAAAATACCAGTAAGAAGAGGTGTTTAGCTGGAAATACTCGGTCTCTTTGGTATAAGGATTGTTGTAAACATAAATTGAACCCGGCGTCCCCTTCGGATTACTGCCGGAGAATGTATTTAAAGCGACATCCGCAGAGGTATACCCCGTGATGTTAAGCGTAGCGTTCTGGTCGGCGCGATGGTTAACCAGCACTGCGCCGCTGTCGGTATGGTTAATTTTTTTAGCGGTCAGCGTGTTACCGTTTAAATCCAGCTTACCGCCGCGATAGCCAAAATAGATGTCGCTGGCCGCCACCTGATCACCATCCTGCAGCACCACGGTAGGACGGCCGCTTACCAGTGTTACCGATGAGAAAGCCTGCTTATTTCCTGCACTATCCGCCTGCTGGTCAAGGATAACCGTGCCGTCTCCCACGTTAAGACTGCCTTCGTTAACGCCCGCGGCATTGATATGCAGCGTTCCGGCACCGATTTTATGCAGCGCGTCATTTGCTAAACCATTAACCTGCCACAGCACCTCTTTGCCGGCATCCACCTCCATGCCTCCGCCAACCCAGGTGGCGTTTATCCCTTCTGCAGAACTTACGGTGTAATTATTCGAAAAGCGGAGTTTTCCGGCCCCCATATTAATGGGGTCGTTAAGCGTGATCGCACCGCCTGCTCCGTTGAAGCGTAAATCTTTGGTCGCATCCAGCTCTGCATTGCTGGCTGTTGCTGGCGCAACACTCGCATAAGCCTTATCAAGGCCTGTCCATGACCAGGCGGCTCCCTGCTGCGTTATCGCTTTATCGCTCCAGTAAAGCGTGCCGTTTGCGGCGCTATCCACGACATCTGGCGAACTGTTGGCTTCAGAGATGTTCTGGATATAATCATCAGGGATGTACTCCCATATACTGGTTGTGCCATAGCCGGTGCCATCATCCACATATGCGCCATGCAGTACGCCAGCAATTTTCCATGCTTTATCCAGCTCGTCATACACCATCATCGGGCTGCCGCTGTCCCCTGCCATAGTGCCGATAGAGAGCGGAGAGGTCAGCGGGTTATCAGGGCCGTAGTTGGTGGCCTGTAGCGATCCGGAGGTAAAGGCAACCGTACCGGCATTGACGGTACCACCGCTTACCCAGTTATAGGCGTCGCTCAGTATAATGCGTTCTGTTTGCTCTTCACTGAGCTGGCTTTGCGTGCCGCCGCCAATACGAGTAAACCAGCTATACCGCGACGTATCGCCTTTTATCATTTCTGATTTTTCCACTGTGCCGATGGGTGCTGCATCGGTAACCACCTTATTCAGGCGTGGCAAATGAAAATCGACATTAGATAAAAGCGATTCGTTTCGGTTAATCAACTTGTAGGTCGCACCATATTGCGCACCGTTGCCAAAGCCGACCGTATTATAACCGGTGTTATGGCGGGCGCTGGCGACATAAGAGGGAGCAACCAGGGTACTGTAACCATAATTCGCTACCATGCCGAAATCCGGCATGGCGAAATCCAGAGAGCCAGACAGTAAACCCTCTTTTGTATATACCGCTATGTTTTTTTCTCCGACAGAATACTTTCCAAGGTTTTCTGCAAAATCACGATACTCCTGAACGTCAATATCGTGACGCATAATACCAGCATAGGATTTGGTACAGATAAAAACAGTGCAGCACAAAGCCGCGCCGCCTAAATGTTTCAATGGACTACCCTCATAAGTTTATCATTTATTAAAATAACAACAGTAATTAAAAGGAGAATACCATTACAGGCATGCTTACCAGAAACCAACCTTTACTTACTTTGTTGATCATAATCAATAAACGCCAACACTTTGCAGATAAATAACTGGTAACTAGCTGTTATTACTGGTCATTTAAAATCCCCCTTAAAAGGAAATGGATATTATAAATATGTTAACAAATTATTGGGAGTAAAATATCATGACATCTGACCCTTGAAATTTTTCGTAAATAAACAATATTAAAAAATACAGTGAGTTTTAAAAAACACCCTTGCGTCAACTTATGTATAATAAAGTAAAATCCAGGATGAAATAATTATAAACTAACAGACTTATTTTATATTTACTGACAAACAGATTTGGGGAGGAAATTATAATCAACTATCTGCTGAGAGAGTGACCGCAAACTCAGGCGGTTCCTGAACACTCTGTGCTGACAGGTTCGTTGCCCATAACCGAAAGCGCGCTCACGCCTGGGGACGCTCAGGGGCTGTTTTAAGAGCCTGATCCCGGCGCATTACCGGACGGTATCATCCATTTGCGCGTTTCAGGAGAGGTGCTTAGCGAAAAAATGCGGGGCTAAAGTTCTCCCCGCGATGAGCTTGTTGAAGGAGTGGAACGGGTTGGTTGCATCCGGTGGGAGAGGCTAAGGATGGCGGGATCAGCGTCAGAGCGAAGCGGAATTTACTTTGGATGAGCTCGATGATAAAGCGCCCATTGCTCAATTAACTCTCCTGAAGGAAGAGTGCAATAGCCCTCTGCGCCCGCCTCCGTTTTAATCTGCGAAGGCTTGCCCCCCACATGCAGACACCATTCGGTAGCGGGGTTACGCATATTTAAAACTTTTGCTGCCGATGGGTGCTGTGCGCAAGCGGAGAGTTGCAGACCCGTCAGCAGCAGCATGGCAGTTGTTTTCGTCATTCTCATCAGTAACACTCCTGAATTTGTTTTTTCCAGCACAGCTTAAGTGCTTTGAGCAGGCACAGACATCGGCCTGCCAGCCTCACTCCCACCCTGACATTATCCAGGCAAAATTATCGGTGCCAGAGCGTTGATGTTTATTAATAACCGGCCGATGTTTAAAACGAAGGGAGAGGAGCGCCTTACTTTATAGCGAAGTGAATTAACCTTCCTTCAACGCCCCTCTGTTTTTATCCTTTACCGTTCACCGCTGAGAGACCTGGCCCAAATAAATACTCCAAAAAAAGAATGCATGTTAATAAATTTAACAAGAATTCCTCGTTTGCAATGGCTGCATTCTCTTAATTTTTAATGAAAATCATCTTAACCTGATGCTTTCTCTTCAGAATGGCTAGCCAGACAAAACATTTGCAACATCTTTACATAATTGAATCCCCCCCTGCATAATCCTGCTGCTTTCCAGGCCCCCAGATAATTACTGGAAACATTACAAATTTACTGGCTCGCATTCGCCAGAGCGGCCGATGCGCTGCATTTAATAGCCATGACTATTAATAGCTTCTATTCGGACAGCTTTGGCTCATCACTAAAATCTTACGGAAGAGTTACTGGTATGAACAATAAATTTGAGTTGAGTAGAATTGCAAAAGCGTTATTACTTGCCAGCGGCATGGGAATGGTGCCGGGGATGGCCTGTGCGGCTATGGTAGGAAGCCAGTCAGGCAGCGAGATTATCTTAGGGGATGGTACGACGCTAATTGGCGATACTTCAGATGGCGGCCTTTACGGTATTATTGTTCCTAAAGGGACCGCAGGCACGGTCGCAGCGGGTAGCGGTACGACTATTAGCGTTAAAGACGCCGACCGTTATGCCAAAGGTGTTTTGTTAAGGGCGGATAACAGTAGTTTTACAGCAAACAAATTAATTCTCAACGTTTCCGGCGTGACAGCGGTCGGGCTTGATTTGAGCGGCCATAAAGTCAGCGCCGATTTAGGATCGGATTCGTCAGTCAACATCGTTGCCTCCGGCCTTTCTGAAGGCGTAGCAATCCGCAACGCCTCCACGCTGCTGGCCGATACGCTGCAAATCACTACTCAGGGTAATGACGGCACGGCGCTGCATATTAACGGCTATGGCAGCAGCGCCGATATCGGCGGTGACGGTAATATTCAAACGAATGGCACTAACAGTCACGGTATTCAGGTCGATACATTGATTGGCGATGCGGCTGACGGTGTCGCCAGCCTGAAGGCTAATGCGTTAACCATTAATACCCTCGGCAGCAGCTCGAATGGTATCAATATACAGCTCAACAGTACGGTCGATCTGGGCAGTAATTCCACCATTATTACCACTGGGGATACTTCAGCTGGCATCTGGAGCCTGGGCGATTTAACCGCCGACCATCTGACTATCAGCACTTCAGGAGCCACCTCCGC
This sequence comes from Erwinia sp. MMLR14_017, assembly GCF_033657285.1. Classification (NCBI taxonomy): domain Bacteria; kingdom Pseudomonadati; phylum Pseudomonadota; class Gammaproteobacteria; order Enterobacterales; family Erwiniaceae; genus Erwinia; species Erwinia sp. MMLR14_017. Next base: position 9,905 of record NZ_JAWVWP010000003.1, on the reverse strand, counting down.
TGGCCTGTCAGTCAGAGGGGATGGCGTAGCGAATATCGGCGCTGGTAGCGTGATCGCCTCCCAGCAGACAGGCGGTATTGTGGCGATGGGCAATAGCGCCACCGTTAATTTTTTCGGCAGTGCTGAGGAGCGCAACAGGGTACAGGCAGCCCAGGGTTATGGGGTATCGGCGCAGTCTGCTGGCGCGGTGGTAAACCTACAAAACAGTGATATCGCCATGACTAACGGGGACGCTGTAAGCCTGGGGCTATGGGCTGTTAACGGGGGCGTAATTAACGGCGACGCGCTGACCATTACCGGCTCCGGGAGTTCCGTTGGCGTTTACTCCATGACCGACAGCCAGGTCAATCTGACCGGCGATCTGACTATAGATATGGGTTCTCCGGATGGCCTGGCGATGGCTACCCAACACAATGACGGTTATGCACCCAGCGTTATCAGCGCCGACGGAAAAATGGATATCACCGGCAGCATAGAATCTCTGGGCGGCTTAATCGATCTTAGCTTCGCTAGCGGATCAATCTGGTCCGGCAGCGCCGTCAGCGATAATGTCAACGGCGGCCATTTAAACGTTAACCTCACCGATAGCACCTGGAATGTTGCGCAAAGTTCCAACGTCGATGACCTGCAAATGAGCAACTCGCTGGTTGATCTCTCTGCGGCGACCGACAACGATACCTATTCCACGTTGACCGTCGCCAGGCTGAGCGGCAGCGGGGACTTTTCATTACGTACCGATCTGGTGGGCGATGGCGTCAACAACATTGGCGACAAAATCGTGGTGACAGACAGCAGCGCCGGTGATTATGGTCTGACTATTCAGAACCGCGGCAGTGCGGTCACAACGGGCGACGAAGTGCTGACCCTGGTCGAAACGCCCGATGGCATTGCTACGTTTAAGGGTAATTCAGATGTTGAACTGGGCGGTTATGTTTATACCGTTAATAAACAGGGTACCAACTGGGTGCTCTCGTCGCCGAAACCCGAAGAGGTTCCAGCCCAAGCAGCACCTGCGGATAATGCCGATGCTGCGCCAACAGATAATGCCAGCTTCGTGCCGGCTGATATTAACGACATCACGCCGACAGATAATAGTGGCGCTGTTGTTCCTGAAGCACCAGCTAACGCTGCAACCACCCCATCTACAGAGCCGGACGGCGGCAGGGTGATCACCAGCACTGCTAATGCGGGCGCTAATTTCCTCAACATCGGCTATCTGATGAACTATGCCGAAACCCAGACGCTGATGCAGCGTATGGGCGATGTCCGTCAGGGTAAAACCGATGGAAATGTCTGGCTGCGCGGCATTGATGGCCGGTTCAGCGGCTTTGCCAGCGGCAAAATGAGTAATTTCAGCATGAATTACACCGGCTATCAGTTCGGGGTTGATAAACGTTTGTCTGAAGAATTGCCGGTTTATCTGGGTCTGTTTATGGGCGCGACGGAAGGCTCGCCACACTATAAAAATGGCGACGGCAATACAAAATCTGAGAGTTTTGGTCTCTACAGTACCTGGCTGAATGATGCTGGTTACTATCTGGATGGTGTGGTGAAAATCAACCGCCTGCGCAATCAGTTTAGCGTTAGCGATACCCAGAATAACCGCGTAACCGGCAACGGCGTTTCATCCGGCGTCAGCGCGTCACTGGAAGCGGGCAAAAAATTCAGCTTCTCTGACGACGCGGCGGGGTTTTATCTGGAACCTCAGTTACAACTCACCGCAGGTCATCAGGATGGCTCCTCGTTGCGCGCCTCTAACGGCCTGAATATCGACCTCTCCAGCTACAAATCTCTGCTGGGCCGCGCCAGCGTGCTGGCAGGTTATGAGATCAACCAGAGCGATTACAAACTTAACACCTATATCAAAACCGGCGCAATGCGCGAATACAGCGGCGATGCCACTTACAAGCTGAATGGCTCTAAAGAGCGTCTTTCCTTCCGGGGTAACGGCTGGAATAACGGCATCGGCGTCAGCGCGCGGATGAGTAATCATACCCTCTTCCTGGAAGCGGATATGGTGGACGGCGAACGCTTCAATCAGCGTCAGGTTAATGCAGGCTATCGTTTTAGCTTCTGATTTCATCGCAAAAACAGAAGTTGTTTCTCTTAACAAAAGGAGTAGTTAATGAAAAAAACCTTATGGATTATGCTGGCCTTGCTCTGCTCATCATCGGCTTTTGCCCGTCAGGAGGTTACCGTAGCGGAGGCAAAGGAGATGCATGACGATCGTCACGTTGCGATTACCGGCACTATCAGCGGCCGGGCTGATGATGATAACTACTGGTTGCAGGACTCTACCGGGCGTATTCGCATTGACGTCGACGATGATGATGACGATGACAACTACCTGGTGGGCAAAAAGGTGCGGATCAGCGGCGAAATCGACCATAACAACGGCCGGACTGAAATTGACGTCGATCGTGTCTATATTCTGAAGTAATCCCGCCCTTTTCCGCAATAAAGCCAGCGCTGTCTGGCTTATTTACCGGCATCTGAAACGGGCATAAAAAAGCACGCTTTACAGCGTGCTTTTTCTCCCCGGTCACAGTTACTTTTCGCGGAACGCTTCCTGTACGCGGAGTAAAGGTCGTAGCAGATACTGCAGTAAACTCTTCTCGCCGGTACGGATATCGACCGTGGCGGTCATCCCCGGGATCACCCGTAATTCCTGACTGCCGCTTTTGGTGAGCGTATTATTTTCCGTCAGCACCATTACGCGATAGTAGGTGTCATCTGCGCCAGGCCGCCTTGCGGTTTTGCTCTCCTCATCTTTCAGGGCGCCGGGGCTGATACTCTGTACATGCCCTTTCAGTCCGCCATAAATGGAGTAGTCATAGGCAGAAATTTTCACTACGGCTTCCTGGCCCGGTGCCAGAAAAGCGACATCTGAGGGGCGAATACGGGTTTCAACCAGCAACTGATCGTCCAGCGGCGTCACTTCCATAATGGCCGCGCCAGGCTGAATCACCCCGCCAAGCGTGTTGATCTTGATGCTGTTAACGATCCCGCGTACTGGCGTTCGCACCTCCGTGCGTTCCAGGGTGTCATGACGACCCAGCGCGGTCTCCTGCAGGCTGGTCATTTCAACATCGACCTTCGATAGCTCATCGTTGGCTTCATTACGGTAGCGGTTCTGACGCTCTGTAATCTGTAATTCAGCATCATTGGCTTGTCGCTCAAGCTTCAGCACCTCGGTCTTTGAGAGTAACGATTTGGCTGAGAGTTCGCGCGCCATCGTCAGCTCTTTTTGTAGCAGCGCTTTTGATTTCAGATAGCCTGCGACAGATTCATCCAGCGCGCGTTTACGCAGCTTCCAGGCGTCGGTTTCACGCGCCACTAATTCCGGCGCCTCCATGACCTCGCGCGGGAACACCAGCTCACTGCCGGTCGCCTCAGCTTCCAGACGCGCAGCCTGGGCCTTAAGCGCCAGCAGGCGATTAGCGCTTTCACGAAACGAAGCTTCGGCCCGCGTCGGATCTATTTTCGCTACCACCTGCCCCTTGTCGACAGTGTCGCCTTCATGCACCATCAGCTCCTGCAGAATGCCGCCTTCCAGACTTTGCAGCACCTGCTCACGAGAGCTGGGCACGATCTTCGCCGAACCGGTAGTCACCTCTTCAATATTGAAATTGGCCGCCCAGAGCACGACCAGCACCATAAGCGCCACGCCGCCCCAGGCGATATAGAGCCAGCCTTCCCAACGGTCCTGACGCGCCGCGAGCACCATTTCGCTGGCGGTGTATTCCGTCACGCGTTGCTCTTTACGTTTGTTGCCTTTCGATAAAATGCTCATGCTGTCACCTCGCCAGAGTGGCGCGGAGCCTCTGTACTGATCTCGACACCTGCGGGTTTGGCTGCGGCGCGCAGCACTGAGGCAGCCGGGATCTTCCCGCTATTCAACAGGCTGATAATCTCTTCTCGCGGACCATCAGCGACCTTGACGCCCTCATCCATAACAATGACCCGATCGACATACTTCAGAACCGCCGGACGATGCGTCACAATAATCACGGTCCGGCCTTCCATCGCCGGGATTAGCGCATTCAGGATCATGCGTTCCGACCTCATATCCATACCTGAGGTAGGCTCGTCCAGCAGCAGCACGTCCGGGCGCGACAGGATGGCGCGAGCCAGCGCTATCGCCTGCTTCTGACCGCCGGAGAAGTTCTCTCCGCGTTCGCTGACCGGCATGCCGAAGCCCATTGGATGCGCCGCGATAATCTCGCTGACGCCGGTCATTTTCGCCGCCGCTATCAGTTCCTCATCGCTGGCGTAAGGCGCGCCCATGACCAGGTTGTCGCGCAGGGAACCGAACATAAAGCGCGGCTCCTGATTAACCAGCGCGATACGACTGCGCAACTCCACCGGCTCTACCTGACCGATATCCACTCCGGCGATAGTGATAGTGCCTGCGGTGGGCGGATAGAGACCCACCAGCAGACGCAGCAGGGAGGATTTCCCACTGCCCATTTTGCCGAGAATAGCGACACGTTCGCCCTGGCGGAAACGGAGATCCAACTGCTCAACCACCGCAGGCAGATCGTCTTTGTAGCGCAGGGTCACTCCTTCACAGACGATTTCGGTCTGGCTGCCCTGCGGGAGTTGCACATAGACTTTCTCTTTTTCACGTTCGGTCGGGGCCTGCATGACTTTGTTGAGGATCGCCAGCGAGGTTTTCGCCTGCTGAATACGCAGTCCCAACGCTGCCAGCGTCGCAATCGGCATAATGGCGCGCCCCATCAGCGTCATGGTGGCGATAATGCCCCCCATGGAAATGTCACCATCCCCTACCAGATAAGCGCCCCAGACCAGCAGGATGACGGTGCCGAACTGCTGGATCGTCTGAATGACGCTGGAGCCCATGGTGGCGAGAAAGCGTGATTTCATGTTCACGGAGGAGAGCTTAACGCTGGCGACATCGTGTTTGGACGCCACCAGATTTTCAGCGCGCAGCACTTTGATGGTTTCGAGATTATCCAGCGATTCGATCACCAGACCATAACGGTTGCTGCCGATTTTCATCGACTCTTCGGCATGACGCTTCAACGGGATCTGCATCAGCAGCACCATCGTGACGATAATCAGCAATATCAGGATCACGCACCAGACCAGCGGCCCGGCCACCAGATGGATCACCACCAGAAACAGTAAAACAAAGGGTAAGTCTGCGACGGTGGTAAGCGCCGCCGAGGTGGTCAGCTCGCGAACGCTGTCGAAACTTTGCATAACGTTGCCGAAAGCACCGCTGGACTGCGCGCGGTTGGTCATTTTGCCTTTCAGCACATGGCGAAACAGCTGCGCGCCCAGCACCAGGTCAATCTTTTTCCCGGCGCGATCGGTGATCCATGCGCGGCCCAGCCGGGCGGCCAGTTCAAATAGCAACGCCAGACTTACGCCGATAGCCATAGTCCAGAGCGTGACGTAGGTTTGATTGGGCAGTACCCGGTTATAGACCGTCATGGTAAACACTGACATCGCCAGTACCAACAGGTTGATCACTACCGACAGCGCGGCAGCTTCATAGATGTAGCGTTTAAAGCTCCATAAGGTATGCCAGAACCAGTGCCCTTCCCCGACGCGCACGATGTCATCGGCACGATGGTCGAGGTAAGATTTTGGCCGTAGCAGCAACAGCTCGCCGCTATAGTGCTGGGCAAGACGCGCAAAATCGACCTCGACCGGCTGACTGCCCAATGCAGGATCGATAATGGCACAGCGCTTTTCACTGCACTGCGTTAATACGCAGTACCCGGTTTCCAGCCGCATAATGGCTGGCAGCACAAAGCTTTTCACATCAACCAGGTCAATCTGCTGCCAGGCTGCACTAATGCCACGGCTCTGGAGCGCGCGCAGCGCCCACTGGTTTTGCGCCGCAATATCCTCATGCGGTGGAAAAGCGGGCATATCCGCGCGTAGGGCGTTCAGCGTCAGTCGAACATCAAACAGCCGCAGCGCGCTTTGCAGGGCGACCAGCAGGGTCTCCTGCATCTCAGGCGGCGGCCTTGGGATAGTTCTTTTTTCATCATCTGCTACAGAGCCAGCAGGCTCAAGAATATCAGTCACGGTATTTGTCCTCTGGACGGCTTATTCGTCCTGGCCCGGCGGTAAAAATATCCCTTCCGCCAGGCACGCTGTTCGTTTTTTCCGGGCCGAATTAGCGCACGGCCTGAATGGTGTTGGCGGGAAGCGTATTAACCTTCTGCGCCAGCTCGCTGGTTTTTCCCAGCGCAGCGACGATCTGCCATTGGGCCGCCAGGTATTGCATTTGCTGCTCCTGATAGCTCGCCAGGCTGGTGTAGTAATCTGTGGCGAAAGAGATCAAATCGGTTAACGGCCGCTGACCGGCGAAGAACTGGACTTCGCCCGCTTTCCAGGTTTTCAGCGCTGTTTCCGACTGTCTCTGCAGGGCGTTAATCTGCCGCTCGCGCAGCGGTAATGAGACCCAAAGCTGATCCAGTTGCTGTTTTAAGGTACGGAGTGTGGCGTCCTGCTCCGCCTCGGCGGCGATCAGCCGTTGCGTTTCAGCTTTGGCGTTCGCTCTGCCAGCGCCGCCGTCCCACAGGTTAATGTCGCTGTTTACCTGTAACGTGACGGCTTTAAACGGCTCCATTTCACCGTTGCGCTTCGGGCTGTCCAGGCTTAACTGCACGCTCCATTTCGGCCGGTTCCACTTTGATGCCAGTTCCACTGCGGCTTTCGCCTCTTCTTTACGTTCCCGTGAAACGGCCCAGTTGGGATTCTCCTTTAACACCTGCTGTGCCTGCGCCAGCGAGGCGGGCAACAGACCCGCTTTTTTCAGATCGGGCAGATCGCGTGTCAGGACAATCTCATTGTTGAGGAGTGCGCTGAGCTGTTGCAGCGCCTGCTGGTAGGTGGTATTGCTCATTTCGCGGCTGGCGATCACCGCATTGAGACGAGTCGCGACCTGGTTAATTTCCGAGGCGCGGCCGCTGTCGATAGTGGCGATTGCCTGAACCCGGTTTAACAGGTCCTGCAACGCGGCGATCTCTTTATCCAGCACGCCAACCACTTTGGCGTTAGTCGCTGCCGTGGTGAACAGTGAAAGCACCTGCTGATTAAGGTTTTCGCGTGTGACGTTAATTTGCGCTTGCTGCATTGAATAAGCAGCCTGTTTACCGGCAACGCTGGCATCGGTGCGCCCATGGTCGTAAAGTAATTTACTGACAGAAACGTGAGGCGATAGCGGATTATTTTCATAACCTGGCTGCCCGGAATATCCTGCCGCGCTGACGCCGGTACTCACCTGAAAACCATTCGCTGCTTTCGCCTGTTCAATATCATAATATGCACCGGCGCTGGTCGATAATGCCGACCGTACCGAAGGGTGATCCGCAGTCATGCGTATCATTTCAATAAAGTCCGTTGCGTGGGCATTTAATAAAGGATTCAAAAATAGCAGTGCCACTATTAACCGGCGCAACGGGTATTTTGATTCTGCTGCAAAAAGGATTTTCTTCATAATTAACTCAAAAATAACAAGTGAAGTGGGCTGGCTATTTATCCTGTCGCCTCATAAATCCTGCGACGGGGCTGTTGTAACCGCCCGAAGTGTCATTTGACAACGTTAATTCTGCAAAAATGGCATATATAGATTTTTAATCCTAAATGGATGGATTTATTTATCACTTTCATCTGTAGATTCGGGGCCGCCGCCAGCGTCAGAAAGCGGGCGAAAGCGGATGCAGAAAGGTAATTTCTGCTTTCATGCTAAAAAAGGAGGCGGTAGCCGAAGCCACCGCCTGAGGGATCAGATAACATTTAATCCATGCTGGATTAACAGCTTGACGGTAGTGTCATCATTATTGGTGTAGACATCGTAATTAACACCATTTTCGGTTTGCGACGTTGAGACCGTCCATTCCGCTTTATTGATATTAACGGTATCACTTGCGCCATTACTGTCAGAGTCAGCCACATCACCGGTAATATGTAATGTATTCGCTTCATCACCATTATCTTTAGTGATTTCGAGTACATCGCTGGCGCTGATAAACAGAGTTTGCGCCGTGTTATTACCCATATGAATAGCTTCTATGCCACTAATTTTGCCTGATACCGTGCCGAGCTCTAAATCGTTATTAGAATCCCAGACCAGCATATCGTGACCTTCCCCGCCTTTAACGCTGCTGAAGTCAGTGCTGTTGATCACAATAGTGTCATCGCCTTCATTCGCATCAACGGAGTGAGCGCCACGTGCATCCAGCACATCATTGCCAGCGGTGCCATTGAGATCGTACTGCGCAGGTTGATACTCAATATGCGTTGCCCCGCGATCCGGCGTCAGTCCCAGCGTCTCATTCAGGTCGATTAAACGACCTTTAATGGCCGAACCGTCGCCGTCGCCCACGCCCTGATCGGTCCAGGTCACGTAGAGCTGACCGCCCGCCAGGAAGGTGGCGTCCACCTCCACCTGCTCGCCGTAGGTCAGCTGGTTGATCTGCATCTGCTGACCCACCTTGTTGCCCGCCGCGTCAAAGTACTGCGCGTAAATGCCGCTGGTGCCCGCGCCCGGCGCAGTGTCGGTTGAAGAGAGGAACACCGCCACAAAGCTGCCGTCTGCCTGACTCACTACCCTCGCCATATGCTGATCGCTGGCGGTTGCGGTGTTGATCAGGAACTCGCTGGTCAGCGCGGTGCCGTCCGCCGCATAGATGCGGCCCCAGACCCCTAAGCCGCTCTGGTCCGGTCCGCTGGTATCCTTCGAGTCCCAGGTCACCACGTAGTTGCCGTTGTCCAGCGCGCTGACGGCTGATGAGGCCTGATCGCTGGTCAGGGTCTGGTTGGCGACGAAGCTGGTCACCACCGCATGGCTCGACGGATCGTAAACCGATACGCCCACATCGTAGCCGGTGGCTTTAATCGCATAGGTAATCGCCACCTGACCATTTTCCAGCGTCGTGACCGACGGCAGCGGCTCCCATTCTGCAATGAGGGCGTTAGCGTTCAGGCTGGTGGTCGCCAGTACTATTTCAGACGTCACCGGCGTGCCGCTGGCGTCGTACTGACGACCGTAGACCACCCATGTACCGTCCAGACTCGCTTCCCACACCACCATATAGCCGCCGTCATCCAGGCCGGTAATGACCGGAACGCGCATTTTGCTGGCCGCCGTACTGGAATCGACATTGTACTCGGCGCCGTCAGCCACCACGCCGTTGACGTTGCCCGCGCTGTCGTAGCTGTAGCTGTAGCCCTGGCCCTTGATATGACCGCCAGAGTCGGTGCTCCAGACCACCTGGAAGCTGCCGTCCGCCAGCGCCGCCACCTGCGGCGTCAGCTGATCGCCCGCCGTGGTGGTGTTCACCGTGAACTCCGCGCCCACCGGCTGGCCCTTGGCATCCAGCAGCTGACCCATAATGCAGCTGCCGGAGCCGTCCCCGCTCGCCGACTGCCACACCACGATCGCCCCGCCGTCCGGCAGGCTGGCCACCGACGAGACCGTCTGCGCCCCGGTGGTGGTGGTGTTCACCGTGTACTCGGAGTAGAACGCCGCGTCCACGTCGATCACGATACCCTCGATGCCGGTGCCCGCGCCGTCCACGTTATCCGACTGCCAGGTGACGTAAACGCTGCCGTCCGCCGTCAGCACCGCGTCGAAGATGTGGGTGGCGTCCACCGAGTCGCCGCCGTTGCCCTGGTTGCCCGCCGTGGTGGTGTTCACCAGGAATTCGCGGCCGACCTTCTGGTCGTTGGCGTCAAAGCGCTGCGCGTAGATGGCGGAGCCGTCCCCGTCGCCGCCCTCCGAGCCCCAGATAAGCAGGTAGCCGCCATCGTCCAGCGCCACCCCGACCGGCTTGTACTGCTTGCCGGTGGTATAGCCGTTGACGATGAAGTCACCGCTGCCCACCAGGGTCAGCGCGCCGGTCTCCGCGTCCACGCGGTAG